>MEDL01000152.1 GCA_001724785.1 Acidovorax sp. SCN 68-22 | reverse complement strand
CGCCTGCGCCGGGGCAGCCGCCGCGGCCGCGCCCCCAGCGCCTTCGAGCAGCGCCACCAGGTCGCCGATGTTGACCTTGTCGCCGACCTGCACCTTGAGTTCCTTGAGCACGCCGGCGGCGGGCGACGGGATTTCCATCGACGCCTTGTCCGATTCGACGGTGAACAACGATTGCTCGACCTTCACCGCGTCGCCGACCTTGACGAGCAGCTCGATCACGGCGACGTCCTTGAAGTCGCCGATGTCGGGCACGCGCACTTCCACCGTGGTTGCAGCAGCCGGGGCTGGGGCGGCGGGTGCCGGCGCAGGTGCAGATGCTTCTGATTTGGTAGCTATCGGTGCTTGCGCAGCCTGCGCTGGAGCCTGATTTGGCTGTGATTCTTCACCGCTCGCGGCGCCTGCGGCTTCCACGACCGCGATCACCGAACCCTGCTTGACCTTGTCGCCCAGGGCGACCTGCAGTTCCTTGACCACGCCGGCGTGGCTGGAGGGGATTTCCATCGACGCCTTGTCGGATTCGACGGTGATGAGCGACTGCTCGGCCTGCACCGTGTCGCCCACCTTGACAAGCACTTCGATCACGCCGACCTCGTCGAAATCGCCGATGTCCGGAACCTGGATGTTTACCAATGCCATGTTGTGTCTCGCTTTCTCTTTATGCTCGGCACGCGGCCCCGGACGCCCAGCTGGCACGCGGCTGCGGTGCTGGCCTGGGCGACGGGGCGCATGCCTGGTTCCCGTTCAGGCGTAGAGCGGATTGACGCGTTCGGTCTGGATGCCGTACTTGGCGATGGCCTCGGCCACTTGCGTGCGCGCCACCTTGCCCTCCTCGGCCAGCGCCGCGAGCGCGGCCACGGTGATGTAGTGGCGGTTGATCTCGAAATGCTCGCGCAGCTTGTAGCGGAAATCGCTGCGGCCAAAGCCGTCCGTGCCCAGCACCTTGTAGGCGCGCCCTGCGGGAACGAAGGGGCGGATCTGTTCGGCGTAGGCCTTGACGTAGTCGGTGGACGCAACCACCGGGCCGCTGCGGCTCGCCAGCTGGCGCGCGACGAAGGGCACGCGCGGCGTCTCCAGCGGGTGCAGCAGGTTCCAGCGCTCGGCGTCCTGGCCTTCGCGCGTGAGCTCGTTGAAGCTGGTGCAGCTCCACACGTCGGCCTGCACGCCCCAATCGGCGGCGAGCAGCTTTTGCGCCTCCAGCGATTCGCGCAGGATGGAACCCGAGCCCAGCAGTTGCACGCGCTTGTCGCCGTCGGCGCCCTGCTTGCACAGGTACATGCCCTGGATGATCTGCTCCTCGGTGCCGGGCGTGAGGCCGGGCATGGCGTAGTTCTCGTTCAGCAACGTGATGTAGTAGTACACGTTCTCCTGGCGTTCGACCATGCGCTTCAAGCCCTCCTGCATGATCACCGCCACTTCGTGCGCGAACGTCGGGTCGTAGCTGACGCAGTTCGGGATGGTGCTTGCCAGGATGTGGCTGTGGCCGTCCTCGTGCTGCAGGCCTTCGCCGTTGAGCGTGGTGCGCCCCGAGGTCCCGCCCAGGATGAAGCCGCGCGCCTGCATGTCGCCAGCGGCCCAGGCAAAGTCGCCAAAGCGCTGGAAGCCGAACATCGAGTAGTAGACGTAGAACGGGATCATGATCCGGTTGTTCGTCGAGTACGAGGTCGCCGCGGCGATCCAGGAGCACATGCCGCCGGCTTCGTTGATGCCTTCCTGGAGGATCTGGCCGTCCTTCTGCTCCTTGTAGTACATCACCTGCTCGCGGTCCACCGGCGTGTAGAGCTGGCCACGCGGGTTGTAGATGCCGATCTGGCGGAACAGCCCCTCCATGCCGAAGGTGCGCGCCTCATCGACCAGGATGGGTACGACGCGCGGGCCGAGCGCCTTGTCGCGCAGCAATTGCGTGAGGAAGCGCACGTAGGCCTGGGTGGTGCTGATCTCGCGGCCCTCGGCCGTGGGTTCGATCACCGCCTTGAAGGTCGAGAGCGCGGGCACGGTGAAGTGCTCGTCGGCGTGCGTACGGCGCTTGGGCAGGTAGCCGCCGAGCGCCTTGCGCCGCTCGTGCAGGTAGCGCATTTCCGGCGTGTCGTCGGCCGGCTTGTAGTAGGGGAGCTTTTCCAGCTCGCTGTCCGGCACCGGAATGTTGAAGCGGTCGCGGATGTAGCGGATGTCCTCGTCGGCCAGCTTCTTGGTCTGGTGCACCGTGTTCTTGCCCTCGCCGGCCTTGCCCATGCCGTAGCCCTTGATGGTCTTGACGAGCAGCACCGTGGGCTGGCCCTGGTGGGAATTGGCCGCGTGGAAGGCGGCGTAGACCTTTTCCGGGTCGTGCCCGCCGCGGCGCAGCTCCCAGATGTCGTCGTCGGAGAGGTGCTCGACCAGCTTGAGCGTCTCGGGGTACTTGCCGAAGAAATGCTTGCGGATGTAGGCGCCGTCCATGGCGCGGTAGGTCTGGTAGTCGCCGTCCACGGTTTCCATCATCAGCTGGCGGAGCTTGCCGCTCTTGTCGCGCGTCAGCAGGTCGTCCCAGCCCTTGCCCCAGAGCAGCTTGATGACGTGCCAGCCGGCGCCGCGGAAGTCGCCCTCCAGCTCCTGGATGATCTTGCCGTTGCCGCGCACCGGACCGTCGAGCCGCTGCAGGTTGCAGTTGATGACGAAGATGAGGTTGTCCAGGTTCTCGCGCGCCGCCAGGCTGATGGCGCCCTTGCTCTCGGGCTCGTCCATCTCGCCGTCGCCGAGGAACACCCAGACCTTGCGCTGCGCCGTGTCGGCAATGCCGCGCGCGTGCAGGTACTTGAGGAAGCGCGCCTGGTAGATCGCCATCATCGGCCCCAGGCCCATGCTGACGGTGGGGAACTGCCAGAAGCCGGGCATCAGCTTGGGGTGCGGGTAGCTCGACAAGCCCTTGCCGCCGACTTCCTGGCGGAAGTTCTCCAGCTGGTCTTCCGAAATACGCCCTTCCAGGTAGGCGCGGGCGTAGATGCCGGGCGCGCTGTGGCCCTGGAAATAGACGCAGTCGCCGCCGTGGGTTTCGCTTTCGGCGTGCCAGAAATGGTTGAAGCCGGCGCCCCACATGCTGGCCAGCGAGGCGAACGAGCCGATGTGTCCACCCAGATCGCCGCCGTCGTGCGGGTGCAGGCGGTTGGCGCGCACCACCATGGCCATGGCGTTCCAGCGCATGTAGGCGCGCAGGCGCTTTTCCAGGGCGATGTTGCCGGGGCAGCGCGCCTCCTGGCCAGGCTCCAGCGTGTTCACGTAGCCGGTGTTGGCCGAAAAAGGCATGTCCAGGCTGTTCTGGCGCGCGTGCTCCAGCAGTTGCTCAAGCAGGAAGTGCGCGCGCTCCAGGCCGTCGCTCTCGATCACGGCGGATAGGGCATCCATCCACTCGCGCGTTTCCTGCTGGTCGGTGTCTGCGCTGCCCTCGGCAGCAAGGGGGGCGTTGGTCTGGGACGCGTCTGCCATGCTCTGTCTCCTGGGTGTTTGGCCACAATTTAGTACGGTTCCCCTAGTTTCGCACATTTTCAGAATATTCCAAATAGTGCAGTTAAATTCCATATTACGAAATAACATCAAATTTCCCGCGCAGCGCAAAGGCGCCAGGCCGCCATCTACACTCGCGCCATGGCTTTGAAAAACCCGCAGTTGTCAGCGCCCAGTCAGCCGCCCCCGCAGCGCAGCGCCGCCGCACGCTGGTGGGGCACCTGGTGGCGCAGCCTCTCGCCCAACCGCCAGGACCGTTTCGCGGCGCTGGCGCCGCTGGCCGCGGTGCTGCTGTTCATGGCGGCCGTGCTGGCGGCATTCTGGTATTTGCGCGTCGAAGAAGCCGACCGCGAGCACGAAGCCCTGCGCCGCGACGTCGAATATGCGCAGCAACGCATGCGCCTGCGCCTGCTCGAGCGCCAGGAGCAACTCATGCGCATCGCGCGCGACGTTTCGAACAAGGACGTTGAGCTCCCCCAGTTCCACCAGCGCGCCGAGGCGCTCATCGGCCAGTACCCCGAGCTGCAGGCCATCACCTGGATCGACGAAGCCGGCCGCATCCGCGCCAGCCACGCCACGCCCACCATCGCCAGCGCACAGGTGCGCGTGGCCGGCGAGGTGCTCCGCCGCGGCGACACTCAGAAGGTGTTCGCGCTCTCGCGCTCCACCCAGCAACCGGTGTATTCACAGCCCGGCCTGGAGCCCGACGAATCCGTTCCCTTGCTGCAGTTGCAGGTGCCCATCAACACCCAGGGCAATTTCGCCGGTGTCGTGCTCGGGGAGTATTCGGTCGACAGCCTGCTGCGCTACGGCACCCCCACGGAGCTCCTGGCGCGCTACGCCATGACGCTGGTCGACGGCAAGGGCCAGGTCCTGGCCGGCGTTCCGCTCGCGCCGCGCGAGCCGTCCGAATGGATGCCTTGGTCGCGCCGCACCACCAGCTACCAGGTGCCTGTCTCGCCGGTCGGCGACGGCCTGGTGCTGCGCGCGCAGGCCTACCGCACCTCGCTCGGCCTGGTGGGCAGCGGGCTGTTCTGGCTGGTCGGCGTGCTCAGCACCATGACGGCGTGGATGCTGATCGCCACCTGGCGCCACACGCGGCGGCGCATGCAGGCGCAGCAGGCGCTGGTGCGCGAAACGAACTTTCGCCGCGCCATGGAAAACTCCGTGCTCACCGGCATGCGCGCGCTCGACATGAACGGCAAGATCACCTATGTGAACGCCGCCTTCTGCCAGATGACCGGCTGGACGGAAGAGGAACTGGTCGGCCAGATGCCGCCCTTCCCCTACTGGCCCGAAGCCGACCATGAGCAGCTGCACGCCCGCCTGCAGGATGAGCTCAACGGCAAGAGCATCGCCGGGGGCTTTCAGGTGCGCGTGCGGCGCAAGAGCGGCTCGGTGTTCGACGCGCGGCTGTATGTTTCGCCCCTCATCGACGCGCGCGGCCGCCAGACGGGCTGGATGACGTCCATGACCGACATCACCGAGCCCAACCGCATCCGCGAGCAGCTCACCGCTTCGCACGAACGCTTCACCGTGGTGCTCGAATCGCTCGACGCGTCGGTGTCCGTGGCGCCGCTCGGCAGCGCCGAGCTGCTGTTCGCCAACAAGCTGTACCGCCAGTGGTTCGGCTCGCAGACCGACGGGCACCTGCAGCTGGTGGCGCAGGCCGGCGTGCTGCCGGCCGGAGACCCCGGCCACCCGCCCGACGAAGACGCCCTGATGGGCCTGCCCACCGACAGCCTGACCAGCGCCCATGCCGAAAACGCGGAAATCTTCCTGCCCGACCTGGGCAAGTGGCTGGAAGTGCGCTCGCGCTACCTGAGCTGGGTGGACGGACGCCTGGCGCAGATGGTGATCGCCACCGACATCACGCCGCGCCGCCTGGCCGAAGCGCAGGCCGCGCGCCAGACCGAGCGCGCCCAGTCGGTGAGCGGCCTGATCACCATGGGCGAGATGGCCTCCAGCGTGGCGCACGAGCTCAACCAGCCCCTGACGGCCATCAGCAACTACTGCAGCGGCATCATCTCGCGCGTCAAGAGTGGGCAGATCACCGAACCAGCGCTGCTCGCGGCGCTGGAGAAGACGGCGCACCAGGCGCAGCGCGCCGGCCACATCATCCAGCGCATCCGCGAGTTCGTGAAGAAAAGCGAGCCCAAGCGCCAGCTGGCGGACGCCGCGCAGATGGTCGCCGAGGCGGTGGAACTGGCCGGGATCGAACTGCGCCGCAACAACGTGCGCTTGAACCAATACCTCGCCGCGCGCCTGCCCCCGGTGATGGCCGATTCCATCCTGATCGAGCAGGTACTGGTCAACCTGATGAAGAACGGCGCCGAGTCCATCGCCAATGCCGACCGGCCGCCCGCGCAGCGCAGCGTGGAGCTGCGCGTCGTGCCGCGCCAGACGGAAGGTGTGGAGGGCCTCGAATTTTCCGTGCAGGACACCGGGCGGGGCCTGGCACCCGAAGTGCTCGAGCGCCTGTTCGAAGCCTTCTACTCCACCAAGCAGCAAGGCATGGGCATGGGGCTCAACCTGTGCCGCAGCGTCGTCGAATCCCACCAGGGGAGGATGCAGGCAGAGAACATTTACAATGGTCCGGAGGTTACGGGTTGCCGCTTCACCTTCTGGTTGCCGCTCGCTGCGCCTGCCGCCAACACTACAAATGTTGTAGCAAATACCGATTCCCCAAGGACCACTGCATGAGCTTGATTCCCAAAAGAGGCACCGTTTACGTTGTCGACGACGACGAAGCCGTTCGCGATTCGCTGCAATGGCTGCTTGAGGGAAAAGACTACCGGGTGCGCTGTTTCGACTCCGCGGAATCCTTCCTGGCGCGCTACGACCCGCGCGAAGTCGCCTGCCTGATCATCGACATCCGCATGGGCGGCATGACCGGGCTGGAACTGCAGGAACGCCTGATCGAGCGCAAGTCGCCCCTGCCCGTGGTCTTCATCACCGGCCACGGCGACGTCCCCATGGCCGTGGACACCATGAAGAAGGGCGCACTCGACTTCATCCAGAAGCCCTTCGACGAAGAGGCCTTGCTCGGCCTGGTCGAGCGCATGCTCGAGCGCGCGCGCGAATCCTTCGCCGACTACCAGCAGGCCGCCAGCCGCGAGGCCCTGCTCTCCAAGCTGACCACGCGCGAGGCGCAGGTCCTGGAGCGCATCGTCGCCGGCCGCCTGAACACACCGCGCCAACATCATGGAAAAGCTCGGCGCCAACACCGTCGCCGACCTGCTCAAGATCGCCCTGGGGCAGGCCGCACCGCGCCTTTGATTGCTTCTTTTTTTGTAGCTGCTAACGCTTACGCAGTAAGCGCTAGCGGCCATTTTTATTGATATTTTTATGACCGCGACGATCATCGATGGAAATGCGCTCGCAGCCGAGCTGCGCGCCGACGTGCGGCGCCGCGCCGCGGCCCTCACGGCACGCGGCGTCCGCCCGGGCCTGGCCGTGGTGCTGGTGGGCGAAGACCCGGCCAGCCAGGTGTACGTCGGCAAGAAGGTGCAGGCCTGTCAGGATGCGGGCCTGCATTCGGTGCTGGAGCGCTACGGCGCCGAGCTGACCGAGGCCGCGCTGCTCGATCGCATCGCCGCCCTCAACGCCGACCCGGCCATCCACGGCATCCTGGTGCAGCTGCCGCTGCCCAAGCACATCGACGCGCAGAAAGTCATCGCCGCCATCGACCCCGCCAAGGACGTGGACGGCTTCCACGTCGCCAGCGCCGGCGCCCTGCTCACCGGCACACCCGGTTTCTGGTCGTGCACGCCCTACGGCTGCATGAAATTGATCGAGCGCACCGGCATCGACCTCGCCGGCAAGCACGCCGTGGTCATCGGTCGCAGCAACAACGTCGGCAAACCCATGGCGCTGATGCTGCTGCAGAAGAACGCCACGGTCACCATCTGCCACAGCGCCACCGCGAACCTCAAACACCACACGCTGCAGGCCGACGTGATCGTCGCCGCCGTGGGGCGCCAGAACACCGTCACGGCCGACATGGTCAAGCCCGGCGCCGTGGTGATCGACATCGGCATGAACCGCAATGCCGCCGGCAAGCTCTGCGGCGACGTCGATTTTGCCGGCGTGCGCGAGGTCGCCGGCTGGATCACGCCGGTTCCAGGCGGCGTCGGCCCCATGACGGTGACCATGCTGCTGGTCAACACCCTGGAAGCGGCCGAGCGCGCCGCCGCCTGAAAGCCCCCCTGCCTTGAACCTGCGCCGCAAGGCGCCATCTAAGCGCGCATGAGCAACCCCCTTCTCGACTTCTCCGCCCTGCCCGCGTTCGACCGCATCACGCCCGCCGACGTGGCCCCGGCCATCGACACGCTGCTGGCGCGCGCCGATGCCGCCCTGGAGACGGTCACCGCGCCCGGCTTCCCCGCCGACTGGACGGCCATCGCCCGGGTGCTGGACGTCGCGACCGAGGAACTCGGCCGCGCCTGGGGCGTGGTCAGCCACTTGAACAGCGTGGCCGACACGCCCGAACTGCGCGAGGCCTACAACGCCGCCCTGCCCCGCGTGACCGATTTCTGGACGCGCCTGGGCGCCGACGAGCGCCTGTACGCCAAATACAAGGCCATCGCGCCGGCCAGCCTGAACGCCGAACAACTGCAGGCCTGGAAGAACGCGGTGCGCAACTTCGTCCTCTCGGGCGCCGAACTCACCGGCCCGGCCAAGGAGCGCTTTGCGCAAATCCAGGAGCGCATGGCCGAGCTGCAGCAGAAGTTCAGCGAAAACGCGCTCGACGCCACCGACAGCTTCGCCTACTACGCGCCGGAAGAAGAACTCGCCGGCCTGCCCGCCGACGTGGTCCAGGCGTGCCGCGAAGCGGCTGCCGCCGACGGCAAGCCCGGCTGCAAGCTCAGCCTGAAGATGCCGGTGTACCTGCCGGTGATGCAGTTCGCACGCAGCAGCGCGCTGCGCGAAGTGCTGTACCGCGCCTACGCCACGCGCGCCTCCGACCAGGCCGAAGGCGACGCCCGGCGCTTCGACAACGGCGCCCTGATCCGCGAAATCCTGGCCCTGCGCCAGGAAGAGGCGCGCCTGCTGGGCTTCCAGAATTTCGGCGAGGTGTCCGTCACGCCCAAGATGGCGCAATCGACCACCGAGGTGATCACCTTCCTGCGCGACCTGGCCAAGCGCGCCCGGCCCTACGCCGAACAGGACGTGGCCGACCTGCGCGCCTTCGCCGCCGAGCGCCTGGGCCTCGCCGACCCGCAGCCCTGGGACTGGCCCTACATCTCCGAACAGCTCAAGGAGGCCCGCTACGCCTTCAGCGAACAGGAGCTGCGCCAGTATTTCCCCGCGCCCACGGTGCTGGCGGGGCTGTTCAAGATCGTCGAGACACTGTTCGAAGTGGCGATCCGGCCCGACCAGGCCCCCGCCTGGAACCCCGCCGTGCAGTTCTACCGCATCGAGCGCGCCCACCCGCAAGGCCAGGGCACCGAATTGGTCGGCCAGTTCTACCTCGACATGCCGGCGCGCAGCGGAAAGCGCGGCGGTGCCTGGATGGACGATGCCCGCACCCGCTGGCTGCGCCCGGACACCGGCGCGCTGCAGACGCCGGTGGCTTACCTGGTGTGCAATTTCTCCGCCGGCAGCGAAGGCAAGCCGGCGCTGCTGACGCACGACGACGTCATCACCCTGTTCCACGAGTTCGGCCATGGCCTGCACCACATGCTCACGCAGGTGAACGAGCGCGATGTGTCGGGCATCGGCGGCGTCGAATGGGACGCCGTCGAGCTGCCCAGCCAGTTCATGGAGAACTTCTGCTGGGAATGGGACGTGCTGCGCCACATGACGGCGCACGCCGACACCGGCGAAGCCCTGCCGCGCGCGCTGTTCGACAAGATGATCGCGGCGAAGAACTTCCAGAGCGGCATGCAGACGCTGCGCCAGATCGAGTTCGCCCTGTTCGACATGCTGCTGCACACAGAGCACGACCCGGCGCAGGACTTCATGCCCCTGCTGGACCTGGTGCGCGCCGAAGTCGCCGTGCTCCAGCCGCCCGCCTTCAGCCGCACGGCGCACACTTTCAGCCACATCTTCGCGGGCGGCTACGCGGCCGGCTACTACAGCTACAAATGGGCGGAAGTGCTCTCGGCCGACGCCTACGCCGCCTTCGAGGAAACCGCCGGCGCCGACGGCCTGCCGAACCCCGAGACCGGTCGTCGCTACCGCCAGGCCATCCTGGAGGCGGGCGGCAGCCGCCCGGCGATGGAATCCTTCAAGGCCTTTCGCGGCCGCGAACCCAGCCTGGACGCCTTGCTGCGCCACCAGGGCATGGCCTGAAACAACGCGCCCCTGCGCGTTTCAATGCAAGAATCCCGCTATCGGTTTCGCACCAGGAGACGCTCGATGACCACGAATTCACGCTTGGGCCCCTTCACCGCGCTGCTGCTCCTCGGGGCACTGACCTGCGCCACCGGCGCGCAGGCCCAGCCGGTGTACCGCATCGTCGGGCCCGACGGCAAAGTCACGTTTTCCGACCGCGCGCCGGAGGCCACGGCGCCGGGCACGCGCAACAACCCGGCCGCGCAGCCGGCCACGGGCACGGATGCCTCCGCGCTCCCGTACGAGCTGCGCCAGGTGGTGCAGCGCTTTCCGGTGACCTTGTACACCGGCAGCGACTGTGCACCGTGCGACAGCGCGCGCAAGCTCCTGACCACACGCGGCGTGCCCTTCACGGAGCGCACCGTGGGCACCAACGAAGACGTGCAGGCGCTCGAGAAGCTCAGCGGCAAAAGCAACCTGCCATTCGCCACCATAGGCGGCCAGCAGCTCCAGGGCTTTTCGGAAACCGAGTGGTCCCAGTACCTCGACGCCGCCGGCTACCCCAAGCAATCGCAACTGCCGGCCAACTACCGCCGCCCACCGGCTGCGCCGCTGGTGGCGCTCAAGCCGGCGCAGGACGCGCCCAAACCCACGTCCGAAAGGCCTGCTGCCGCCCCGACGCGCCGGCCGGCCCCGGTCCCCGCGCCCGGCGCACCCACGCCTTCCAACCCGGCGGGCATCAAGTTCTGAGCGCGGGGGACGCCGCCCGGCCCCATCAATCGTCCGGCAGCTCGGAGGCCGGCGCCTCCTCGAAACCCGCCGCATGGCCGCGCGTGAGCGGCACCTGGGCCCAGCCGGAGAGCAAGGGGCCGAGCCAGCGGCGCTCCTCCCCGCTGTGCAGCCCGTCGATCGCCAGGTCGCGCCGCTCGCCTTCGGGCGTGCGCCACTCCACGAACGTGGTCCAGGTGCCCGGATCGCCACTGGGCGCATCCTTGTCGGGCGGTGAATAGCGCTGCGCAATGCCGAGGATGGCGCTGCGCGGGATCTCGGTGCGCGCGTTGCCGAAGAGCGAAACGCGGTGCGCACCGAGGACGCCATCCCCCAGCGCGTATTCGACCCGCGCCAAGAGCATGCGGTCGAGCACGTAGACGCCCGCCAGCACCGCCCCGCCGGGGGCCAGCACCAAGAACACCCAGCCGGCGGCGGTCAGACCCCCGCCGCGCACCAGCCAGAACGCGGCGGCGCAGCCGCCAGCAGCCAGCAGTGCGCCCACGGCCACCAGCACGGCATGCACGGCGCCGCCGCGCACCGCATAAGCCAGGTGCACGCGGCCGGCGCCGTCCGCGCTGTGCGTCCAGAAGCGCGGCGGCCCGGCGGGAGTGGGCATGGCCTGCTCAAAAGCGCAGGGTGCGCACGCCGGTCGCCGTACCCAGCAGGCACACGGCCGCCTTCTGGTGGGCGAACACGCCGACCGTCACCACGCCCGGCCACTGGCTGACTTCGGTCTCGAAAGCCAGCGGGTCGGCGATGGACAGGCCCTGCACGTCGAGGATGTGCTGGCCGTTGTCGGTCACGAGCGGCTCGCCCCCCCGCATGCGCAGGCGCGCAGTGCCACCCATGGCACCGAAGCGGCGGGCGATGTGGGCGGCGGCCATGGGAATCACCTCGACCGGCAGGGGGAACGCCCCCAGG
>MEDL01000151.1 GCA_001724785.1 Acidovorax sp. SCN 68-22 | reverse complement strand
GCGGTGCGGTTCTCCAGGTACAGGGCCGTGGTGGTGACCTTGTTGTCGCGGTCGGGCTTGAAGCCGGGCGCCATGCCGGGGATGTCGAAGAAGTTCTCCGTGCCGAAGCGGTAGGGATCGACGGTGCTCACCGTGCCGGAGAGGCTGTTGGGGAAGCGTGTCTGCCGGTTCACGCTCACGTCCAGGCCAAAGGCCCAGTCGCTCTTGCGGCCGGCGATGCTGCCCTTGTAAGTGCCCTCGACGCGGTCGCCCACCACCTCGTGGTCGTGGCGCTGCAGGTAGGCTGCCGAACGGATCACCTGGGTGTTGCTGGCGTTGAAGCGGTAGGTCTCGACGTTGCGGTAGTCGCGCAGCGCGTCGTAGGCATAGAACGTATTGCGCAGCTCCAGGGCGTCCGAGGCGCGCCACTGCGTGACCGAGCGGAGCCACTGCACGCGCTGGGCGTACAGGCCATCGGCGCTGTTGTAGTTGGCAAAGCGCGTGCGCGGGTCGATGCGCAGCTCGCCCGCCACCGGGTTGCGCAACGGCGTGCCCCAGTAGGGGCGATCCACATGCTCGTTCTGGTACTCGTAGGCCAGCGTGTGGATGAGGCCGCTGCCCAGGTCGGACAGCAGCGAGGTCGCCAGCTGTGTGGAGCGCGTGTGCATGCCTTCCACCCAGTGGCCGGCATCGCGGTGGTTCAGGTCGATGCGCGCGAAATGCTGCGGGCCGGCCGCGTTGTCGCTGCCGGCAATGCGCCGGTTCAGGCCCAGCGAGACCTCCTTGAGGTTGTTCTGGCCCAGGCGCAGCTGGCCTTCGGTGAAGTCGTAGCGCTCGGCCGTCTTGGTGAGGTAGTTGATCGAACCGCCCACGGAGCCCGAGCCAAACAGGAAGCTCGATGGGCCGCCAATGGCCTCGACCCGGTCGTAGATCCAGCTGTCCACGGGGCGCGCGGCGATCGAATACTGCACGCTGATGCCGTTGAACATCTGGCCGATGGAGCCGCTGCCAAAGCCCCGGTAGCTCACGCCGATGCTCCCCGGCGCGTTGTGCGCGGTCACGCCCGGAATGGCGCGCAGGATTTCCTGCGTGTCCTGGGCGCCGCGCGCCTCGATGGTGGCGCGGTCCACCACGGTGACGGAGGCGGGCGTTTCGCGGGGTGTCAGTCCCAGGCGGCTGCCGGTTTCGACCGGGGTGTCGAGGTTGATGCGGCCATTGGGAGCGGGCACGGAATCAACCACCTGCACGGTTTGCAGGGTGGGGGCTTCCGCGGTTTTGCGCTGGGCAGCGGCTCCCAGGGGCGCGAGGGCCAGGCCCGCCAACAGGCTGGCGTACAGGGGAGAAAGGGTGAACGAAGGGGCGTGCGCGCGCATGGCGGCCACGCGGGCGGGTGCGGTGGAACGGATCATGAAAACTCTCTCTGACGGACGGCTTGGAGGCACGCCATGGCGCCGGGCACGCCTGCCCCGGGTGGGCAAAGCGGCATGCGGGCATGGGATGCGGGCCTGCAGGCACGCGCAGCGTGCCGAGCAGGCGGAACGGGCGGGTCAGGAGAGGGCGGGGGGGCCGCGCGCCGGCAGAGGCGCGGCGGTGGCGACCGCGATGCGCGCGGCCTCGATGGGCTGCAGCGCGTGGGCCAGGGGCAGGGGCGGGATCACCGTGCCGACGGTGGTGACCGGCGGCGCGCCCGCGGGCGAGCACAGCGGGCAGTCCATGCCCGACGACCCCATTTTCTCCACGGTGCCGTCGTCGGACTGCACGAGCAGCATGATGGTGCCGGTGCTTGAACAAACGAGCTGCATCGGCTTGGGCTGCACGATGGGCGCAGCGATGGCTACGCCGAGCGATGCCATGAACCACGCAAGCACCCACAGGCGCATCGCGTAAATGGTTCTTCGCAGGTTCATGTTCGCGATCATACCGGGGGCGTTTCGGCTTGAACCCACCGTGGCCGTCTTGCGGGGCGCAGATGCATGGCCGCACAAGCGTCCCGCCGCTAGAAAATAGCTACGAAATCAATAGCTTCCTGCGCAAGATGATGTTGCCTCGAAGCGCAAAAACATTCAGAGCTTCTTGACCAGGACCTGGCTGCGCCGGTCCCAGTTGTACTTGCGCTTGCGGGCGTCCGGTAGCCACTCGGGGTCCACCACCACGAAGCCGCGCTTGATGAACCAGTGCATGGTGCGCGTCGTCAGCACGAAGATGGACTCCAGCCCCAGCAGGCGCGCGCGCTGTTCGATGCGCTTGAGCAGCTTTTCGCCGTCGCCCGTGCCCTGGCTTTGCGGCGAAACGGTGAGCGCCGCCATTTCGCCGGTGCGCTTTTCGGGGTAGGGGTAGAGCGCGGCGCAGCCGAAGATGACGCCGTCGTGCTCGACGATGGTGTAGTTGGAGACGTCGCGCTCGATCTCGGTGCGGTCGCGCTTGACCAGCGTGCCGTCTTTCTCGAAGGGTTCGATGAGCTGCAGGATGCCGCCGACGTCGTCGGCCGTGGCCTCGCGCACCTCTTCGAGCTTTTCGTCCACCACCATGGTTCCGATGCCGTCGTGCACGTAGATCTCCAGCAGCAGGGAGCCGTCGACCGCGAACGGAATGATGTGGCTGCGCTCCACGCCGCCGTGGCAGGCCTTCACGCAGTGCTGCAGGTAAAAAGCGGTGTCCGTAGGCTGCTGGCTGGGCGGCACGCGCGCGAGCAACTGGCGCGCCTGGGCCAGGGGCAGCTCGGTGTCGATGGGGTTGTCTTCGCCCGCCGGTTCGTCCGGGTTCTGCAGGATGCCGGGCACTTCGGTCACGAACACCAGCTTGTCGGCCTTGAGGGCGATGGCGACCGAGGTCGCGACCTCTTCCATGTTCAGGTTGAAGGCTTCGCCCGTGGGCGAGAAGCCGAAGGGCGAGATCAGCACCAGCGCGTCCATGTCGAGCGAGCGCTGGATACCCGCGACATCGACCTTGCGCACCAGGCCCGAGTGCTGAAAATCGACGCCATCGACGATGCCGACCGGCCGCGCGGTGATGAAGTTGCCGGAAATCACCCGCACCGTCGAGCCGGCCATGGGCGTGTTCGGCAAGCCCTGGCTGAAGGCGGCCTCGATCTCGTAGCGCAGCTGGCCGGCGGCCTCCTGCGCGCTGTCGAGCGCGACCGAGTCGGTGATGCGGATGCCGTGCGAATAGCGCCCCTCGTGGCCCTTGGCCGCGAGCTGCTCATTCACCTGTGGGCGAAAGCCGTGCACCAGCACAATCTTCACGCCCATGGCCTGGATCATGGCCAGGTCCTGGGCGATGCTTTGCAGCTTGCCGGCGGCAATGGCTTCGCCCGTGAGGCCGACGACGAAGGTCTGGTGGCGGAACTTGTGGATATAGGGCGCCACCGACCGGAACCAGGGCACGAAGGTGAAGTTGAAGACGGTGGACATGCGCGTGGGCGGAGATAATCCGCGATTCTCTACGAAGTTGCGCCCTTGCCAGACCCCGTCGCCGGCCGCCTGCCGGCCATCACCTTTCCCGAATCGCTCCCTGTTTCTGCGCGGCGCGGTGAAATCGAAGCCGCGCTGGCTGCGCACCAGGTCGTCATCGTCTGCGGCGAGACCGGTTCGGGCAAGACCACGCAGCTGCCCAAGATCGCGCTCGCCATGGGGCGCGGGCGCCTGCATGCGCCGCCGGGCAGCAAAGGCCGGCTCATCGGCCACACCCAGCCGCGCCGCATCGCTGCCAGCAGCGTGGCCAAGCGCATCGCCGAGGAGCTCAAGACCCCACTGGGCGAGGTGGTCGGCTACAAGGTGCGCTTCCAGGACCGGCTGAGCCCCGGCGCCTCGGTCAAGCTGATGACCGACGGCATTTTGCTGGCCGAGACGCAGACCGACCCGCTGCTGCAGCAGTACGACACGCTGATCATCGATGAGGCGCACGAGCGCAGCCTGAACATCGACTTTTTGCTCGGCTACCTCTGTCAGATCCTGCCGCGCCGGCCCGATTTGAAGGTGGTGGTGACGTCCGCCACCATCGACGCGGACCGCTTTGCCCGGCATTTCGAGACCAGCACGGGGCCTGCGCCGGTCATCCAGGTTTCCGGCCGCATGTTCCCGGTGGAGCAGCGCTGGCGGCCGTTCGAGGAATCGCGCGACTACGGGCTGAACGAGGCCATCGCCGATGGGGTGGACGAGCTCTGGCAGGGGAACGCGGCGGGGGACATCCTGGTCTTCCTGCCCGGCGAGCGCGAAATCCGCGAAGCCGCCGACCATTTGCGCAAGCACCTCGCGCACAACGTGCTGACGCGCCATGCCGAGGTGCTGCCGCTGTTCGCGCGCCTCTCGCAGGCCGAGCAGGACCGCATCTTCGACGGCCACACCGGGCGGCGCATAGTGCTGGCGACCAACGTGGCCGAGACCTCGCTCACGGTTCCCGGCATCCGCTACGTCATTGATGCAGGCACGGCGCGCGTCAAGCGCTACAGCTTGCGCAGCAAGGTGGAGCAGCTCCTGGTCGAGCCCGTCAGCCAGGCGGCGGCGAACCAGCGCGCCGGGCGCTGCGGGCGCGTGGCCAGCGGTATTTGCATCCGCCTCTACGACGAGCCGGATTTCGCCGCCCGCCCGCGCTTCACCGACCCGGAAATTTTGCGCAGCTCGCTGGCCAGCGTGATCCTGCGCATGAAGTCGCTGAACCTGGGCGACGTGGCGGCGTTTCCCTTCATCGACGCGCCCTCCGGCCGCGCCGTGGCCGACGGCTACCAGCTGCTGCACGAGCTCGGCGCCGTGGACGAGCAGAACGAGCTGACCGCCATGGGCCGCGAGCTGGCGCGCCTGCCGCTGGACCCGCGCGTCGGCCGCATGATCCTGGAGGCGCGCGAACGCGGCGCGCTCGCCGAGGTGCTGGTGATCGCCAGCGCGCTCAGCCTGCAGGACGTGCGCGACCGCCCCATGGAGGCGCAGGCGCAGGCCGATCAGCAGCACGCCAAGTTCGACGACGAGAAGAGTGAATTCAGCAGCTACCTCACGCTGTGGAACTGGCTCGGGCAGGCGCGCGGCGGGAGTGCGCCGCAACTCGCCTCGGCGCGCGCGCAGCAGGCAGCGGCACGCCGCAAGGCGCCCAACCAGGCGTTCCTGCCGGTCGCGCAGCGCCTGGCCGCGCCGCCGCCCGCGGCGCCACCCACCGTCGGCGACGCGGCGCCTGCGCACAGGCTGAGCAACCGCCAGTTCGAAACATTGCTGCGGCAGAACTTCATCAACGTGCGCCGCGTGCGCGAATGGCGCGACGTGCACAGCCAGCTGCTCACCGTCGTGGCCGAGCACCGCTGGGAGCTCAACGCGCAGAGCGCCAGCTACGAGCAGCTGCACAAATCGATGCTCGCCGGGCTGCTCGGCAACGTCGGCTTCAAGCCGGAAGACGCAGCCGGCGCGGCGCCTGGTTCACCCGAGTACCTGGGCGCGCGCGGCATCAAGTTCCACCGCCATCCGGGCGCGCACCTGCGCAAGAAGCCGGGGCGCTGGATCGTCTGCGCCGAGCTGGTGGAAACCACGCGCCTGTTCGGGCGCGGCATCGCCCACATCGAGCCGCAGTGGCTGGAGGAAGTCGGCGCACACCTGCTGAAGAAGCAACTGCTCGACCCGCACTGGGAGAAAAAGGCCGCCGAAGTCGTCGCCTTCGAGCGCGCCACGCTCTACGGCCTGGTGGTCTACAGCGGGCGGCGCAAGCCCTTCGACAAGGTGGACCCGCAGGCCGCGCGCGAGATGTTCATCCGCCAGGCGCTGGTCGCTGGCGACGTGCTGCCCGAGTGGCACAAGCGCCTGCCGTTCCTGGCGGCGAACGAGAAGCTGATCGCCAAGGTCGAGGAGCTGGAGCACAAATCGCGCCGCCAGGACGTGCTGGTGGACGAGGAGCTGATCTTCGCCTTCTACGACCAGCAGGTGCCGCAGGACATCGCCAGCGGCGCCGCCTTCGAGCGCTGGTACCGCCAGGAGGCGGCCAAGCGCCCGGAACTGCTGCGCCTGACCCGCGACGAACTCATGCGCCACGAGGCGGCGGGCATCACCACGGCGGCCTTCCCACGCGTCATTCGCCTGGGCGGCGTGGACTGCGCGGCCAGCTACCTGCACGAACCGGGCGACGCGCGCGACGGCGTCACCGTCACCGTGCCGCTCTTCGTGCTCAACCAGGTGAGCGAGGAGCGCTGCGAATGGCTGGTGCCCGGCATGCTCAAGGACAAGATCCAGGCGCTGCTGAAAAGCCTGCCGCAGCGCCCGCGCAGCCGCTTCGTGCCGCTGCCCGAATCGGCCGCGCGCCTGGCGGCGTTGCTGGGCACGCCGGACCGGGTGGGCCATATGGGCCTGGTCGATGCGCTGCTCAAGCAGGTGCGCCAGGAGACCTCGCTCGACGTGAAGCGCGCCGATTTCAAGCCCGACATGCTCAGCCCGCATTTGTTCATGAACATCCGCGTGGTCGATGAGCACGGCCGCCAGCTGGGGCAGGGGCGCAACCTCGGTGCGCTCAAGGCCGAATGGGGCGCGAAGGCGCGCGGCGCTTTCCAGGCGCTGGCCGGGCTCAAGCTGGGCAGCCGGGCAGGGACGCCGCAAAAAAATGAACCAAATGGGCCTCCAGCGCTTGCTGCAGAAGGACAGGTAGCTACAAAAACAAAAGCACCACCGAGCGCACCTGCCGTGCCCGCCGAAGCCCGCTACACGGCCTGGACCTTCGGCGAGCTGCCCGAGCTGATGGAAATCGGCAAGGGCGGGCAGCAGCTCATCGGCTTTCCGGCGCTCATCGACGCCGGCGAC
>MEDL01000150.1 GCA_001724785.1 Acidovorax sp. SCN 68-22 | reverse complement strand
CAGCGAGAGCACGGAGAAATCGACCACCTTGAGGTCGTACACCGCCATGCGCTGCATGAAGAGCTCGATGATGGCAAGCGATGCGCGCCGCGCGTTGTAGCCCACCAGCGCGCGCAGATAGCCCGTGTCGACCGATGCCACCGCGCCAGGAGCGGCTCCGCCAGCCGGTGCGGGCGAAGCCTTTTCAAGCGGCGGAGTTGGGGGCGATGACGCGGGGCGGCGGGTCATGGAAAGGAGCGGTCACAGCGCGGGGTGCGCTGTGATGATTTTACTGAAAACCGGCCCTCGCGCTTGTCTGCTCTAGGTTGATAGCTATGAAAGAAATAGCTTCTGGACCTTTGCCTTCAGTAAGGCAGGCCGACGTAGTTTTCCGCCAGCGACGCCAGGGCGTGTTGGGAGGAGAACAGGTAGTCCAGCTCCACCTGCTGCATGTGCTGGTCGTACGCGCTCTGGTCGGGAAAGCTGTGCAGCAGCTGCGTCAGCCACCAGGAGAAGCGCTGGCCCTTCCACACCCTGGCGAGCGCCTTGTCCGAATAAGCGTCCAGGCCGCTGGCATCGCCCTGCTGGTAGTGCGCCAGAAACGCGTGGTAGAGGTAGTACACGTCCGATGCCGCGCTGTTGAGGCCGCGCGCGCCGGTGGGCGGCACGATGTGCGCCGCGTCGCCGGCGAGGAACAGCTTGCCGTAGCGCATCGGCTCGGCGACGAAGGAGCGCAGCGGTGCGATGCTTTTCTCGACCGACGGGCCGGTCTGCAGCTGCGCCGCCACCTCGGCGGGCAGGCGGCGGCGCAACTCGTCCCAGAAACGGTCGTCCGACCAGTCCTGCACCCGGTCGGTCAGCGGTACCTGCACGTAGTAGCGGCTCAGCACCTGCGAGCGCAGCGAACACAGCGCGAAGCCGCGCGCGTGGCGCGCATAGATCAGTTCGGGCGAGACGGGCCGCGTGTGCGAGAGCACGCCCAGCCAGCCGAACGGGTACACGCGCTCGTAGGTGCGGATGCGGTCGGCCGGAATGGAGGCCCGGCTCACGCCGTGGTAGCCGTCGCAGCCGACGATGAAGTCGCAGTCCACGCGCAGCGCTTCGCCATTCTTGCGGTAGGTGACAAAGGGCTGGGCGGTCTCCATGCCGTGCGGCTGCACGTCCTCGGCCTCGTGCACCACGATGCCCTGCATGCGGTCCCGGCCGTCGTACAGGTCGCGCGTGACTTCCGTCTGGCCGTAGACGATCACGGAGCTTCCGCCCGTCAGGGCGTGCAGGTCCACGCGCCGGCGCTCGCCCGCGTTGGCGATGTAGAAGCCCTCGTGCACCTCGCCCTCGCGGTCCATGCGCTCAGCCACGCCGGCCTCGCGCATCAGGTCGGTGAAGCCGTGTTCCAGGACCCCGGCGCGGATCCGGGCCAGCACGTAGTCGCGCGTGTGCTTTTCCAGCACCACGTTGGCGATGCCCTGGCGGTCCAGCAACTGGGAAAGCAGCAGCCCCGAGGGGCCGCCGCCAATGATGGCGACTTGGGTTTTCATATATCTCCTGTGTTTTTGATGTGGCTCAACATCTGCATTCTGAAAATTCCTCGCGCATTTCGTGCGGACGAAGCGCCTTCAATAGTTGGACTTTTCCCGTACAGTGACTGACATGCCTGCAGCCCCTGCCAGACCTTCCCCCCTGCGCCGCCGGCTCAAGCGGCTGCCGGTGTTCGGGCTGTACGGGGAAGGGCGCGCGCCCGCCGTGCGCATGCTCCACGTCGAATCGATCGATTCGCGCAGCCGCCTCTACGACTGGGAAATCGACGCCCACGTGCACCACGGCCTGCACCAGCTGATCTGGCTGCAGCAGGGCCGCGTGCATGCACTTTTGGACGAAGCGCACTCCGACGCCTCGGGACCGGTGGCGCTGGCGATACCGCCCGGCGTGGCCCATGCGTTTCGCTTCGCGCCGCACACCGTGGGCCATGTCCTCACTTTCGATGCGGCGCTTCTGGCCGAGCGTGGCGGGGACGACATCGGCACCGCGCTGCGCCAGCTGTACCTCACGCCCACCGTCCTGCCGCTGGACGCGGACGATGCCGCCGTACTGCGTTGGCAGGTGCTCTGGCAGGCCCTGCACGCCGAGATGCACGCGCCGCAGCCCACGCTGCCGCCGGGGTCCGAGAGCCCGGTGCGTTTGTGGCTGGCGCGCAGCCTGGTGTGGCAAGCGGCGCAGTGGTGCGAGCGCCAGCGGCAGTCCGCCGGCCAGCAGGGCGTGCAGGGGCGGCACGCGCTCTACACGCGCTGGCTCGTGCTGATGGAAGAGCATTACCTCGAACACTGGCCGATCACGGCGTATTGCGCACAGCTCGGCCTTTCGGCCGAGCGGCTCAACCGCTTGGTGCGGGCGGAAACCGGGCTGTCCGCCCAGCAGGTGTTGCACGAGCGCCTGGCGCGCGAAGCCTGCCGGCGCCTCGTGCATGTGCATGCACCGGTGTCGCAGCTGGCGTTCGAGCTCGGCTTCGCAGACCCGGCCTATTTCAGCCGCTTCTTCAAGCGCCACTTCGGCAAGGCGCCGGCCGCCTACCGCGGTGCGGCGGGGGCCTACCGCGGGCCCAACGCCTGAACCGTCGCCCCGTTCGGGAGCGGCCGCACCGGGGCAGGCCGAATGCCGCGAACACTACACTTGGCCATGCCCATTCCCCCCATCGTCCCGGCACCCGCGGGCGTTGCCCACCCCGCGCCGCAGCGCGACATCCAGCACTACATGCGCCCCGGTTTGCTGCAACTGCGCGCGCTGCCGCCGCTGTCGCTCTATGTGCACCTGCCCTGGTGCCTGAAGAAATGCCCGTACTGCGACTTCAATTCGCACGCGGTGGGTGCGGACTTGCCCGAGGCGCGCTACCTGCAGGCCCTGCGCGCGGATCTGGAAGCGGCGCTGCCGCTCATCTGGGGCCGGCCGGTGCAGACGGTGTTCATCGGCGGCGGCACGCCCAGCCTGTTCTCGCCCGCGTCCATCGACCAGTTGCTGGGCGACATCCGCGCCCTGCTGCCGCTGGCCGCAGGGGCGGAAGTGACGCTGGAAGCCAACCCCGGCACGTTCGAGAAGGACCGCTTTCGCGCCTACCGCGCGGCCGGTGTCACGCGCCTGTCGGTCGGCGTGCAAAGTTTCAACGACGCGCACCTGGCCAGGCTCGGCCGCGTGCACGACGGCGCCCAGGCGCGCGCCGCGGTGGAGGAGGCCGCCCAGGCCTTCGAGACCTTCAACCTCGACCTGATGTACGCGTTGCCCGGCCAGGACATGGCCGCGCTGGACGCCGACCTCGACATGGCCCTGGCGCTGGCGCCGCCGCACCTGTCGATCTACCACCTGACGATCGAGCCGAACACCTTCTTCGCCAAGCACCCGCCGGCCATCCCCGAGGACGACCTGGCCTACGCCATGCTCGACCGCATCACCGAGCGCACCGCGGCCACGGGCCTCGCGCGCTACGAAATCTCGGCCTACGCCCAGGCAGGGCACGAATGCATGCACAACCTCAACTACTGGCAGTTCGGCGACTACCTGGGCATCGGCGCCGGCGCGCACAGCAAGATCAGCTTCGCGCACCGCGTGGTGCGCCAGACGCGTTTTCGCGAGCCCGCGCGCTACATGGACAACGCGCTCGCCGGCTATGCGCTGGCGCAGGACGAGGACGTGCGCCGCGCCGACCTGGCGTTCGAATTCATGCTCAACGCGCTGCGCCTCAAGGGCGGCTTCGCGCTGCAGGATTTCACCGAGCGCACCGGCCAGAGCGTTGCTTCCATCGCGCAGGCGCTCGGCGAGGCCGAGGCCAAGGGCCTGATCACCCGCGACATGGTGCAGGTGCGCCCGACGGAGCGCGGTTTCGACTTCCTCAGCGACCTGCAGGCGCTGTTTCTCCCGGCCTAGCCGCAGCGCACCGCGACGATGCGGCCCTTGGCGTCCACTTCCAGGTTCAGCCGCTCGGCGTCGAATTCCTTGGTCACCATCTCTCCGGGCCGAAGCGTGCGCGCCAGGCGCGCGCCGGCGGCCACGCGCGCCGCTTCCACGTTGCGCGCTGTGCTGGCCTGGCCGATGGCCGACTGGGCCGGACCGGCGTTGCAGCGCCCGCCCGGTGGCGGAATGTTGGGGCGCACGTCAATCGGCGCAGGTGCTGGCGGACTGGCGCAGGCGGCCAGCAAGGCGGCTGTGCCCAGGGCAGGGAGAAGGCGGCGGTGCATGCAGAAAATCCTTGTGTGGTGTTGAAGGCGCCACCATAGCGCGCGGCGGCCTACTGCGGCGTGAGAAGGCGTAACCGGGGCCCCTCAGGCGCGGCCCGGGTCCAGCATGCCGCGCGCCACGATGAAGGCGATCACTTCGCGCAGACCGTCCAGCGTTCTCAAGTTGGTCATGACGAAAGGCTTGAGGCCCTGCGCGTTGGTGCGCATGCGCACCGTGTCGGTGCGCATTACCTCGAGGTTGGCGCCCACATGGGGAGCCAGGTCGGTCTTGTTGATCACGAACAGGTCGCTCTTGGTGATGCCCGGGCCACCCTTGCGTGGGATTTTTTCGCCGGCGGCCACGTCGACGACGTAGATGGTCAGGTCCGAGAGCTCGGGACTGAAGGTGGCGGCCAGGTTGTCGCCGCCGCTTTCCACGAACACGATGTCGGCGTCGGGGAAATCGGCCAGCATGCGGTCGATGGCTTCCAGGTTGATGGAACAGTCTTCGCGGATCGCGGTGTGCGGGCAGCCGCCGGTTTCCACGCCCAGGATGCGCTCTGCGGGCAGGGCGCCACTCACGGTGAGCAGGCGCTGGTCTTCCTTGGTGTAGATGTCGTTGGTGATGGCGATGAGGTCGTAGTCGGCCCGCATCGCCTTGCAGAGCATTTCGAGGAGCGTGGTTTTTCCGGAACCGACGGGCCCGCCAATGCCCACCCGCAGTGGGGGCAGGTGCTTGGTACGGCCCGGGATGTGGTGCAGTGCGCTTGCGCTTGTGGTGGTCATGATCGGAAGAGGCGCGAGTATTGGGTTTCGTGCTGGGCGCTCAGGATGGCGAGCATGGGAGAAAACGCCTGGCGTTCGCTTTCCGTCAGGGCGATGGCGTGGTCTGCGGCGGCGGGAACGGCGAGGGCCAGCTGCGCCAGGATGCGCTGGCCTGCACTTTGGCCGAGCTGCATGGATTTGAGCGCCGCCTGCACCATGTTTTCGGCCCAGCCAAAAGCGTAGGCCAGGAGTGCTTCGTGCACCGGGGCCTGCGTGACCGTGGCGGCCAAGGCGAATGCGACCGGGTAGGTGGGCGGCAGCGCAGCGAGGTCGCGCACTGCAGACATCCATGCGCCGTCGCCCCGATGCCGATTGCGCAGCCATTCCGCCATGGACCGGCCCATCTGTTCGGCCTGCAGCCGCAGTTCGCTCGTCTCGCGCGTGTGCAGCACCCAGTCGTTGAGCGTGCGCACCCGGGCAAGGTCACCGCAGCGCCAGGCGTCCACCGCCCTGGCAATAAGTGCCATGTCGCCGCGCGCCTGGGTGATGTGCAGCTGGTCGAGCAGCCATTCGGCCACGGCGGTTTCGGAGGCCAGTCCTGCGTTCTCGATGGCGCTTTCCAGCCCTTCGGAGTACGAAAAGCCGCCGATGGGCAGTGCGGGGGATGCGAGCCAGATGAGCTGCAGCAGGCTGGCTGCGGGCAGGGCGGCGGGTTCAGTGGGCGTGGCCGTCGTGTGCATGGTCGTGCGCGTGGCCTGGTCCGTGGGCGTGTCCTGCGGCATAGGCGCCGCCTTCGGGCTCGAAGGGCAGGTCTTGCGCCTTCACGATGAGGTGCATCGCGCGAAGCATGTCGGCCAGCACATGGTCGGGCTCGATCTTCAGGTGGTCGGGCTGCAGCTCAATTGGCACGTGGCGGTTGCCCAGGTGGTAGGCGGCGCGGGTCAGGTCGAACGGGGTGCCGTGGTTCCTGCAGTGCGTAATGACCAGCACCGGCTGCGGCGCCGCGATCACGCGGATGAGCGAGCCGTCTTCCGCCACCAGTACGTCGCCGCCACGCACCAGCGTGCCCCGGGGCAGGAAGATGCCCAGATCGCGCCCGGCCGAATCGGTGGCTGCAAAGCGGCTTTTCTGGCGCACCTCCCAGTCGAGTTCGACGGTGGTGGCGCGTTGGCGCAGGACGGAGGCAAGGCCCTGGCCTTGCGAAACGAGTTTGGAGGCCTGGATCATCAAGTCATTCAGAACAAAAAGTAGCGCTGCGCCATGGGCAGCACGGTGGCGGGTTCGCAGGTGAGCAGCTGGCCGTCTGCACGCACGGTGTAGGTCTGCGCGTCGATTTCCATCGTGGGCGTGTAGCTGTTGTGCACCATGTCGCGTTTGCGGATGCCGCGGATGTTGCGCACGGCCGAGAGCTGCTTGGCGAGGCCAAAGCGCTGGCCAATGCCTGCGTTGAGACCAGCCTGCGAAACGAAGGTGAGCGAGGTCTTGGCAATGGCACCGCCAAACGCGCCGAACATGGGCCGGTAGTGCACGGGCTGGGGCGTGGGGATGGAGGCGTTGGGGTCGCCCATGGCGGCGAGGGCGATGAAGCCGCCCTTGAGGACCAGAGCGGGCTTCACACCAAAGAACGCGGGCTGCCAGAGCACGATGTCGGCCCACTTGCCCACTTCGAGCGATCCCACCTCGTGGCTGATGCCGTGGGCGATGGCGGGGTTGATGGTGTACTTGGCCACGTAGCGCTTGATGCGCGTGTTGTCGTTGCGGGCGGTGTCCCCCTGCAGGCTGCCGCGCTGCGCCTTCATCTTGTGCGC
>MEDL01000149.1 GCA_001724785.1 Acidovorax sp. SCN 68-22 | reverse complement strand
GCGCGCTGGTCGGCGGCGGCCCAGATGGCGTCGCCCACGCGCTGGAAACCGAACATGGAGTAGTAGATGTAGAACGGCAGCATGGCCAGGCCGTGCACGCTGTAGCTCGTCGCCGCGGCCGTCCAGCTGGCGATGGCGCCGGCTTCGCTGATGCCTTCTTCGAGGATTTGCCCGTCCAGCGCCTCGCGGTAGGCGAGCACCGAGCCGATGTCTTCGGGCGCGTAGCGCTGGCCCACGCTGCTGTAGATGCCGACCTGCTTGAACAGGTTGGCCATGCCGAAGGTGCGCGCCTCGTCGGCCACGATGGGCACGATGCGCGGGCCCAGCGCGGCGTCCTTCATCAGGCCGCCGAGCATGCGCACGAAGGCCATGGTGGTGCTCATCTCCTTGCCGGCCGCCTGCAGCGCGAACTGCGCGTAGCTGGCCAGGGGCGGCACGGGGAGCGCATCGCAGGCCGCTTCGCGCCGGGGCAGGTAGCCGCCGAGCTGCTGGCGGTGCGCGCGCAGGTACTGCATCTCGGCGCTGTCCTCCTGCGGCTTGTAGAAGGCCAGGCCCGTGGCCTGCGCGTCGCTCAAGGGCAGGTTGAAGCGGTTGCGGAATTCGATGAGGTCGCCATCGTCGAGCTTCTTCTGGCTGTGCGTGGTCATCTTGCCCTGCCCGGCCTGGCCCATGCCGTAGCCCTTCTTGGTATGCGCCAGGATCACGGTGGGCTGGCCCTTGTGCGCGGCGGCCGCGGCGTAGGCGGCGTGGATCTTCACCAGGTCGTGCCCGCCGCGCTTGAGCCGGTCGATCTGCTCGTCCGTCATGCCCTGGGCCAGCGCGGCGAGCTCCGGGTTCTGGCCAAAGAAGTTGTCGCGGTTGAAGCGCCCGTCCTTGGCGGCAAAGGTCTGCATCTGCCCGTCAACCGTCGCTTCCAGCGTGCGCACCAGCGCGCCGGTGAGGTCGCGGGCGAACAGGCCGTCCCAGTCGCTGCCCCAGACGAGCTTGACCACGTTCCAGCCCGCGCCGGCGAACAGGCGCTCCAGCTCGTCGATGATGCGGCCGTTGCCACGCACCGGGCCGTCCAGGCGCTGCAGGTTGCAGTTGACCACCCAGACGAGGTTGTCCAGCCCCTCGCGTGAGGCGAGGGTGAGCGCGCTGGTGCTCTCGGGCTCATCCATCTCGCCATCGCCGAACACGCCCCACACTTTCCGGCCCGTGCAATCGAGCAGCTTGCGGTGCGTGAGGTAGCGCATGAAGCGCGCGTGGTAGATGCTGCTGATGGGCCCGATGCCCATGGAGCCCGTGGGGAACTGCCAGAAGTCCGGCATCAGCCACGGGTGCGGGTAGCTCGACAGGCCCTGCGCGCCCGCCTGGGGCGCCGTCAGCTCTTGCCGGTAGTGCATCAGGTCCTGCTCGGAGAGGCGCCCTTCCAGGAAGGCGCGCGCGTACACCCCGGGCGCGCTGTGCGGCTGGAAGAACACCAGGTCGCCCCGGTGCTGGCCGGCGCCCAGGCCTTCGCGGGCGCGGAAGAAGTGGTTGAAGCCGCTCTCGAACAGATCGGCCGCGCTGGCGTAGCTGGCGATGTGGCCGCCCAGTTCGCCGTAGGCCTGGTTGGCGCGCACCACCATGGCGAGCGCGTTCCAGCGAATGATGGAACCGAGCCGCTCCTCGATCGCCAGGTCGCCGGGGAACACGCCCTGGTCCTGCACCGCCACGGTGTTCACGTACGGCGTGTTCAGCCCGGGCTGCCAGCCCACGCGCTCTGCCCGTGCCAGGCGCGCGAGTTCATCGAGCATGTGGCGCGCACGCTCGGGGCCCTGGGCGGCCACCAGCGCCAGGAAGGCTTCGCGCCATTCGGCGGTTTCCCCAGGGTCGAGGTCGGTGTGTTCAAGGGCGTGCAGCATGGCGGTGGGCAGCGGAGCGTTCATGGCGGGACTGTAGGCGCTTGGCCGGAAAATGTGGTGCCGAATGCGCTGCATGCAGCCATAAAATCAGCACGATATACGGTTGATTTGGTTTTTGAAAGCATATGAAGCTGGACACGGTCGATTTGCGCATTCTGGGCGAGCTGCAGGCCGATGGCGCGCTCTCCAACGTCGAGCTGGCGCGGCGGGTGCATCTCTCGCCCTCGCCCTGCCTCGCGCGCGTCAAGGCGCTGGAGGCGGCCGGCGTCATCCACCGCTACGTGGCCCTGGCCAACGCGGCGGCGCTGGGCCTGGGGCTGAACGTGTTCATCAGCATCAGCCTGAAGGCGCAGAACAAGGAGGCCCTGGCCGATTTCGAGCGCCGCATCGCCGAGCAGGACGAAGTCATGGAGTGCTACCTGATGACCGGCGACAGCGACTACCTGATCCGCGTCGCCCTGGCCGACATGGCGGCGCTGGAGCGCTTCATCATCGAGCAGCTCTCGCCCATTCCGGGCATCGAGAAGATCCGCTCCAGCTTCGCCCTCAAGCAGGTGCGCTACAAGACGGCACTGCCGCTGCCGGCGCAGCCGGCGCGCTAGCCGCCCCGGCGCGGCCCAGGGCCAAGGCAAGGTCCAGCGCCTGGCCGATATCGGCCAGCAGGTCGCCCACGTCTTCCAGGCCGACCGACAGGCGCACCAGCCCTTCGGAAATGCCGTGCGCGGCACGCTCTTCGGGGGTGTAGGTGGAATGCGTCATGCTGGCCGGGTGCTGGGCCAGCGTCTCGGCGTCGCCCAGGCTCACGGCGCGGGTGACGAGGCGCAGCGCGTCCATGAAGCGCACACCGGCCTGCAGGCCGCCCTGCAGTTCGAAGGCGATCATGCCGCCCATCTGGCGCATCTGCCGCCGGGCCAGCGCGTGCTGCGGGAAGGTGGCCAGGCCCGGGTAGTGCACCGCCGCCGTCGCCGGGTGCGCGGCCAGGAATTCGGCCACGGTCTGGGCACTCTGGCAGTGGCGGTCCATGCGCAGCGCCAGGGTCTTGAGGCCGCGCATCACCAGGTGCGCGTCCTGCGCCGACATCACGGCGCCCGTCATGTCCTTGAGGCCGTAGAGGCGCACGCGCTGGGCCAGTTCGGCATCGGCGAAGACCGCGGCGCCGGCCGTCAGGTCGCCGTGGCCACCCAGGTACTTGGTCATGGAGTGCACGCTCACATCGGCGCCCAGCAGCAGCGGCTGCTGCAGGTAGGGCGTGCAGTAGGTGTTGTCCACCACCACCTTGGCGCCCCGGGCATGCGCGAGCGCGGCGATGGCGGCAATGTCCACCAGGCGCATGTTGGGGTTGGCCGGCGTCTCGAAGTACACCACGCGCGTCTTGTCGCCCAGCGCAGCGGCCACGTTCGCCGGGTCGGTCATGTCCACGTGCCGCACGGTGACGCCAAAGCGCCCCAGGCCGTGGTGCAGGAAGGAAAACGTGCAGCCGTACAGCGTGAGGTCGGCCAGCACCTCGTCGCCCGGCTCCAGCATCGACCACAGCGTCGCCGTGATCGCCCCCATGCCCGAGCCGAACACCACCGCGCCAGCGCCCTGCTCCAGGCTGGCCAGGCGCCCTTCGAGCAGCGCCAGCGTGGGGTTGGCGATGCGCGTGTAGAAGTAGCCGCTTTCCTCGCCGGCGAAACAGCGCGCGCCGTAGGCCACGTCCGGGAAAGCGTAGGTGGCCGAGGTGTGGATGGGCGGCACCAGCGCGCCCTGGTGTTCGGCCGGGTCGTAGCCGTAGTGGATGGCGCGGGTGCTGAAGCCGCCGGTGCTGTGGTGGGGTGCCTGGGCCATGCGGGTCTCCTGAATGGGGGATGAATCCCCGAATTCTTTGCCAAACCCGGCGGAAAAATATCGCTATAACGGCCCTATAACCGCCAGATATTAGAATAATCAACCCATTTTTATTGCATTAAAGAATTACCATGCCCCAAGAACCCGCATCGTTCGACGCCGTGGACCGCGCCCTGCTCGATGCGCTGCAAAAAGACGGCCGTGCGACCGTGGGCGAACTGGCCGAACGGGTCTCGCTCTCGACCTCGCCGTGCTGGCGGCGCGTGCGCCAACTGGAGGAGTCGGGCGTGATCAGCGGCTACCACGCCCACCTGGACCGCCACCGCGTCGGCTACGGCGTGCTCGGTTTCGTCCAATTGGGCCTGCACGAGCACACGGCCGAGGTCACGGCGGCGTTCGAGCGTGAGGTGCTGGCGCTGGCGCAGGTGCTGTCCTGCCACAACCTGTCGGGGCGCTACGACTACCAGGTGGAACTGGTGGCGCCCGACCTGGAGAATTTTTCCGAGTACGTGCGCACCCGCATCCGCAGCCTGCCCGGCGTGCGCGAGATTTCCACCAGCTTCTCGCTCAAGGAGGTCAAGCGCACCGTGGCGCTGCCGGTGGGCGGCGCGTGATCAGAAGGCGCTGGGCGTGGTGCTCAGCGCTTCCAGCCAGTGCAGCGTCGCCGCCAGCTCGGACGGGCGGATTTCATGCTCGCTGGCAAATTCGCGGTAGGTGATGGAAAGCGGCAGCGCCTCCAGGTGGTGCGTGATGGCCTGGGCGTAGGCCAGCGGGATCACGCCGTCGTGCGTGCCGTGGCTGACCCAGAGCGCGCGCCCGTGGAAGGCATCGGCCGGCGCCATGGCGGCCAGCGGCTGCTCCAACAGCCGGCCGTGCCAGACGATGGCGGCGCGCAGCAGCGCCGGCTGCGTCAGCAGCAGGCCGAGCGCCATGGCCCCGCCCTGGCTGAAGCCGGCGACCACGCAGCGCTCGGGCGGAATGTCCAGTTGCCGCGCGGCGTCCGCCAGCGTCTGCTCCAGGAGCGCCCGGCTGGCGGCCTCTTGTTCTTCGTTGATGCTGCGCGCGCCACCGGGCTCGATGGAAAAGTCGAACCAGGCAAACGCCCCCGGCGCCATGCGGTGCGGCGCCCGCAGGCTGAGCACGTAGTAGCGCTCGGGCAACTGTGCGCACAGTGAAAACAGGTCCTGCTCGTTGCTGCCCACGCCGTGCAGCAGCACCAACAGCCACGGGCGCGGAACACTGGCCGCGGCAGGTCGCTTCAAAAATGTGAGCGGTAAATCCATGATAGATAAGCGCCAGTGGCCAATTTGTTGAATAAATCTGGAGCCCGGCCGTTCAGGCCGCCGGCTCCAGAGCGAGCGCGTCCATCGCCAGCATGCTGTACATCACCTCGCGACTCAAGTACTCCGGCCGCACATTGTTGCCCGCCGCGCCGAGCGCGAAGAACAAGGGCATGAAATGGTCTTCCGTCGGGTGGGCGCGTTCGGCGTGCGGCGCCTGGCTGCGGTAGTCCAGCAGGGCCGGCAGGTCGCCGCGCCCGATGGCCGATTCGACCCAGCGGCTGAACTCCAGCACGTAGGGCGCCGGCGCGCGCGCACCGCCGAAGAATTCCGCCAGGTTGTGCGTCATGCTGCCCGAACCCATCAGCAGCACGCCCTGGTCGCGCAGGCCGGCGAGCGCCGCACCAATGGCATGCACCTCGCGCGGCCCCGCGCCCACGGGCAGGGCAATCTGCACCACCGGGACATCGGCCTCGGGGAACATGTGCATCAGCGGCACCCAGGCGCCGTGGTCGAAGGGCCGCGCGGCGTCGCCCTCCGCGGGCAGACCGGCGGCCTGCAGCAGCGCCAGCACCTCCCGGGCCAGGGCCGGCGACCCCGGTGCGGGGTACTGCAGTTCGTACAGCGCCGGCGGAAAGCCGCCGAAGTCGTGCCAGGTGGCGGGCTGCTTGCCCGCCATCACGCGCAGGCCGCGCGCCATCCAGTGCGGCGACATCACGACCACGCCGCGCAGCGCGGGGAAACGCACGCGCAGCGCGCTGCCCCAGCGGGTGAGCGCGGGGCCGGTTTCGCCCGCTTCGATGGCGAACAGCGGCGCGCCGTGCGATACGAACAGCGCGGGAACCTGAGGGGCGGCGGCGGGGATGCTGGTGGTCATGGGAATCGTCCTTTGCCTCCAATGTAGGAGCTATCGCGGCGCACACCAAGCCCCCGGTGGGGAACGCTGCATCCCATCCACCGCGCCAATCGCGCGCCAATGCTCAGGTGGGCACTTTGCCGCGCAGGGCCTTGGTTTCGCTGCGCTGGCTCTTGGATTCCAGCCGGCGCAGCTTGGCGCCATAGCTCGGCTTGGTCGCGCGGCGCGGCACGGGCGGCTGGGCGACGCGGTTCACCAGGGCTTGCAGGCGCGCCAGGGCGTCGGCGCGGTTCTGCTCCTGGCTGCGAAAGCGCTGCGCCTTGATGACGACCTCGCCCTGGTCGGTGATGCGCGCGTCGCGCAGCGCGAGCAGGCGCTCGCGCACCTCGGCCGGCAGGGAAGACGCGTGCACGTCGAAGCGCAGGTGCACCGCGCTCGAGACCTTGTTGACGTTCTGCCCGCCCGCCCCCTGCGCGCGGATGGCCGTGAATTCGACTTCGCTTTCGGGGACGATCAGCACCTGCGCACGCTCAGGCCGTGCGCATGCGCGCCAGGGCCTGCACCGCGAGGGGGTAGCCATCGACCCCCAGGCCGCAGATGACGGCGCGCGCCACCGGCGAAATGGTGGAATGGTGGCGAAAGGGTTCGCGCGCGAAGACATTGCTGATGTGCAGCTCGATGAGCGGCACGCCCGTGCCCTTGATCGCATCGTGCAGCGCAATGCTGGTGTGCGTGAAGGCGCCGGCGTTCAGCACCACCCCGGCCAGATCGCCCTGCTGGTGCAGGCGGCCGGCTTCGTGCAGCCAATCGAGCAGCGCGCCCTCGTGGTTGCTCTGGTGAAAGCGCAGCGTGAACCCGGCCTGCTCGCACGCCTGGGCGCACAGCGCCTGCACGTCGTCCAGGGTGTGGTGCCCATAGACG
>MEDL01000148.1 GCA_001724785.1 Acidovorax sp. SCN 68-22 | reverse complement strand
GGTGCCGCCGACGTGCGTGCCGCCGACCGGAACATCGCCGCGCTCGCCGTCGATGGCGTGTACCGCACGGATCATCACCTGGCCGTCGCGCAAGGACAGGCCACGCCCGACCGCGACTCGCGCGAAGTGGTGGCCGCCCATGTGCGCCGGCTCGAAGCTCTGCGCCGTGCCGGCATCGTGGAGCGGGAGGCCGAAGGCGTCTGGCGCGTCCCCGGCGACCTGGCCGAACGAGGCCGCCAGTACGACGCACAGCGGCTCGGCGGCGGCGTGGCGGTGGAGCTGAAATCGCACCTGCCCATCGAGCAGCAGGCCCACGTGATCGGCGCCACCTGGCTCGACCAGCAGTTGATCGGCGGCGGCAAGGGACTGGGCGATTTGGGCTTCGGAGCCGAGGTCAAGGACGCGCTACGGTTGCGCGCCGACTTCCTTGCAGAACAGGGGTTGGCCGAGCATCGCGGGCAGCGCGTCGTCCTCGCGCGCAACCTGCTGGCAACGCTGCGCGGGCGTGAGCTGGCGAAGGCCGCTCAGGGCATAGCTGCAGAAACCGGCCTGGAGCACCGGCCGGTGGCCGACGGGCAGCGCGTGGCGGGCACATACCGGCGCAGCGTCATGCTCGCCAGCGGACGCTACGCGATGCTCGATGACGGCATGGGGTTCTCGCTGGTGCCTTGGAAGCCGGTGATCGAACAAAGACTGGGGCAGCAACTCGCCGCGACGGTGCGTGCCGGTGGTGTGTCTTGGGATGTCGGTCGAAATCGTGGGCCGGCCATAGGCTGAAGTATTGGCCCGTCGGTTGCGCGTCTTCAGCACAGCCACATGAATGTTGCAAATGCTACCGCTGCACGGCGAGGCCAAGCAAAGATATACGTTGGTATATCGGAGAAGTCCCAATGCCTGCTGGCAACGATAAATCGCCAATGGGAAAATTTGTGCTGTCGTCGGGTCGAACCGGCCGACAACAAGAGCCTGGGAATACCTGTTGGTTGAGGCGAGTGATTGAGATTGGAATTGAACCAAACCGGATCGGTTCCTTCCGTCGATCAGTTCTGCCGATTTACCAGCGAGGCTGACGTACAAACCGTGACTACCGGCGCGCGGAATTGTGATTGCGATGAATGCCGCAACGCTTTTCGCACGCTGCTTTGCAAGTAGGAGGAAGTGAATGGACCCCGACCCGAGTAGGCGCTCCAGCGCGCCATACAACCCGCTCAAGCCCATGAATGCAACGACGAATCGGGCGCCGGCTTCGAGGTTCTCACTCACCTAAGCGCGTGAGATGCCTCCGCGGCTGCGTGCCCAAGGAGGATCTCATGCTGTTTCGCTACACCCGCACCAACGACGCCTTCCTGCGCGCACTTCGCGCTGCTGTCGCGTCCCATCGTCCCGCCGCGCTCCGCGCCCTGCTGGCCTCCCACGGCGATCGGGAGTTTGCCAAGGCGCTTTCCCATCTTTCCGGCCGGGTCATCGCCGATGCGCTGTCCATGCTTTCCGCACCGGATCGCGCTGGCGTTCTGCACCGCCTGCCTCGCGCTGCTCGCACTCGTCTGCGCGAGGCTGAGGGCGGTCATGCGCACGATTCGCTTTACGCACGATCGGCCGCGCCTGGCTCGCCGCTCCTTCTCCTTTGGTAGCGCAGATGCGTGCGACCAAGGAACTCACATCCCACGCGGCAACCCGTCCGCAGGCTCGGCATGTCCAGTTCGGCTTCGATCGTGCGGACGGCACCGAATCTCGCATCACCCGCCTGCGACGGTCGAGGCAAACCCGCTTCGCATCTATTCGAGCCTAGAACATTCCCATGAAAATCACCCACACTGTTTTTGCGTTGGTCTGCGCTCTATCGCTGGCAGCATGCGATGCCAAGCGATTCCTCCCTGGCGCCAATGCTGCGAATGGCAAGGCGGAGGCCGCCGACGTTCAGCACGATGGCGTATTCGTCACCGTGTCGTCGGCATCGCCACTGCGCAAGAGCCTGGTGGTCGGCAACGTCGAGCAGGAAGCGTTCGCGCAGGCGATCGACGCGCCGGGCGTGATTGAAGCGGTCCCCGAGAAGCTGGTGAAGATCACACCGCCGTTGGGCGGGCGCATCGTGCGCCTGCATCGCCAGCTCGGCGATGCGGTCAAGGCTGGGGAAGCGCTGGCTACCATCGACTCCCCTGACCTCGGAGCGGCCTACAACGAGCACGTCAAGGCCCAGGGGACTTTGATTCAGGCACGGCAGGAGTTCGAGCGCCAGAAGGCGCTCCAGGACGAAGACATCTCGGCGAAGAAGGACTTCGAGGCCGCGCAATTGGCCTTGTCCGCCGCCGAAAGCGATGCGCGTGCGACAGCCGACCGGCTAACGCAACTCGGCGCATCCGTCAGTGCTGCGTCTCGACGCGAATACATCCTGCGTTCCCCGATCACCGGCCGCGTGGTCGAAATGACGGGCTCCCAGGGCGGCTACTGGAACGACACAACCGCCTCCATCATGACGGTCGCGGACCTGTCCACCGTATGGCTTTCGGCCAGCGTCGCCGAAAAAGATATGTCGCAGATGTTTGTCGGCCAGTCCGCGCGCATCGTTCCCAACGCCTACGCCAGCCGCGAGTTCGACGGCAAGGTGAAGTACATCGGCGACTTGCTTGACCCCGACACGCGCACGGTGCGCGTCCGCGTTGCCATCGACAACCGAGATGGCTTGTTCAAGCCGGGCATGTTCGCTCGCGTCAGCTTCTCCGGTCCGACCCATCAGGCGCTGCTCGTCCCAGCGATGGCTTTGCTGCAAAGCGGCCTCTACACGCGGGTGTTCGTCGAGAAGGCGCCGTTCCGCTACGAGTCCCGTGTCGTCAGCGTGGGGGCAACTATCGCTGACCGCGTTGAAGTGTTGTCCGGGTTGAAGGCTGGTGAGCGCATCGTGGTCAAGGACGGAGTGCTGCTCAATGATTGACGCCATCATCAGCACCTGCTTTCACCGCCGCGGTATCGCGTGGCTGGTCTTCGTATTCGTGGCGCTCTATGGCGTGTGGAGCTGGAAACAGCTTCCCATCGAAGCCTACCCAGACATCGCCGACGTGACCTCGCAGATCGTCACGCAGGTTCCCGGCCTTGGCGCCGAAGAAGTGGAACAGCAGATCACCATTCCACTGGAGCGCGCGCTGCTCGGCACGCCGGGCATGCACGTCCTGCGTTCACGCAGCCTGTTCGCGCTCTCGCTCATCACCGTCGTCTTCGAGGACGGCACCGACGGCTACTTCGCACGTCAGCGGCTGCAAGAGCGGCTCAACGAGGTGTCTCTGCCTTACGGTGCGGTGCCCGGCCTCGATCCGTACACCTCGCCCACGGGTGAAATCTACCGCTACACGCTGGAGTCCAAGACGCGCAGCCTGCGCGAGCTGTCCGAGCTTCAGTTCTGGACCGTCATCCCGCGCTTGAAGAAAGTTCCGGGCGTGGTGGACGTAACCAATTTCGGCGGCCTAACGACACAGTTCATGCTCGAACTCGATCCCGACCGCCTGCGCCAGTACGACTTGTCGCTTCAGGAGGTCAAGGACGCGATCAACGCAAATAACGCTAACGGTGGCGGCAGCATTGTCGATCGGGGCGAGCAGAGCTACGTGGTTCGCGGTGTGGGGTTGCTGCGATCACTCGATGACATGGGCAACGTCGTGGTCAAGGCAAAAAGCGGCGTGCCCGTTCTGGTCAAGGATTTGGGCGCGCTGACCTACGGCAATGTCGAGCGACGCGGCATCCTCGGCAAAGACGACAACCCCGACACGATCGAGGGGATAACGCTGCTGCTGAAGGACTACAACCCTTCGGATGCACTGGCTGGTATCCACGAGGCAGTGCAAGACCTGAACGAGAACATGCTGCCCAAGGATGTCAGGGTCGTCCCTTATCTCGACCGTACATCGCTGATCGACGCCACCTTGCACACAGTGGGCTTCACGCTGGCCGAGGGCATGGTGTTGGTCAGCGTGGTGCTGTTGTTGTTCCTCGGCAGTCCACGTGCGGCAGCCATCGTTGCATTGACGATTCCGCTGTCACTGCTGATCGCGTTCGTCTTCATGCACCATTTCAAAATCCCGGCAAATCTACTTTCACTGGGCGCCATCGACTTCGGCATCCGGGTGGACGGCGCCGTGGTGCTGGTCGAGAACATTCTGCGCAAGCGTGAAGAAAGCGAGGATCGCCCCTTGCAGGCGCAGGACGCGATTCAGGCGACTTTGCAGGTAGCGCGGCCGATTTCCTTCGGCATGGCAGTGATCGTGTGCGCGTATTTGCCGCTGTTCGCCTTCCAGCGCATCGAATACAAGCTGTTCTCCCCGATGGCCTACGCCATCGGTGCGGCCCTAATCGGCGCGTTGATCGTCGCTCTTACGCTTATCCCGGCCTTGGCATGGCTGGCCTTTCGCAAGCCGCGCCGGGTGTTCCACAACCCGGTGATTGACGCGCTATCGGAGCGCTACACCGGGTTTTTGGAGCGTACCGTGGGCAGGATGCGGTGGCTCATCGCCACTTGCGCCGCAGCGGTCCTCGGACTGGCGGTGTTGTTCTCCACCATCGGGCGCGACTTTCTTCCGTATCTCGATGAAGGCTCGTTGTGGTTACAGGTACAGATGCCTTCTGGCATCACGCTGGACAAGGCTTCGGCTATGGCGAGCGAGCTGCGACGGGTGACGCTGGAGTTTCCCGAAGTCTCCTACATGGTCACGCAGACCGGCCGCAACGATGACGGCACCGACTACTGGACGCCTTCGCACATCGAGGCGAGCGTCGGATTGCACCCGCAAAAGCAATGGAGGTCCGGCCTGACCAAGCAGGAACTGATCGCCAAATTGGGCGAGCGATACGCACAGATGCCGGGCTACACGGTCGGCTTCATGCAACCCATGATCGACGGCGTGCAGGACAAGCTATCGGGCGCGCACAGCGACCTGACCGTCAAGGTCTTCGGCGACGACCTGACTGAAGTTCGCGGCGCCGCCAACCGGCTCGCTGATGTTCTCAAGCAGGTGCCGGGTTCTGCGGATGTCGCGGTGGATGTGGAACCACCGCTGCCCAACCTGAAGATCGAACTCGATCGCGCCGCCGCCGCGCGCCGCGGCATCAACGCGGCCGACGTTGCCGACCTGATCGCCACCGGCATCGGCGGCACACCGATCGGCCAGCTCTACATCGGCGAGAAGAGCTACGACATGACCGTGCGGTTCCCGCAGAAATACCGTTCCAGCACGGACGCGATCGGCAATCTGACGCTGAAGGCACCGAGCGGTGAACGGGTTCCTCTCTCGGATGTTGCACGTATCAGCACGGTCTCAGGTGACAGCGTGATCGTGCGAGAGATGGCGCAGCGAAACATCATCGTTCGCCTGAATGTGCGCGACAGGGATTTGGCGAGCTTTCTGAGTGACGCACAGGCAGTCGTCCAGCGTGAAGTCAAGTTCGACCACAAGCGAATTCAGATCAAGTGGGGCGGTCAATTCGAGAACCTGGAGCGGGCAGAGGCTCGACTGGTGCTGATCCTGCCGATGACGCTGGGCATCATGTTCCTGTTGCTGTTCGGAGCATTTCGGAATCTCCGTCAGCCCTTGTTGGTATTGGCTGCGGTGCCGTTGGCGATGCTCGGCGGATTGGCGGCGCTCCATCTTCGCGGCATGACGCTCAATGTGTCCAGCGCCGTTGGGTTCATTGCTCTGTTCGGGGTGGCAGTCCTTAACGGCGTGCTGATGCTCGCGCAGATCAACCGACTGCGGGATGAAGAAGGCAAGGGCCTGCGCGATGCCGTTCTCGAAGGCGCCCGCAGCCGTATGCGTCCCGTTCTGATGACCGCGACGGTGGCCGCTCTGGGCCTTACGCCGGCCATGCTGGCCACGGGGCTGGGCAGCGACGTGCAGCGTCCGCTGGCGACGGTTGTTGTGGGCGGCCTAGTAACTGCCACCGTTTTGACCTTGGTGCTGCTGCCTTCGCTCTACCACCTGATTGAAGACCGCATCGCGCGGCGACAAGCCAGGTTCGCCACCTCGATCACATCGGAACAAGGAGCGCAATGATGAACTGCATTGCTCGCTACACCACGCTCGCCTTGCTGGCGACGACGGCAGGCTGCGCGGTCGGGCCGGACTTCAGGCGTCCGACTGCCCCCGCGACGCAATCCTACGTCGCGGGTACGTTGCCCGCGCAGACCGCTTCGGTGGAGAGCCTCTCCGGCGGGGCACAGCACTTCGTGCAAGGCCAGGAAGTCCAAGCGAAGTGGTGGAAAGCCTTCGACTCGCCGGCGCTCGACGAGCTGGTGGAGTCGGCCCTACGAGCCAATCCCGACCTGAAAGCGGCCGAGGCCGCTCTACGGGCTGCGCGCGAGACGACGGCCGCACAGCGCGGCGCCTTTTGGCCCAGCGTCGATGCCGGCCTGAATTCGTCCAGACAGAAGGTGCCTGGCCCGCTGGCGGGGCCACTGGTGGACTCTGAAGTCACCCTCTACACGCTGCACACCGCGCAGCTCAGCATCGGCTACGTGCCGGATGTCTTCGGTGCCAATCGGCGGCAAGTCGAAGCGCTGGCCGCCGCAGAGGATGTGCAACGCTTCCAGCGCGATGCGGTGTACATGGCCTTGGTTTCCAACGTGGTCAATGCGGCCATCGAGGAGGCATCGCTAAGGATGCAGATTGCCACGACGCGCGATCTCATCGACCTCGCCGCACGCCTGCTGGACATCACGCGGCGGCAGCACCGAGCGGGCCAGGTCGGAGGCGCCGACGTGGCCGCTCAGGAAGCCGCGCTGGCCCAGGCGCAAGCCTCGCTCCCGCCACTAGAAAAGCAACTGTCCGAACAGCGCAACCTGCTCACCGTGCTCGCCGGGCGCCTG
>MEDL01000147.1 GCA_001724785.1 Acidovorax sp. SCN 68-22 | reverse complement strand
CGCCGCCAGGCGCGCGATGTCGTCCGGCGCCAGCGCCGGCGCCTGCACCGTGTGCCGCGCCGGCCACTGGAACAAATGCGTGTTTTGCGAGCGCGCATACAGCGGGTCGTAGTGCAGCGCCATGAGCTCGCCGAACAGCGGCGCCAGCGCGCCGGCGCGGGCCCAGGCCTGCCAGCGCTCGATGACCTCGCGGCCATGCAGCGCGCGCAGTACGTGCAGTTGCTGGGCCAGCCGCTCGGGGTCGTCGCCCAGGTTGGCGTAGTCGCGCAGCAGGAACGCCAGCCGCGCGGCGGGGTTGGCGGCAATCTCCACACACGGGCTGGCGCGCAGCCGCTGCAGCAGCGCAGGCGGCACGCTGATGCGGCCAATGCGGCTGCTCTCGGCCTCCACATACACCGGGAGCGACAGGTCCAGCGCCTCCAGCGCATGCGCCAGGCCGGTCTCGAAGGCGGTCTGCGAAGGCTGCTCCACCCCCGGCCAGGCGCCCAGCACCGAGCCGCGGTGGCGCGCCAGGGCTTCGAGGTCCAGCACCTGCGCGCCGTGCGCGGCCAGCGCTTCGAGCACCCGCGTCTTGGCGCTGCCCGTGGGGCCACAGACCACGCGCAGTTGCAACTGCGGTGACAGCCTGGCGATCTGCGCCATCACATACCGGCGCCAGGACTTGTAGCCACCCGCGAGTTGCTGCGCATCCCAGCCCACCAGGCGCAGCCAGGTCACCATGGAGCTGCTGCGCATGCCGCCGCGCCAGCAATACACCAGCGGCTTCCAATGCGCCGGACGGTCGGCGAAGCGCTCCTGCAGGTGCCGCGCCAGGTTCGCCGCAACAAAAGCACCGCCCACGCGCCGCGCCTCGAACGCGCCTTGCTGCTTGTACAGCGTGCCGACGATGCGGCGCTCTTCGTCGTCCAGCACCGGGCAGTTGATGGCGCCGGGCAGGTGGTCGATGGCGAATTCCGCCGGCGAGCGCGCATCGATCAGGGTGTCGAAGGCGTGGCGTGCCTCAACGGGGACGGGGCCGCGGTGGCTCATGAAGGCTCCTGCCGGAAGCGGTAAAAGGGGCGAAAGGGGTGGCTGGCACAATGGCCAGCACCATGCAAGCTGTGAACACGACACCCGACGAAGCTGTCCGACTGACCCAATTTGCGCATGGGGGAGGCTGCGGCTGCAAGATCGCGCCGGGTTTGCTGCGCGAGATTCTGGCACGCGCGCCGCAGGGCATCGTGCCGCCGCAGCTGCTGGTGGGCACCGAAACCAGCGACGACGCCGCCGTCTACCGCTTGAACGATGCGCAGGCGCTGGTGGCCACCACCGATTTCTTCACCCCCATCGTCGACGACGCGTACGACTTCGGGCGCATCGCCGCCACCAACGCACTCTCCGACATCTACGCCATGGGCGGCCGGCCCATCCTGGCGCTGGCCATCGTCGGCATGCCGATTGCCAAACTGCCGCCCGACGTGATCGGCCGCATTCTGGAGGGCGGCGCGAGCGTCTGCCGCGAGGCCGGCATCCCCATCGCCGGTGGGCACTCCATCGACGTGCTCGAACCCATCTACGGCCTGGTGGCGCTTGGCCTGGTGCACCCCGACCAGGTGCGGCGCAACGCCGACGCCCGCGCCGGTGACCGCCTCGTGCTGGGCAAGCCGCTCGGCGTGGGCGTGCTCTCGGCCGCGCTGAAAAGGGGCGAACTGGACGCCGCCGGCTACGCCGAAATGCTGCGCCACACCACCCAGCTCAACCGCGTGGGCGAGGCACTGGCGCAGCTCGACGGCGTGCGCGCCATGACCGACGTCACCGGCTTCGGCCTGGCCGGGCATTTGCTGGAGGTGTGCCGGGGCTCCGGGTTGTCGGCCGTACTGCGGCTGGCGCAACTGCCCCTGATCGAAGCGGCGCGCGGGCTGGCGCAGGCGGGCATCGCCACCGGCGCCTCGGCCCGCAACTGGGCGGCCTACGGCGGCGAGGTGCTCTGGCCCGAGGGCGCGGCCGACTGGCAGCGCGCCCTGCTCACCGACCCGCAGACCAGCGGCGGCCTGCTCGTGAGTTGCAGCGAAGCGGCCGTGCCCGCCGTGCTGGCCGCGTTTCGCTCGGCGGGCTTTGGCGAGGCGGCGGAGATCGGCCACATGCAGGCCCACGGCGCGGGCGAGGGCAGCCGGCTGGCGTGCGTGTTGTGACCTAACCCCGCGCCGGCGCCGGCGCATCCATCATGCGCGCAACGTAGCGGGCAATCAGGTCGACTTCCAGGTTCACGGGCGAACCCGCCGCCAGGCGCCCGAGCGCCGTGTTCTCCACGGTGTGCGGGATCAGGTTGATGCTGGCCTCGCAGCCCTCGGCGCCGTCCTGGATGCGGTTCACCGTGAGGCTGACGCCGTTGACGGTGATCGAGCCCTTGTACGCCAGGTAGCGCGCCAACCCGGGCGGCGCCAGCACGCGCAGCTCCCAGCTCTCGCCCACGGGCGCGAAGTGTGTCACGTGGCCGACGGCGTCCACGTGGCCGGACACCAGGTGCCCGCCCAGGCGGTCGCTCGCGCGCAAGGCTTTTTCAAGGTTGACGGCGCCCACCTCGGACAGGCCGGCGGTCTTGTCCAGCGACTCGGCCGAAATATCGACCGTGAAGCGGGCCGCGCCGGCATCGAGCCCGGTGACCGTCATGCAGGCGCCGTTCAGCGCGATGCTGTCGCCCAGGCCGACGTCGTCCAGGAACGCGGGCGGGCATTGCAGCGTCAGGCGTTTGCCGTGCGCGCTGGAGTCTCCGAGCGGTTCGATAAGGGCAATGCGGCCGACGTGGGTGATGATTCCGGTAAACATGGCGCGATTGTCGCAGGGCGGCCGGTCAAAACCGGTCGTGCCCGGCCACCCGGGCGAGCACGCGCAAGTCGGGCCCGATGCGCTCGGCAGCCTGCCATTCGAGTGAGATCCCTCCGGCCAGGTCTTCCAGCGCCGGCATGTCCGCCATGCCGCGCCCAGGGCCGAGCAGCTTGGGCGCGAAGTAGAGCAGCAGCTCGTCGACCAGGCCAGCGCCGAGCAGCGCCCCATGGAGCTGGCGCCCGGCTTCCACATGCAGTTCGTTCACGCCGCGCGCGGCGAGCGCGCGCAGCATTTTCGGCAAATCGACCTGGCCGGCCGGGCCGGGCAGCTGCAGCACCGTGGCGCCGCGTGCTTCGAGGGCCGCCTTCCGGGCCAAAAAATCCGGATCAGAATGGCCGCCAGCGCATAGGGTAGTAGGGCGACAAGCTATGAATAACTGAGCGGACAAGGGCGTGCGCAGACGGCTGTCCAACACCACCAGCTGCGGCTGGCGCGGGGTGGGGAGCTCCCGCACATCGAGCCGCGGATCGTCCGCCAGCACGGTGCCAATGCCCGTCAGCACCGCGCAGGCACGCGCGCGCCAGGCGTGGCCGTCGGCGCGCGCCTCGGGTGAGGTGATCCACTGGCTGGCACCATTGGCCAAGGCCGTCGTGCCGTCCAGCGAAGCGGCCACCTTGAGCCGGACCCAGGGCGTGCCGCGCACCATGCGGCTGAAGAACCCCAGGTTCAACTCGCGCGCCTGCGCCGCGCCCGGCCCCACTTCGACCTCCACGCCCGCCGCGCGCAGCCGCGCGAACCCTTGGCCGGCGACGAGCGGGTTCGCGTCCTCCAGGCTGGCCACCACCTTGCCGATGCCGGCCGCCACCAGCGCGTCGCAGCACGGCCCGGTCCGCCCCTGGTGGGCGCAAGGCTCCAGCGTGACATAGGCCGTGGCCCCCCGGACATCCTGCCCGGCCGCGGAAGCATCGCGCAGCGCGACAATTTCAGCGTGCGGCCCGCCGACTGCCTGGGTAAAACCCTGGCCGAGCACCGTGCCGTCCGGTCGGGCGATGACGCAACCGACGCGGGGATTGGGGCTGGAAATGAAAAGCGCCTGGGCGGCGAGCCCAAGCGCTTGTTGGATCAATGCAAATTCATTCACCCAAAACTGCCGTCACGTTACTTCTCAAGCGTGTTATTTGCCCCAGCACTCTGTCACGATGGTACCGGTAGTGACGCCGTTCGCGCCGCGCACCCCGCGGTCGGTGAGGGTGAAATTGCCACACTTGTCTCCCACCTGCGCATTTTGCGGCGTTGCGGTGAGCGTGTAGCGCCGGGTCGCTGCGTCGAAAACGTAGCTAATGGCGTATCGGTCGTTCGGCACCTTGGTAAGCATCACCGGGAAACTGCCGGTTGCAGGGTAATTTCCGGTGGCCGTAGCGGCGCGCTCCAGCCATTGCTGCGCCTGGAGCAATCCCGCGCGCGCTTCTGCGCGGTGACCGCGACGCACATACTCCGCATAGCTGGGTATCGCCACGGCGGTAATGATGCCGACGATTGCCACCACGATCATCAGCTCAATGAGCGTGAACCCTCCATGGCGCTTGAAAAAACGTTCGTGTTCGGGGTGCATAAAAGCCTCGTGCTATTGCAATTGCCGCCAGCTGGGACGCAGCGCCTGCTCTGGCGCCCGGGCAAAGTCGTTCTTCTTACCGTCCACCCCAGTGATGGTAATCACTTTCTTGCCGGTGACCGCGCCGATGGCCCCGGGCGGAAGAGACATTCGCGAAACGCCGTCGTCTTTACCTGCCACGTTGTTGTAAAGCCCATCGCCATTGCGGTCCATCACCTGGAAACTCGGGCTCCTGCCGTCCATGATGTTCATCAAGGTGATGTACTGCTTTTCCGGCGTGCCCGCGGGCTCGCAGGATTCCTGGCTGGAGCCGTTGCCACCGTACGCAGGCGTTACCGATGTAATCGCGAGATTGTTGGTGCCATCAAAGAACGACATGGCCTTGAGCACCCGCTCACCTGTCACCTGGAAATTGAAATACCAGCCCTTCTTGTTGGGATCTGCCCCAGTGTTGCTGAAATTGACTTTGTTTTGTGTCATCTTCCAGAAATCGCGCCCTGCACTCAGGCCCGCACCTGCAAGCGGCGATGTGCTGACCATATCCTGCTGGACCAATTCGGAAAACGCGACGGCAACCGGGATCGCTCCGATACCGTCCGGATTCGCAGTAAGTGTGGTATTGATGGCCACGTGGCCGCCGCTGACAAGCTTGTATTTGGTGTTGTCCAGTACCGAATAAACGGAATGTACGTCGGTACTGCTGCGCTGGTCGTCGGTGATATTCGCACCCGTTCCAAACGCGACCATTAAGCCGCCCACGCCGCGGTTGTTCGGCCGCAAAGAAGGAGGCGTGGTAATGGCTTGCCGCTTGCCCGTGGCTGCATGAACGGCTGTGAAAAGTGGCTTGCAAGTGCCCGTTTTGCACGGCGTGACGGAAGCGCTTCCCCAAACCGCAACCCCCCATACGTTGGCATCGGTACTAGTCAGGTCGAACTTCCAAAGGTTGCCCTTCAGGTCCCCGGCGTAGGCGACGTCCACGCGCCCATCACCATTGACATCCAGCAAACGCGGAGCGGACAGGCCATTACCAACAATATCGGCGTCGAGGACAGGGTCTACGGGCGAATGCAGGGCTTGCGTGCCCGTAGCGACAATGCGCCGAAGTTCCCGAACATTTCCCACCTTGTTCTTTTCGTCCAGATACTGAATCAGCAAGACTGGCCGTTCGTTCTTGCTGTTGTACCCATTGCCCATCACCACCGCCCAACGGTCGTCGTTCAGGCGCGCGATTTGAGTTGTTTTGTAGGGGTTGCTGTCGTCCATGACCGGCGCAGCAAAAATATGGCCGATGTCCTCGTCGTCGGTGCCTGCCGTAAGCGGTTCGGCAGCGTTCAACGTCCGATCCATGAGCACGAGCGCCGCCGCGTTGCCGGTGTTGAAATTGCTTGGCACCGTGCCGCTCTTATTGCCCGGTTGGGTCACATCGAGAACAAAGTAGCCTTTGCCGCCCGCACCCAGCGTTCCGACCAGCAACGTGCGCCAGTCCACTGTGGGCGCGGTCCCCACATTTGCGTCGCCGGTCAGCGGAGATCCGTCGACAAAATAGCGATGCTTATAAGCTGGATCACTCAACTTCACCAGGTCCGGGATCACGGCTTTTGGTACGTACGCAATTTTTTCCACGCCGGTCGTCGCAGAAAAGCCGTGCAACATTCCGTCGTTGCCACCCACGTACAACATGGGTAAACGATTCCGGTGGAGTTTGGCAAATGCCGCGTATCCACCAAAGGAGTAGTTGCTCGCGGGGGCGCCCGTGTACCAAATGTTGGAGTTAACGATGTCTCCCTGAATTGAATCCCGTATCCGGAAAGGCGCCGTGGCGGTGCCGCCTTCCTTGCTGCGGTCGCCACGCAGGTAGTTGACGCGATCTTCCCCTTTGCCGTCGAAGTCCAGAATCGCCTTCTGCGCAGTGCTGAGTTTTGTTGTGCCAGTTTCCCATTCAAAGGATACGCCCTTGTTGGGCAAATCCGAATTGGTCGTAAGCACCACCCGCCCCGGTACGGACACCGTATCCAGTAGCGTAGCAGTGGTATTGGGCGCGCCGCCTCCCGTCGTACCCCAGGCAGAATTGGTGGTCACGTTGCCGGACGTATCAATGGTATTGGACTTCACATAGCCGGACCAGCGTTTGGGGTCATAACCCGCCGTGAAGGACGCCAAATCCGAGCGCTGGTTCGTGGTGGAACTGGCGGCCAAACTCGAAACGTCGGCCGTGTTCTGCAGATTGATATCTTCCACGATCTTTCGGAATGCTTCCTGTAGATCGTGTTTTCTTCCCGGCCCCGTTGGATAAAATTTTCCGCGGCTGTTGATGGCCATGTGCCACAATTCGGCCGGGTTGTTGGCGTTCAAGTTAGCAAATACCGTTGGTACCCATACCACGGTGCCATTCACCAATTTTGAATAATCACCACCATAATTGTCGTCGTCCGCGCTGGACCATGTCGGCGCACTCGGCCATGAATATGCGTCCTTGCCGTAGCCAATGGTGTATTGCAC
>MEDL01000146.1 GCA_001724785.1 Acidovorax sp. SCN 68-22 | reverse complement strand
GGCGGCAGAACCGTTCTGTGGAGCAATTGGCGCAGTCCAATTGATCCAGAAGGGCGCCGCAGGCGCCCGCGGATTCGATCACAGGGCGCCCTCGGGCGCCCTGTGGTCATTTCATTTGGGGATGGCATTTCCGCATCCGCCCTTCATCCTGTCAGAGGCGCGCCCGTTCTCGTCTTGCGGACTGTTGCCGGGGCCCGATTTCAGGTACAAGTCTGGTCACTTCCCCAGGCACAGTCATTTCGCCAACTGCGAGGCCCGCATGAACTTTCGATCCCTGTTGCTCACGCTCACCATCAGCGCCATCGCAGCGCTGGCCTTTTTCAACTGGAGCACTTTGGCGACCCCCACCCAGGTATCGCTCGGCCTGATCACGGTTGAGGCGCCCCTCGGCCTGCTGATGCTGGGCCTGACCACGCTTCTCGCCGCACTGTTCATCGCGTACGTGCTGTGGCTGCAGGGCTCGGTGTTGCTGGAAACCCGGCGACATGGCAAGGAGATGCAGGCCCAGCGCGAACTGGCCGACAAGGCCGAGGCCTCGCGCTTCACCGAAATGAAAGCCTTCCTGGAATCGCGAGGTCAGCAAACGCATGCCGCGCTCATGGAGCGCATTGAAACCCTGGAAGCACGCCTGCTGGCGCGCGCCAACGAGTCCGACAACACCACGGCCGCGTACGTGGGCCAGATGGAACACCAGTTGGGCACATCCAAGCAGTTGCAGGAATGAAACCCCGCAAAAAAACAGGCCATCCTGCGAAAGACAGGATGGCCTGCGAGGACCGAGGATCAGTAAGAGGACTTACTTGAGCGACATCACCCAGGTGGCCAGGGTCTTGGCTTCGGCTTCGCTCACTTGTGCGTTCGGGGGCATGGGCACGGGACCCCAGACGCCCTTGCTGCCCTTCAGGATGGCGTTGGACAGCACGTCCACGGCGTCCTTCTGGCCCGCGAACTTCTTGGCGACGTCCTTGTAAGCCGGGCCGACTACCTTCTTGTCGATGGCATGGCATGCCATGCAGTTCTTGGACTTGGCCAGCGCCTCGTCCGCCATGGCAGGGGTGGAAACCACTGCGGTGATCGCGAGTGCAAGCAGGGTGCTTTTCATCATGGTGAAGTTCCTTTGTTGGGGTTACATTGCTGCAAGATGATTGTAATGACTCCGAATGCCGTAATGGGGTATACCACATTCATTATTGAGGAACATCATGTACACACTTGGTCTGGGCATTCTTCTGGTGGTTTTGAAGTACCTTGAAGTGGGTCCTGTTGCCGCATGGTCCTGGTGGTGGGTGCTGTCCCCCTTTGCAGTAACGCTTCTGTGGTGGGCCTGGGCTGACACGACCGGGTATACAAAACGTAAAGCCATGGAAAAGATGGACCAGCGCAAGCAGGACCGGGTCAACCGCAACAAGGAAGCCATGGGCATTCGCCCGCGCCGCCCGCGCTGAAATGCCGTCGCGTGGCCGCTGCCGCAGGCACCGGCCCGAAGCAGCGACCCGGTGGGTTCAGTAGTTGTCGAGCACCGCGCCTTTGCTCGCGCTCGCGGCGTTGAAGGCGAATTTGGCTTGCACGCCGCGCCTGTAGCGGGGCGCCGGCGCCTGCCAGGCGGCGCGGCGTTGGGCGAGCTCGTCCTCCGAAACCTTCAGTTCCAGCACCAGTTGGTGTGCGTCGATGGTGATCAAGTCGCCCTCGTGCACCAAGGCAATGGTGCCGCCCGCCGCCGCCTCGGGCGCGACGTGGCCCACCACCATGCCCCAGGTGCCGCCGGAAAAGCGCCCGTCGGTGATCAGGCCGACGCTCTCGCCCAGGCCGGCGCCGATAAGGGCTCCGGTGGGCGCGAGCATTTCGGGCATGCCGGGTCCGCCCTTGGGGCCGAGGTAGCGCAGCACCATCACGTCGCCGGCGACGATCTTCCCATCCAGGATGGCCTGCAGCGCGCTTTGCTCGTCGTCGAAGACGCGTGCCGGCCCGGTGATGACGGGGTTCTTCAGCCCCGTGATCTTGGCCACCGCCCCTTCGGGACTGAGGTTGCCCTTGAGGATGGCGAGGTGCCCCTTGGCGTACAGAGGCTGGTCGATGTGACGAATCACGTGCTGGTCGGCGCGCGGCGTATCGGGCACGCCCTGCAACACCTCGGCGATGGTCTGGCCGCTGATGGTCAGGCAGTCCCCGTGCAGCAGGCCGGCGTTCAGCAGTATCTTCATGACCTGCGGGATACCGCCGGCCTGGTGCAGGTCCACCGCCAGGTACTGACCGCTGGGCTTCAGGTCGCACAGCACCGGCGTCCTTTGGCGCACGCGCTCGAAGTCGTCGATGGTCCATTCCACCTCGGCCGCATGGGCGATGGCGAGGAAGTGCAGCACGGCGTTGGTCGAGCCGCCGATCGCCATGATGACGGCCACGGCGTTCTCGATGCTCTTGCGCGTCACGATATCGCGCGGGCGGATGTTGCGCCGGATGGCCTCGACCAGCACGCGCGCCGACTCCTTGGCCGAATTCTTCTTCTCGTCGTGCGGATTGGCCATGGTGCTGGAGTAGGGCAGCGAGATGCCCAGCGCCTCGAACGCACTCGACATGGTGTTGGCGGTGTACATGCCGCCGCAGCTGCCGGTGCCGGGGATCGCGCGCCGCTCGATCTCGTGCAGGTCGTGGTCGCTCAGCTTGCCGGCGGCGTTCTCGCCCACGGCCTCGAAGACGCTCACGATGTTCAGGTCTTTGCCCTGGTAGCGCCCGGGCAGGATGGTGCCGCCGTACACGTAAATCGCCGGCACGTTGGCGCGCAGCATGCCCATCAGCCCCCCGGGCATGTTCTTGTCGCAGCCGCCGATGACCAGCACGCCGTCCATCCACTGGCCCTGGACGCAGGTCTCGATGCAGTCGCTGATGACCTCGCGGCTCACCAGGCTGTATTTCATGCCCTCGGTGCCCATGGCCATGCCGTCCGAAATGGTGGGCGTGCCGAACACCTGGGCGTTGCCACCGGCCTCCTCGATGCCCTCGATGGCGGCGTCCGCGAGCTTCTGCAAGCCCGAGTTGCACGGCGTGATGGTGCTGTGGCCGTTGGCGACACCGACCATGGGTTTGGCGAAATCGGCCTCCTGGTAGCCCATGGCGTAGTACATGGAGCGGTTCGGCGCGCGTGCCTTGCCCTGGGTGATGTGGGCGCTGCGTTCGTTGACAGCGCGGATCGGAATGACCTTGTCGTCGCTCATGGGGGGTGCCTTTGTAGTGGAAGGGTGGGCCTTGCGTGGCGCCGTCCGTGCGAACCCGGGCGGCGATAGCGCTGGGGGATAATTAAACGTGACCTGCCAGTAACCATTCCCCCGACTCAACGATGCCCGCTTACCGCTCCAAGACTTCCACCTCCGGCCGCAACATGGCCGGCGCCCGCGCCTTGTGGCGCGCCACCGGCATGAAGGACGACGATTTCCAGAAACCCATCGTCGCCGTGGTCAACTCCTTCACCCAGTTCGTGCCCGGCCATGTGCACCTGAAGGACCTGGGCCAGCTGGTGGCACGCGAAATTGAAGCGGCCGGCGGCGTGGCCAAGGAATTCAACACCATCGCCGTGGACGACGGCATCGCCATGGGCCACGACGGCATGCTGTATTCGCTGCCCAGCCGCGACATCATTGCCGACTCGGTCGAATACATGGTCAACGCGCACTGCGCCGACGCCATGGTGTGCATCTCCAACTGCGACAAGATCACCCCCGGCATGCTCATGGCCGCCATGCGGCTCAACATCCCGGTGGTGTTTGTCTCCGGCGGGCCGATGGAGGCTGGCAAGGTGCAGTCGCCCACGCCCGGCGTGCACTCCATCACCGTGCGCAAGCTCGACCTGATCGACGCCATGGTGATGGCGGCGGACGACAAGGTGTCCGACGCCGACGTCGCCGAGGTCGAACGCTCGGCCTGCCCGACCTGCGGTTCCTGCTCGGGCATGTTCACCGCCAATTCCATGAACTGCCTGACGGAGGCGCTCGGCCTCTCGCTGCCCGGCAACGGCACGCTGGTGGCGACCCACGCCGACCGCGAGCAGCTCTTCAAGCGCGCCGGCCGCCTGGTGGTCGAGCTGTGCCAGCGCCATTACCAGCAGGACGATAGGAGCGTGCTGCCGCGCTCCATGGGCTTCAAGGCGTTCGAGAACGCCATGGCGCTCGACATCGCCATGGGCGGCTCGACCAACACCATCCTGCACATCCTGGCGATCGCGCAGGAAGCGGGCATCGACTTCACCATGGCGGACATCGACCGCCTCTCGCGCACCGTGCCGCAGCTGTGCAAGGTCGCGCCCAATACCGACAAGTACCACGTCGAAGACGTGCACCGCGCCGGCGGCATCATGGCCATCCTCGGCGAACTCGACCGCGCCGGCCAGCTGCACACCGACACGCCGACGGTGCATGCCAAGACGCTGCGCGATGCCCTCGACGAATGGGACATCGCCCGCGCACCATCGGAAGCGGTCAAGACGTTCTACCTGGCGGGCCCGGGCGGCATTCCCACGCAGGTCGCCTTCAGCCAGAACGCGCGCTGGCCCAGCCTGGACACGGACCGTGCCCAGGGTTGCATCCGCTCCGCCGCGCACGCGTTCTCGCAAGAGGGCGGCCTGGCCGTGCTCACCGGCAACATTGCCGAAAACGGCTGCGTGGTGAAGACGGCGGGGGTGGACGACGCCCTGCTGGTGTTCGAAGGCCCGGCGCACGTGGTCGAATCGCAGGACGAGGCCGTGGAGCACATCCTCAACGACCAGGTGAAGGCCGGCGACGTCGTCATCGTGCGCTACGAAGGCCCCAAGGGCGGCCCCGGCATGCAGGAAATGCTCTACCCCACGAGCTACATCAAGTCCAAGGGCCTGGGCAAGGCCTGCGCACTGCTGACGGACGGGCGCTTTTCGGGCGGCACCTCCGGGCTGTCGATCGGCCACGTCTCGCCCGAGGCGGCGGCCGGCGGCGCCATCGGCCTGGTGCAGAACGGCGACCGCATCCGCATCGACATCCCGAACCGCAGCATCAATGTGCTGGTGTCGGATGAGGAGCTGGCCAAGCGCCGCGCCGAACAGGACGCCAAGGGCTGGAAGCCGGCCCAACCGCGCCCGCGCAAGGTCTCGGCCGCGCTCAAGGCCTATGCCAAGCTCGTGATGTCGGCCGACAAGGGCGCGGTGCGCGACCTGTCGCTGCTGGAAGACTGAGGGCCGGCCCCTGCGGGACAGGGATCATGGACTTCAAAAATAATAGCTGCTAGCGCTTATCTGGTAAGCGCTAGACGCTGTTTTCATTCATATTTTTACCCAGGACGACATGCTCACCTACCCGCAGATCGACCCCGTCGCCTTGCAGCTCGGCCCGATCGCCATCCATTGGTACGGCCTGACCTACCTCGCCGCGTTCGGGATGTTCATGCTGCTGGGCACGCTGCGCCTGCGCCACCAGCCCTTTGCCTCCATGACCGGGCCGCGCGCCTGGACGCGCAAGGACGTGGAGGACATCCTTTTCCTCGGCGTCGTCGGCGTGGTGCTGGGCGGACGCCTGGGCTACTGCCTGTTCTACAAGCCGGGTTACTACGCGGCGCACCCGCTGGAGATCTTTGCCATCTGGCAGGGCGGCATGAGCTTCCACGGCGGCCTGCTGGGCGTGATCGCCTCCATGGTCTGGTTCGCGCATTCGCGCAAACGCCCCTGGCTGGAGGTGGCCGATTTCGTCGCGCCCTGCGTTCCCACGGGGCTGGCGGCAGGGCGGGTGGGGAATTTCATCAACGGCGAGCTGTGGGGGCGCTTTTCCAGTCCCGACCTGCCCTGGGGCATGGTGTTCCCGCAGAGCGGCTCCCTGCTGCCGCGCCATCCTTCGCAGATCTACCAGTTCCTGCTCGAAGGCCTGCTGCTGTTCGTGCTGCTGTGGCTGTTCGCACGGCGCGAGCGGCCGCTCGGCCGCGTGGCGGCGGCCTTCCTCATCGGCTACGGCGTGCTGCGCTTCACGGCCGAATACTTCCGCGAGCCCGACAGCTACCTCGGCCTGCTGTCGCTGGGCATGAGCATGGGGCAGTGGCTCTGCGTGCCCATGGTGCTGGCCGGCCTGGGGCTGTGGTGGTACAGCGGGCGCCAGGGCCGGGCTTCTCAGGCGGGTGGCTCTTCCCGGTAGAGCGCCTCGATCTCGGCGGCGTACTGGCGCTGCACCACGTTGCGGCGGATTTTCTGCGTCGGCGTGAGGCAGCCGTTGTCGATGGACAGCGCCTCGCCCAGCACGCTGAACTTGCGCACATGTGCCACGCGCGCCTGTCTGGCGTTGACGGCGTCGATGCCGCGCTGCAGTTCCGCCTGTACCGGGCTGCTGCGCGTCCACTCGGCGGGGCCGCCGGGGATCTGGTGCTGCCGGGCAAAGGCCTGCAGCACATCGGGCTTGAGCGTGAGCAGCGCGCCGAGGAAGTGGCGTGAGTCGCCGATGACCACCGCGTGCTCCACCAGTTGCAGGTTCATCAGGTCGGCCTCGATGTTGCCGGGCGAGATGTTCTTGCCGCCAGAGGTGATGAGCAGATCCTTCTTGCGGCCGGTCACGTAGAGGAAGCTGTTCTCGTCGATGCGGCCCAGGTCGCCGCTGTGCAGCCAGCCGTCCTGCAGCGCCTCGGCGGTGGCCTCGGGGCGGCCACGATAGCCGCGGAACACGTTGGGCCCTTTGACGAGGATCTCGCCGTCGCCTGCAATGCGCACCTGCATGCCGGGCAGGGGCTTGCCTGCCGCGCCCCGGCGGATGAAGCCGGGCAGGCTGATGGCGGTGGGGCCGCAGTCCTCGGACTGGCCGTACACCTCGCCAATCAGCAGGCCCAGGCCGGTGAAGAATTCCAGGTTTTCCACGCCGATGGGTGCCGCGCCGGAGAGGAGGATGCGTGCCTGGTCAAAGCCCAGCGCGGCCTGCACCTTGCGGTGCACCAGCTTGTGTGCCCAGCGGTATTGCATGTCCAGCCATGCGTCGGGCGTGCGCCCCTGCAGGCGTTC
>MEDL01000145.1 GCA_001724785.1 Acidovorax sp. SCN 68-22 | reverse complement strand
ACTGGACATCCCGAGCATGATCTGGTCGCCGACATGGGTCTTGCATCGGCTCGACCCTGTGCGCTGCATTGGCGTCGCCGGGGCCGACCCGGGCCGGCGCGTGGCGGCGCACGAATTGCTGCGCGAATGGCTGCAGACCAAGAGCAGCCCCGGGTTTCCCGCCAGTACCCTGGGGCTGTAGCGGGCGGCGCGGACGGCGCCTGTGTAAGCGAAAGAAATTAATTGCGGCGCGTGTCAACCGCAGGAATTGGCGCATCGTTGACGGCGGATGTGACGGGCTGTGCTTGCAGTGGTGATTGGATTTTCGAGGCTTTCTGGATGTGTCAATTCGTAGAAACCACGATTGACAAAGGCTCTCTATAATCGCGCCAGAGTAAATATTGCCCTACCGCAAAAACTCTACCAAAGCGTAGCCGGGCTGCAAGAGGCTGGACGTTTTGGCAACTTTGTCTATAACTGTCCCCTGAGGAGAACTGAAATGAACAAGTCTTTCGTCATTGCGTCGCTGATCGCCGCCGCCGCCCTTGCTGCTTGCGGTAAGAAGGAAGAACCGGCTCCTGCTCCCGCACCGGCACCGGTTGAAGCACCCGCCGCCGTGACGCCCGCTGAGCCCGCACCCGCTCCGGCTGCTGCACCGGCCTCCGAAGCCGCTCCTGCCGCTGACGCTGCCAAGCAGGCCGCCGATCAGGCTGCTACTGCAGCGACTGCCGCCGCCTCGGAAGCCAAGTAATACGGCTTGCGCTGCCTGCGTCCAGCAGGCAGTCGGCGAGAACCCTGCATGGTGCCCGTGCAGGGTTTTTTTTCGCCTATCCGACCGGGATCCATTCGGTGCCGCTGTGCTGGTGGGCGATGACGATGGCGTCCTGCTCCCAGCCCAAGCTGCACGCAAAGCGCTCGCGCACCAATTCCGGACGGTTGTTGCGTTCGCTGAGATGTGCCGCCACGACGCGCGCCAGGCCCGGGTGTGCGAGCGTGGTCAGGATCGCGCCCGCCGCTTCATTGGACAAATGTCCCCAGTCGCCGCCGACGCGGCGTTTGAGAAACGGTGGATAGGCGGATTGCGCGAGCAGTTCCGGATCGTGGTTCGCTTCGAGCAACAGCGCATGGCAGCCCGCAAGCTGCGCCAGCAGGTGGGCCGAGGCATGTCCGAAGTCGGTCGCCACACCCAGATGGTGCTGCCCGTCGCTGCAGCGCAGCTGGAGGGGCTCGCGGGCATCGTGGGGGACCGTGAACGGCCGCGCTTCCAGCGGGCCGAGGTCGATGGTCTCGCCGTCCTGCACCAGGTGCAGCAGTGTCCCGAGCGGCGGGTTGCCGATCGCCGCGTAGGTCCCCGGGCTCATCCAGATGGCAATCGCATGCTGCTGCGCCAGCGCCACGGCGCAGCCGACATGGTCGGAATGCTCATGGGTGATGAAGATGCCGTCCAGGTCGTCGCAGGCGAGGCCGGCGCGCGCCAGACGCTGCGCGAGCTGGCGTGGCCCGAAGCCGCAATCGATCAGCAGGCGGCGCGCAGCGGCGCCGCTGCCGGCTTCGACCACCGTGCCGTTGCCGGCGCTGCCGCTCCCGAGGCTGCGAAAGCGCAGCACGCGTGGCTTACTTGAGGTCGTCGGCCAGCACCCGGACGATACGCTGCGCGTTCTCCGAGTTGTCCGGCGCGCCGCTGGCGTTCTGTACCGAAACCACGCTGGCGTTGCCCGCGCTGCGCAGGACGATGCGGTATTGCAGGGGCGGCGTGGCCGCCTTGCTGCTGCCGAAGATGCCCATCACCTTGCCGAAGAATCCCGGCTCCTTCTGGTCGGTGCCCGGAGCGACGTAGCGCACGAAGTACACCCCCTGGCTGCGGTCGCGGTCTTCGACGGTGAAGCCGGTGCGGTCGAGCGCCAGCCCCACGCGGCGCCAGGCGCGCTCGAAGCCTTCGTCGATCTGCAGCACGGCGACGCCATCCTGACTGGCCACGCGCACCCCGGCGGGAGCGGGCGCCGTGGCCGTCGCGGCGCGCGCCTGCTCGGCGGACGCGCCGAGCCGCACCATCATGCGGCGCAGGAATTCGATTTCCAGCTCCGGGTCGGCCGCGCGCGGCTGCCATACGGTGGAATCCTTGTTGGCGCTGTTGAACACTTCGATCATGCCGCGGTGGCTGACGTAGATTTCCGTGCCGCCGTCGGCGCGGCGCTCCAGCCGGGTGCGGAACTTGTCGCGCTCGCCGGTCGAATAGAGCGAATCGAACACCTTGCCCAGCGTCGAGCGGATCAAATCCTGGGGAATCTTGGCGCGGTTTTCCGCCCAGTCGGTTTCCATGATGCCCAGGTTGTTCTGGTCAAGCGCCAGGGTGAAGCCGTTTTCCAGCCAGAAGTCGCGCACCGGGTCCCAGAGCTGATCGGCCGGGCGCTGCACCACCAGCCAGCGCTGGTCGCCGTTGCGTTCGATGCGCACGTCGCCCAGGCGGTTCGTGGCCGCGTCGCTCCCGGGCGCCTGGGCGGCCTTGCCGGCTTCCAGGGCGTTGGCCGACACCACACCGCCGGGTACGGCGTAGCGGTTGTCGCGTGAGAGTTGCTTGAGGTCGGGTGGGACTTCCAGCGACTGGCCCTTGCTGGCACTCTTGTAATCGATCTTCTCGCCTTCCAGTACCGAGCAGGCAGACATTGCGAGGGCCAGGCCGAGCAGGCCGATTCGTGCAGCAGTATTCACGCGGGAAATCCTCTTTGAATTCGAAGGGCAGGCCGGATTGCAGTACTAGAGCAGGCCACTGGCGCGCAAGGCGCCTTCGACCACGGCCTCGTTGGCCGCGGCCAGCGGCGTCATGGGCAGGCGCAGCGTGCCGCCGCAGCGGCCCAGGCGCGCCAGCGCCCACTTGACGGGAATCGGGTTGGCCTCCACGAACAGGTGCTTGTGCAGCGGCAGCAGGCGCAGCTGGATCTCCATTGCGCGGCGCGTATCGCCCGCGAGCGCCGCCACGCACAGCTCGTGCATCAGCCGGGGCGCGACGTTGGCCGTGACGCTGATGTTGCCATGGCCACCGCAGAGCATCAGGGCCACGGCCGTGGGGTCGTCGCCCGAAAAAATGGCGAAGTCCTTGGGAAGGTCGCGGATGAGCCACTGCGCGCGCTCGATGTTGCCCGTGGCCTCCTTGATGCCGACGATGCCCGGCACCTGCGACAGGCGCAGCACGGTGTCGTGCAGCATGTCGCCGACGCTGCGGCCGGGCACGTTGTAGAGCACGATGGGCAATTCGCCGGTGGCCTCGGCAATGGCCTTGAAATGCTGGTACTGGCCTTCCTGCGTCGGCTTGTTGTAGTAGGGCACGACCTGCAACTGGCTGTCGGCGCCCACGTCCTTGGCGAAGCGCGCCAGTTCGATGGCTTCCTTGGTGGAATTGGCCCCGCAGCCGGCCATGACCGGCACCCGGCCGGCCGCCTGCTCGACGGCGACGCGGATGATTTCGCAGTGCTCGGCGACGTCCACTGTGGGCGATTCGCCCGTGGTGCCGACCACGCCGATGCAATCGGTGCCTTCGGCAATGTGCCAGTCGATGAGTTTGCGCAGGCTCCCGTAGTCCACGCTGCCGTCCTCGTGCATGGGCGTGACGAGGGCGACGATGCTGCCGGTGAGAAACGGGCGGGAGGTGGTCATGGAAGCAAGGGAAAACGCAAAAAGAGGATTCTAGCGGGCGCCATCCTCGGCGCGCAGCCGCGGTTTCGCGGCCGCGCCCTCCGGCAGGCGCAGCGCCGCGATGCGCTGCACGAAGCGCGCGGGCGGCTCCAGGTAGCCTTCTTCGTAGGCCACCACGCGCAGACCCTCGCAGGCGCGCAGCAGTTCCCCGGGGGCCAGCAGGAAATCGGGGTTGGCCGGGCGGCCGACGGTTTCGTTGCCCTGGGCAAAGGTCTCATAGAGCAGCACGCCGCCGGGCGCCACGCATTCCACCAGGCGCGGCAGCAGCGCGCGCCACAGGTAGTTGGTGACGACCACGGCGCCGAATTCCCGGCCCTGCAGCGGCCAGGGCGCTGCCTCCAGGTCGCAGGCCAGTACTTCGCCATGCGCGGCGGCGCTTTGCAGGGCTTCTGCCGAGCGGTCCACCCCCAGCACCGGGTGGCCGCGCCCGGCGAACCATTGCATGTGCCGGCCGCTGCCGCAGGCCAGGTCCAGCACCGGTGTCCCCGGCGGCACCAGGTGCGACCAGCGGCGCACCCATTCGGAGGCATCGGTCATGGCGTTGCTCTCAAAACAATAGCTGAAAACGCTTAAGCAATAAGCGCTAGAGGCCTATTTTCCTTCAAAAACAGGCCCAGGCCTGGTCCGCCAGCATCACCAGAAAATCGGGCCGCTGGTAGAGGCCGAAGACCGCCGCCAGCGCGAGCAGCACCGCCGCCCAGAGCGCACGCCGGCGCCAGGGCGTGTGCGCCGGGGCAGGGCGGTGGGCCGGTGCGGACATCACGCCGCCTGGGCGGCCGGGCCGCGTGCAATGGGGTGCTCGCGCACCGGAATGTTGATCAGGCCCGCCAGGACGCCGAAGGCAATGGCCATCCCCCAGACGACGTCGTAGTTGCCCGTGCGGTCGTAGAGCAAGCCTCCCAGCCACACGCCCATGAAGCTGCCGACCTGGTGGCTGAAGAACACGAACCCGCCGAGCATGGACAGGTGCTGCACGCCGAAGATCTGCGCCACGGCGGCGTTGGTCGGGGGCACGGTGGAGAGCCACAGCGCGCCCATGACGGCGGAAAAGACGTACACCGAGGTGGGCGTGAGCGGCGCCAGCAGGAAGACGCCGATCACCACCGCCCGAGCGAAGTAGATGAACATCAGGATGTGGCGCTTGGCCATGCGCTGGCCGAGCGCGCCCGAAATATAGGTGCCGAACACGTTGAACAGGCCGATCAGCGCCAGCGAATAGCTCGCCACCTGGGGCGAGAGGCCGTGGTCGCGCAGGTAGCTGGGCATGTGCACGGCGATGAACACCACCTGGAAGCCGCAGACGAAATAGCCGGCCGTGAGCATCAGGAAGCTCGGGTAGCGCAGCGCTTCGGAAAACGCCTCGCCCACGCCCTGGCGCTGCGCGGCGGGCGCGCTGCCGGCAAAGCGTGGCTCGCGCAGCCAGAAAGCGAGCGGCACGATGACCAGCACCATGGCGGCCAGCACCAGGAGGGCCTCCTTCCAGCCCAGGTTGGTGATGAGGAAGCCCTCGGCCGGCACCATCAAGAACTGGCCGAACGAGCCCGCCGCTGCGGCCACGCCCATGGCCCAGGAGCGCTTGTGCGCCGGCACCTGGCGGCCGATGACGCCGTAGATCACGGCGTAGGTGGTGCCCGCCTGCGCGGCGCCGATCAGCACGCCGGTGGTCAGGGCGAACAGGGTTTCCGTCGGCGACAGCGCCATGCCCAGCAGGCCCAGCGCGTACAGCACGGCGCCGCCGATCAGCACCCGGAAGGCGCCGAAGCGGTCGGCCACCATGCCGGCGAACACGCCGATCAGGCCCCAGGAGAGGTTTTGTATGGCCAGCGCCAGGGCGAAGGATTGGCGCGTCCAGCCCATTTCCTGCGTGATGGGCTGCAGCCACAGGCCGAAGCCGTGGCGGATGCCCATGGACAGGGTGACCACGGCGGCGCCGCAGGCGAGCACCTGGAACATCGAGAGCTTGGGCGGGTCGGTGTGCATTGCAGCAAATGTATCCAAACGGCCGCGCTCGTGCTGTCGCCGGGGTGCGGGCCGTGCGAAGACCCTGGTTTTCTATCCAGTCCTACAATCCGCGCCCATGGCAGCCCATCCCACCTCCGTTTCCGCGAGCGAATACTCCGAAGGCTCGATCCGCGTGCTCAAGGGCCTGGAGCCCGTCAAGCAGCGCCCGGGCATGTACACCCGCACCGACAACCCCTTGCACGCCATCCAGGAAGTGCTGGACAACGCCGCCGACGAGGCGCTGGCCGGGTTCGGCAAGAAGATCAAGGTCACCCTGCACGCCGACGGCTCGGTGGGCGTGGAAGACGACGGCCGGGGCATCCCCTTCGGTCTGCACCCCGAGGAAAAGGCGCCGGTGATCGAACTCGTGTTCACCCGCCTGCACGCCGGCGGCAAGTTCGACAAGGGCAAGGGCGGCGCTTACAGCTTCTCCGGCGGCCTGCACGGCGTGGGCGTCTCGGTCACCAATGCGCTGGCCACGCGCCTGGAGGCCACCAGCCACCGCGAAGGCCAGGCCGCACGCCTGGTGTTCTCGGGCGGCGACGTCATCGAGCCCCTGGTGGCGCGGCCGCTCGAAGCCGGCGAGCGCAAGCAGGGCACCACGGTGCGCGTGTGGCCCGACGCCAGGTACTTCGAATCGAGCAGCCTGCCCATGGGCGAGCTGACGCACCTGCTGCGCAGCAAGGCGGTGCTGATGCCGGGCGTGGCCGTGACCCTGGTCAACGAAAAGACGCGCGAGCAGCAGACCTGGCAGTACAAGGGGGGCCTGCGCGATTACCTGATGCAGACGCTCTCGGCCGACCCGGTGATCCCGCTGTTCGAGGGCGAAGGCTTCGCCGACCGGCACAACGAGAGCTTCGCCGAGGGCGAGGGCGCCGCCTGGGCCGTGGCCTTCACCGAGGACGGCCAGGTGGTGCGCGAGAGCTACGTCAACCTGATCCCGACGAGTGCCGGCGGCACGCACGAAAGCGGCCTGCGCGACGGCCTGTTCCAGGCCGTCAAAAGCTTCATCGAGCTGCACAGCCTGCTGCCCAAGGGCGTGAAGCTGTTGCCCGAGGACGTGTTCGCGCGCGCCAGCTACGTGCTCTCGGCCAAGGTGCTGGACCCGCAGTTCCAGGGCCAGATCAAGGAGCGCCTGAATTCGCGCGATGCCGTGCGCCTGGTCAGCAGCTTCGTGCGCCCGGCGCTCGAACTCTGGCTCAACCAGCATGTGGACTACGGCAAGAAGCTCGCGGAACTCGCCATCAAGGCCGCGCAGACGCGCCAGAAGGCCGGCCAGAAGGTGGAAAAGCGCAAGGGCTCGGGCGTCGCCGTCCTG
>MEDL01000144.1 GCA_001724785.1 Acidovorax sp. SCN 68-22 | reverse complement strand
AAGCCGTTGGCGGCGATGGTGGCGCTCTCCATGTCCAGCGCCACCGCGCGGCTCTGGCTGAAGCGCCGCTGGGGCAGGTTGTCGGGCAGCAGTTCCCAGTTGCGGTTGTCGGTGCTGGCCACGGTGCCGGTGCGCATGATGCGCTTGAGGGCGCCGCGCTCCATCTGCGTGACATCGGCCACGGCCTGTTCCAGGGCGACCTGGATCTCGGCCAGGGCCGGGATCGGCACCCACAGCGGCAGCTCTTCGTCGAGCACATGGTCCTCGCGCACGTAGGCGTGCGCCAGCACGTAGTCGCCCAGCTGCTGCGTGTTGCGCAGGCCCGCGCAGTGGCCCAGCATCATCCAGGCGTGCGGCCGCAGCACGGCGACGTGGTCGGTGATGGTCTTGGCGTTGGCCGGGCCGACGCCGATGTTGACCATGGTGATGCCGCTGCGGTCGCCCCGCACCAGGTGGTAGCCGGGCATCTGCGGCAGGCGCGGCGGCGGCGCGCCGAGCGCGTCGACGTCCTGCGCCGCCAGGCCGCTTCGGCGCGTGACGACGTTGCCCGGCTCGATGAAGGCGATGTAGTCGCTCTCGGGGTTGGCCATTTCGGCGTGGCCCAGGCGCACGAACTCGTCGATGTAGAACTGGTAGTTGGTGAACAGCACGAAGTTCTGGAACCACTCGGGCGCCGTGCCGGTGTAGTGGCGCAGGCGGTGCAGCGAGTAATCCACGCGCGGCGCGGTGAAGAGCGAGAGCGGCTGCGCCTGGCCGGGGCGGTGTGTCCAGGTGCCGTTGGCGATGCCGTCGTCCATGGCCGCCAGGTCGGGCAGGTCGAAGCGGTCGCGCATCAGCATGCGCCGCTCGGGGCTGAGCGTGCCCTCGACGTGGTCGTCCTGGTCGAAGGAGAAATGGATCGGGATCGGGTGCTCGCTCAGGCCGACTTCCAGCGCCACGCCGTGGCTCTTGCGCAGCAGGCGGAACTGCTCGGCGTAGTAGTTGCCGAACAGGTCGGGCCGCGTGAGCGTGGTCTCGAAATGCCCTGGCCCCTCGACGAACCCATAGGCCAGCAGGGTGTCGGCGCGTGCCACGGTGGTGGTGTGCAGGCGCACGTAGGGGTAGTAGGCGCGCACCCGGTCGGGCACGTCCTCGCCGGCGACGAAGCGCTGCATGGCGCTGCGCAGGTGCTCGATCTGCTGCTGGTAGAGCTTTTGGACCTGGGCGAGCGCGGCGTCCGGCTCGGCGAAATGGTGGGCGGCAACGGGGCCAGTGGTGAGTGGCATGCGCGGTATTGTCCACGCGCGGCGGGCCGTCCGGGGCCAGGCGTCAGGGCGCGGGGCGCCCGGCCAGCCAGGCCGCCACGTCCTGCGCTCCCATGGGGCGGGCGATGCCGTAGCCCTGCGCCAGCACGCAGCCCAACTGGGCCAGCAGCGCCTGCTGCTCGGGCGTCTCGACGCCCTCGGCCACGGTGGTGAGCTTGAGGCTGCGGCCGAGCTCGACGATGGAGGTGACGATGGCCACGTCGTCGTGGCTGGCCGGCGTGTCGACGACGAAGGTGCGGTCGATCTTGAGCTTGTCCAGCGGGTAGCGCTTGAGGTAGGAGAAGGACGAATAACCGGTGCCGAAGTCGTCGATCGCCAGGCCCACGCCGAGCGACTTGATGGACTGCAGCGTGCGCAGCACCTGCTCGCTGTGCTGCATGAGCACGGTTTCCGTCAGCTCGATCTCCAGGTAGCGCGGCGCCAGGCCGGTCTGCGCCAGGATGGAAGCGATCTCGGCGGCCACGTCGCGCTGGTGGAACTCGAACGCCGAGAGGTTGATGGCCACCGGAACAGCCGGCAGCCCGGCGTCGTGCCAGGCCTTGAGCTGGCGGCAGGCCTCGCGCATGACCCAGCGGCCGATGGGCGAGATCAGGCCGTGCGATTCCGCGAAACCGATGAACTCGGCCGGCGCCAGCAGGCCGCGCTCGGGGTGCTGCCAGCGCACCAGCGCCTCGAAGCCGGCCAGCGCGCCGTCGGCCAGGCGCACCACGGGCTGGTAGTGCAGCACGAACTGCAGCCCGTCCACGGCGGCGTGCAGCTCGCGCTGCAACTGCAGCGAGGCCATCGCCTGCCCGGCGAGGCCGGGCGTGCTGAACTGCTGGTTGCCCCGGCCGCTCGCCTTGGCGTGGCGCAGTGCCGCCTCCGCTTCGCGCAGCAGGCCGTCCGCGCCCTGGTCGTCGTCGGGGAACAGGCTGATGCCGATCGAGGCCGACAGGCAGACCGAGGTATCGGCCACCACCACCGGCGCCGCCAGGCAGGGCAGCAGCTCGGCCGCCACGTCGGCGGCGGCGGCCCGGTCGGTGCTGGGCAGCGCGATCACGAATTCGTCGCCGCCCGGCCGGGCGATGAAACCGCGTTCGGCCACGCATTGGCGCAAGCGCTGCGCGCAGGCGCACAGGATCTGGTCGCCCGCGGCGTGGCCGAGCGAATCGTTGATGGTCTTGAAGTGGTCCAGGTTGATGTACAGCACCGCCACCTGCTTCTGGCGCTGGGTCTGGGCACTGCGCGCCTGCGCCAGGGCCAGGCCGAGTTGCTCGAGCAGCCCGCGCCGGTTGAGCAGCTCGGTCAACGCGTCGTGCAGCGCCAGGAACGCCTCGCGCTCCTGCATGCGCTTGCGCGCGCTGATGTCGCGCACCACCACCACGCGGTAGTCGGCGCCGTGCTGTGGCATGGTTTTTCCCATGACCTCCACCGGGATCCGGTGGCCGCTCTTGTGCACGATGTCGACCTCGTAGAGGTACTCACTGCCGCTGTGCGTGTAATCGAGCGCCTTGCCGCGCGAAGCCGGGTCGATGAAGCCGAAGATATTGCGCCCCACGACCTCTTCGAGGGGAAAACCAGTCAGGCGCGTCATGGCGTCGTTGCAGTCGAGCACGATGCCGTCGCAATGGAAGACGATGGCTTCCTCCGTGGCGGCGGCGAACTTGCGCGTGCGCTCCTCGCTCTCGCGCACGGCGCGCTCGGCCTCCCAGCGCTGCGTGTGGTCGTCGATGACCGCGAGCAGGCCGGCCGGGCGCCCGAACGGGTCGCCGTGGGGCGTCAACACCACGCTGAACATGCGCACGCTGCCGTCGGCCGCCGTGTGTTCGCGGAGGTAGCGCACCGACTCGCCCGCCTTGCAGCGCTGCACGTGGGGGGCGATTTGCGCCCAGCTGGCGGCGTCGACGATGTCCTCGAGCGGCTTGCCGACGATAGAGGTGGTGTCGAACCCATAGAGCGCCGCGTAGGCAGCGTTCGAGAAGCGGCAGCGGCCAGCGGTGTCGAAGAACGCCAGCGCCGCGCCCAGGGCCTCGGCGACGAAACGCAGCATTTGTGCGTCGTCCAGGCCAGGCGCCTCGGGCGGCTCGGCAACGGGCATGGGGGCGATCATCGCAGGGAGGTGGTTGGGACAACGCGTTACTTGGCGTAACGATAGCCTAATCGAGCGCCTTCGGGGAGTATCGCTCGCCCCAGGCCGGGCCTGGACGGGGCGAGCCGGGATAATCCCGGCATGCCTTCCACCCCCACGCCCGCCCGGCCCGAATTCGGCGCCCTGGCGCTCAGCCCTGCCCAATTGGCCAATCTCCAGCAGCTGGGCTACCTGACCATGACGCCCATCCAGGCGGCCAGTCTGCCGCTGGCGCTGCTCGGCAAGGACCTCATCGCCCAGGCCAGCACCGGCAGCGGTAAGACGGCGGCGTTCGGTCTGGCGCTGCTGGCGCGCCTGAACCCGCGCTGCTTTGGCGTGCAGGCCCTGGTGCTGTGCCCGACGCGCGAGCTGGCCGACCAGGTGAGCGAGGAAATCCGCCGCCTGGCGCGCGGTACGGAGAACGTCAAGCTCGTGACCCTGTGCGGGGGCGTACCGCTGCGCGGCCAGGCGCAAAGCCTGGCGCACGGCGCGCACATCGTCGTTGGCACGCCCGGCCGGGTGATGGACCACCTGGCGCGCCAGCACCTCGCGCTCGACCAGCTGAACACCCTGGTGCTCGACGAGGCCGACCGCATGCTCGACATGGGCTTCTTCGACGACATCGCCACGGTGGCGCGCCAGTGCCCGAAAGACCGGCAGACCTTGCTGTTTTCCGCCACCTACCCCGAAGGCATCGCCAAGCTGGGCGCGCAGTTCATGAAGAATCCGCAGCAGATCACGGTGCAGGCCCAGCATGCGCCAGACAAGATCGAGCAGCGCTGGTACGAGGTGAAAAACAGCGAGCGCCTGCACGCGGTGTCGCAGCTGCTGAACCACTTCCGGCCCGAATCCTCCATAGCGTTCTGCAATACCAAGCAGCAGTGCCGCGACCTCGTGGCCGTGCTGCAGGCCCAGGGCTTCAGCGCACTGGCGCTGTTTGGCGAACTGGAGCAGCGCGAGCGCGACCAGGTGCTGGTGCAGTTCGCCAACCGCAGCATCTCGGTGCTGGTGGCCACCGACGTGGCCGCGCGCGGGCTGGATATCGCCGACCTGGCTGCCGTCATCAATGTGGACGTGACGCCCGATCCGGAGGTCCATATCCACCGCATCGGCCGCACCGGCCGGGGCGACGCCGAGGGCCTGGCCCTGAACCTGGCGAGCATGGACGAGATGGGCAGCGTCGGCAAGATCGAGGTGCTGCAGGGACGCGCGTCCGAGTGGTTCCCGCTGGCCGAGCTCACCGCCACCGGCGCCGGCCCGCTGGTGCCGCCCATGGCCACGGTGCAGATCATTGGCGGACGCAAGGAGAAGATCCGCGCCGGCGATGTGCTTGGCGCGCTCACCGGCGAGATGGGGTTCGCGCGCGAGCAGGTCGGCAAGATCAATGTGAACGAGTATTCGACCTACGTCGCCGTCGAGCGCGGCATCGCCGCCCGGGTGGTGGCGCGCCTCAACGCCGGGCGCGTCAAGGGCAAGAGCGTCAAGGCGCGCCTGGTGGGGGACGGCGCATGATCGCTCTGTTGCAACGCGTGCGCCAGGCGAAGGTGGACGTGGGCGGCAGCACCATTGGCCAGGTCGGCCCGGGCCTGCTGGTGCTGGTCTGCGCCGAGCGCGGCGACACCGAGCGGGAAGCCGACGCGCTGCTGGCCAAGATCCTCAAGCTGCGCATCTTCAGCGACGATGCCGGCAAAATGAACCGGAGCGTGCAGGACGTGGGCGGCGGCCTGCTCCTCGTCAGCCAGTTCACCCTGGCCGCCGATACCAGCAGCGGCAACCGGCCCGGTTTCAGCCAGGCGGCAGCACCAGCCGAGGGGCGCCGCCTGTACGACTACCTGGTCGCCCAGGCCCGCGCCGCGCACCCCGTGGTGCAGACCGGCGAATTTGCCGCCGACATGCAGGTGCATCTGGTGAACGACGGGCCGGTGACGATTCCGCTGCGCATCGCGCCGGCTGCTCCCGGCAACGCCGGGGCAACCGCGTGACAACTTTCCTGCTCTACCTGGCCACGGCCTTGGCCGAGATCGTCGGCTGCTACCTGCCGTGGCTGTGGCTGCGCCAGCACGGCTCGCCCTGGCTGCTGCTGCCGGCCGCCGCCAGCCTGGCGCTGTTCGCCTGGCTGCTGACCCTGCACGACGCCGCCTCGGGCCGCGTGTATGCCGCTTACGGCGGTGTCTACATCGGCGCGGCCATCGCCTGGCTGTGGGCGGTGGACGGCGTGCGTCCCTCGGCCTGGGACGCGGCCGGAGTGGCCGTGGCGCTGCTGGGCATGGCTCTGATCGCCTTCCAGCCCAGATAAAAATAGCTACTTACCTATATGGGTTCAGCGCTGCAGGCCAATTTGGCTTGAAATTCAGCGTTCACTGCCGCCAGAAAAATATCGCCGTCATCACCAGCCCGGTGGCGACGATGCCGCCACGCAGCCAGGGTGCGGGAATGCGCCGCGCCACGCGCGCGCCACCGTACCCGCCTGCGGTAGCGGCCACCATCATCATCAGCGCCTGTGGCCACAGCACCACGCCGCCGGCGGCGTAGATGGCGACGGCAATGGCCGTGAGCAGGGCCGACACCCAGTTCTTCAGGCCGTTCATGGCGTTGAGCTTGGTCTGTCCCAGCAGACCGAACAGCGCCAGCAGGAGGATGCCCAGCCCGCCGTTGAAATAACCGCCGTACGCCGCCACGGCCAGCACGCCCAGCGTGGCCTTGGCCGCCGAGGGCTTGCCGCCCGCCGTCCACTCGCGCAGCTTGGGGCCGAGCGCGAACAACACGGTGGCGGCCAGCAGCAGCCAGGGCACGACGATGGAAAACACGTCGTTCGACGTGACCAGCAGCAGCCCCGCACCCGCCGCGCCGCCAGCCAGCGAAAGCACCACCAGACGCGCCATCGACAGGGCGGGCGGCGGCTCGGTGTCCTCGCGAAACCCCCAGGCGCCGGCCACGTAGCCGGGCAGCAGCGCCACCGTGCCGGTGGCGTTGGCGACCACCGGCGGCACGCCCGTGAAGACGAGGGCGGGCAGGGTCAGGAAGCTGCCGCCTCCGGCAACGGCGTTGAGGGCGCCGGCCAGGAAGGCGGCGGCAAGCAGCAGGGCGGTGTCGAACATGGGGTACTCCAGCACCCGATGCTAGAGGCAAGCGGGGCGCGGATTGGGGCGCTTTCGGGCGCAGGTGTTTTGAGCTAGGGCCTGTTAACACTATGGAAGGGGTCGCGAAGCTCATGGCAGCCTGCCCATCAAGGCGCGCGACGCCGTGCGTGCGTCCGCACGCACAAGAAGCGCAACGCCGAGGGGCGGGCTGCCATGAGCTTCCCTTCGGGTTGCCTCGCAAAGGGGCCGTCTGCGGCGTTGCCCGCGCTTACAAGGCACCAGCCTTGTTACGCCCGTGCGCCTTGCATCCAGCCCCTTTGCGAGGCAACGCGATTCCCTTCCATAGTGTTAACAGACCCTAGTTGCCGTACGGGTCGTCAAACCCCAGGCCGCGCAGGATGCCGGTCTCGTAGGCTTCCATTTCCGCAGCGTCCTGGGCGCTGGTTTCGTGGTCCCAGCCCTGGGCGTGCAGGGTGCCATGCACCAGCAGGTGGGCGTAGTGCGCATCCAGGCGCTTGTTCTGCTCGCGCGCCTCGCGCTCGACCACCGGGGCGCAGAGCACCAGGTCGGCGCTGACC
>MEDL01000143.1 GCA_001724785.1 Acidovorax sp. SCN 68-22 | reverse complement strand
CTACCCCGACTACGTGCTGCACACCATGGTGCGCGTGGTCAAGGGCGGCGAAGAGGTCAAGATCAGCAAGCGCGCGGGCAGCTACGTCACGCTGCGCGACCTGATCGAGTGGACCAGCAAGGACGCGGTGCGTTTCTTCCTGCTCTCACGCAAGCCCGATACCGAGTACACGTTTGATGTCGACCTGGCTGTGGCCCAGAACAACGACAACCCGGTGTACTACGTGCAGTACGCGCATGCACGCATCTGCTCGGTTCTGCGGGCGTGGCAAGAAGCCGGCGGGAGTGGCGTTGCGTCGCTCAAGGACGTCGACCTGTCTGCGTTGGAAGGCCCGCAGGCCCAGGCGTTGATGCTGCAACTGGCGAAGTATCCCGAAATGCTGAGTGCCGCCGCCGATGGAGAGGCGCCGCACGACGTCACCTTCTACCTGCGCGACCTGGCGGCCAGCTACCACAGCTACTACGACGCCGAGCGCATCCTGGTGGACGACGAAGCGGTGAAAAAGGCGCGCCTGGCGCTCGTCGCTGCCACGGCCCAGGTACTGCACAATGGCCTCGCGGTGCTTGGTGTTTCGGCGCCCCCAAGAATGTGAATCGGACCACGTCAAGCATATGAAAGCAAAAAAGCAATCGGGCGGCACCATCGTCGGTTTCATCCTCGGCCTACTGGTGGGCCTGGGGGTGGCGCTCGCGGTGGCGGTGTATGTCACCAAGGTGCCTGTGCCGTTCTTGAACAAGGGCGCGGTCCGCAGTCCTGGCGAGGACAAGGCCGAGGCGCAGAAGAACAAGAACTGGGATCCGAACTCCCCGCTGTACGGCAAAGGCAATGCGCGCCCGGCGCCGCCGGGCGCGGCCAGCCCGGCCGCCGGCATCGCTGCGGCGCCGGCCTCTGTGCCTGCGACCGCTACGCCCGAGCCCGTCCCGAGCGATCCGCTTGGCGACTTGGCCAAGGCGCGCGCCAATGCCGCCGCACCCGTTGCTCCGGCCAACTCCGCCGCTGCGGTGGACCCTTTCGACTATTTCGTGCAGGCGGGCGCCTTTCGCACCCAGAGCGACGCCGACGCCCAACGGGCCAAGCTGGCCATGCTGGGCTGGGAAGCGCGCGTGAACGAGCGCGAACAAGGCGGGCGCACCGTGTTCCGCGTGCGCATCGGCCCCTTCGTCAAGCGCATAGACGCCGAGCAGCTGAAGGAAAAGCTCGATGGCGCGGGCGTCGAGTCCGCCCTGGTGCGCGTGCAGCGCTGAACTTTCGCTCGCCGCCGCCATCCCACTGCAAACACACAGGAGCGTATTGCATGAACCGTAGAGAGTTTTCCGCCGCCTCGGCCAGCGTACTGGCGGCTTCCAGCCTGTCCCTGCCCGTGTGGGCGCAGACCGCAGCACCCAAGGAAGGCAAGGAATACACCCGCTTGTCCAAGCCCGCGCCGGTGGACGCACCGGCCGGCAAGGTCGAGGTGATCGAATTCTTTTGGTACAACTGCCCGCACTGCAACGAGTTCGAGCCGACGCTCGAAGCCTGGCTCAAGAACCCGCCCAAGCAGATGGCATTCCGCCGGGTGCCGATCGCGTTCAACGCGAGCTTCGTGCCGCAGCAAAAGCTGTACTACACGCTCGAAGGCATGGGCAAGGTGGGCGAACTGCACGCCAAGGTATTCCGCGCCATCCATGTCGAGAAACAGAACCTCTCCAAGGACGAAGGCATCTTCGCCTGGGTCGCCAAGCAACCCGGCATGGATATCGCGAAGTTCAAGGAGATGTACAACTCGTTCACCGTGTCCAACCAGGTGCGCAAAGCGTCGCAGTTGCAGGAAGCCTACGGGGTGGAAGGGGTTCCTTCCATGGGCGTGGGCGGTCGCTACTATGCCGACGGCGGCATGGCCGGCAGCCTGGGCGGCATGCTCAAGGTGGTGGAAGCCCTGGTTGCCAAGGGTTGATGGGTTCTGGCAGCGGGAAGGCGTGACTTTTACCGCCTTCCCATTGAACGAGCACCGTGCCCGCATGCCCGCGGGCATTTTTATTTGCGGCGCATGGCACAATGTTTGCAAGATTCGTGCCGCCAATGTTCCGCAGTGCCGGCCCGGCGGCGGCGCCCTCCACGGACCCTTTTTGCATGTTCCCTTATCCCTTGCACAGCACCTTGGGCCGCGCTGCGCGCGGTACGCTGGCGGCGTGGTGCGTCGCTGTGTGGGCGGCAACCCCGGCGCTGGCCGAGAAAGCCGACCGCAGCCAGCCCATGAACATCGAGGCCGACCAGCTGCGGCACGATGAGCTGCGCCAGACCAGCGTGTTTTCCGGCCGGGTGGTGGTGACCAAAGGCAGCATCGTGCTGCGCGGTGCGCGCCTGGAGGTGCACCAAGACGCCGCTGGCTACCAGTCGGGAACGATGACCGGCACGGCCGGCCAGCGCGCCTTCTTCCGCCAGAAGCGCGATACACCACGGGGTGCGCCGGCCGAGTTCATCGAAGGCGAAGCGCAGACGATCGAATACAACGGCCAGGCCGACAGCGTGCGCCTGGCGACCCAGGCCGAACTGCGCCGCTACCGCGGCGCGGAACTGAACGACGAGATCACGGGAGACGTCATCGTCTACCACAACCTCACCGACATGTTCACCGTCGATGGGCGCAATACCGGCAAGCAGCCCGGCGAGGCGGGCGGGCGCGTGCGCGCCACCCTCGCGCCGCGCGAAGCCGCCGGTGGGGCAGCCCCGGCTGCGTCCGAAGCGGGCGCTCCCCTGCGACCCAGCGACCGCCTCGGCGGTGCGGCCAAGTGAGCGACATCGCCCAGGGCAGCGGCGCCGCGAGCCTGCTGGAGGTGCGGCACCTGGCCAAGTCCTACGGCGGCCGCAGAGTGGTCAAGGACGTATCCCTCAGCATGGGCAAGGGCGAAGTGGTCGGCCTGCTCGGCCCGAACGGTGCGGGCAAGACCACCTCGTTCTACATGATCGTCGGCCTGGTGCGTTCCGACGCCGGCGATATCCTGATTGACGGGCACTCGGTGGCGCACATGCCGATTCACCGGCGCTCGCGTCTTGGGCTGTCCTACCTCCCGCAGGAAGCCTCGATTTTTCGCAAGCTCACCGTGCAGGAGAACGTGCGCGCGGTGCTGGAACTGCAGTGCGGCGACGACGGCAAGCCCTTGCCCAAGGCGGTCATGGAAGAGCGCTTGACGGCGCTGCTGCAGGAGTTGCGGGTGGAGCACTTGCGCGACTCGCCCGCCGTGGCCTTGTCGGGCGGTGAGCGCCGGCGCGTCGAGATCGCGCGGGCCCTGGCGACGCAGCCACGCTTCATCCTGCTGGACGAGCCCTTTGCCGGCATCGACCCCATCGCCGTGATCGAGATCCAGCGCATCATCGGTTTCCTGAAGGCGCGCGGCATCGGCGTGTTGATCACCGACCACAACGTGCGCGAGACACTGGGCATCTGCGACCACGCCTTCATCATCAGCGAAGGCGAGGTGCTGGCCCAAGGCACGCCCACCGACATTGTGGACAACGCGGAAGTGCGCCGGGTGTATCTGGGCGAGCACTTCCGGATGTAAGGGAATATGGCCCCCACGGTCGCGCACTGCGTGTCGCTCCCTGCCCCCCGAGGGGGCCGCGTTTCGCCTTGGGGCGGCCCGGCGGCGAAACTGGCCCCCACGGTCGCGCACTGCGTGTCGCTCCCTGCGCCTTGCAGGCCGCAGGACTGGCGCAGCCAGCCCTTCTTCGGGCTGTCCGCACCTGCGCAGGCAGGCGCGGAGCCGCAGCCCTCAGCCCCAAGGGGCCGCGTTTCGCCTTGGGGTGGCCCGGCGGCGCGATGGCACCGTAAGGCTGGCAGCCGGGTGGCTGCGCCCCGCCCATGAAGCCGGGCCTGTCGCTGCGCGTTTCGCAGCACCTGGCGCTGACGCCCCAGTTGCAGCAGTCGATACGCCTGCTCCAGCTTTCCACGCTGGAACTGGGGCAGGAAGTGGACCAGATGCTGGACGAAAACCCTTTCCTGGAGCGCGAAAGCGAAGAGGCGCCGCGCGAGGAATTTGGCCTGGACCACGCGGATACCCCGACACCCAGCGAAGAATTGGTGTCGGAATATGCTTCGTTTTCAGGAGCAATAACATCAGATGCATCAAGCGCTGATGGCCAAAATGAATCTGATTTCTCGGGTTCCGAGGCCGCGCTCGACTGGTCGGGCGATGGCACGTACGACATGGCGCCGGACGACAGTGAGTGGGGGGGCGACGCACCGCCACGCCAACAGCCGGACGGTGAGGCGGTGGCCCGTGATGCCCTGGACCTCGCGCACGAACACGGCTCGCTGGCCGAGTTCCTGCACCGCCAGGCGCTCTGCCTGCGGCTTTCGGAGCCGGACCGGGCGGCACTTGGTTTCCTGATCGAGTCGCTGAACGACGACGGTTACCTGGAGGACAGCATCGAGGAACTCGCCGCGGGCCTGGCGGGCGACGACGCGGAAGAGGCCGACGAATTGCTGCACCGCTTCACGGTGGCGCGTTCGCTGCTGCAAAGCCTGGAGCCCACCGGCGTGGGGGCGTGCAATCTGGGCGAGTGCCTGCGCCTCCAACTGCTCGCCTTGCAGCAGGAGGGCGGGCAAGACCCCGCCGTGCTGGCGGCGGCGTTGGCGGCCTGCCGCCAGCCGCTGGACTTGCTGGCCCGGCGCGACGTCCGGCGCCTGGCGCCGCTGTGCGGCGCGAGCGAGGAGGTGGTGCGCGCCGCCATGGCGCTCATCGCACGGCTCGAGCCCCGCCCTGGCCGCCGTTTTGCCAACGTGGAACGCAACGCCGTGGTGCCCGACGTGCTGGTCCGCCGCGTCGGCACGACGGGCACCCAGTTCTCGGTGCAACTCAACCCCGACGTGATGCCGCGCCTGCGCGTGCACGACATCTACGCCGGCGCCCTGCGCGGCCACAAAGGCAGCGACGGACACCAGGCGCTGCAGCAGCGCCTGCAGGAGGCGCGCTGGTTCATCAAGAACATCCAGCAGCGCTTCGACACCATCCTGCGCGTCTCGCGCGCCATCGTCGAGCGGCAGAAGAACTTCTTCGTGCACGGCGAGCTGGCCATGCGCCCGCTGGTGCTGCGCGACATCGCCGACGAGCTCGGCCTGCACGAATCGACCATCTCGCGCGTCACCACGGCCAAGTACATGGCCACGCCGCAGGGCACCTTCGAGCTGAAGTATTTCTTCGGCTCCGGGCTGGGCACCGACACCGGCGGCAACGCGTCGAGCACGGCGGTGCGCGCGCTGATCCGCCAGTTTGTCGCCGCCGAGAACCCGGCCAAGCCGCTGTCGGACAACCAGATTGCCGACATGCTCAAGGAGCAGGGCATCGAGTGCGCGCGCCGCACGGTTGCCAAGTACCGCGAGGGGCTCAAAATCCCCACCACCACGTTGCGCAAGGCGCTATGAACCAGTTGCAACTCTTCCTGCCCTGCGCCGCCGGCGTCGAGGGCTACCTGGCCGACGAGGTCCACCAGATCACCGGCCTGACCGGCGAGGACCTTCTGGTCGGCCGGGGCGGCGTGCTGCTGCGCGCGGCCTGGCGCGACGCGCTGGCCCTCAACCTGCACAGCCGGCTGGCACAGCGGGTGCTGGTGCAGCTCGCCCAGGGCCTGTACCGCAGCGAGAACGACCTGTATGCGCTCGCATCGGGCATTGCCTGGGAAATCTGGTTCACGCCGCGCCAGAGCTTCAAGGTCGAAGTGACGGCGCAGCACAGCCCGCTCACCAGCCTCAATTTCGCCGCGCTGCGCACCAAGGACGCGGTGGCGGACCGCTTCCGCGCCAAGACGGGCGTGCGCCCCGACGTGGACACGCAGTGGCCCGACGTGCGCCTGCACCTGCACCTGACCACCGATGAGGCCACGGTCTACATCGACACCTCCGGCGAGCCGCTGTTCAAGCGCGGCTGGAGGAATGTGAAGGAAGGGGGTGCCAAGGGCGACGCCCCGCTCAAGGAAACCCTCGCCGCCGCCATGATCGCCGCCACCGGCTGGGACCCGCAGGGCGATGCGCCGCTGCCGCTCTACGACCCCTGCTGCGGCAGCGGAACGGTGGTCATCGAGGCGGCGCAAATGGCCTGCCGCATCGCGCCGGGTCTGCAGCGGCGTTTTGCCTTCGAGAAGCTCCTGCCGTTCCAGGCGCATGTCTGGAATGCTATTAAAGAAGAAGCTGAAAACTCAATAACTGCCTGCGCTACGGGCATATTTGGCAGTGATATTTCGCACCGGATGGTCGATTTCGCCGCGCGCAACGCCGAGCGCGCCGGCGTCGCCCACGCTATCGAGCTGCGCGGCGGCGACGCGCTGCAGCGCATGCCGCCCTGCGTGCAGCCCGGCGTGATGCTCCTCAACCCGCCGTACGGCGCGCGCATCGCCGCCGCCGGCGCCGCCGGACAGAACGCGCGCGAGCGCGCCCAGCAGCGCGCGCGCGGCGCGGCCGTCGGGCGCGAAGCGGCCGAGGTGCAGGGTGGCCAGGAAGAGGGCGACGACGGCGGCGCATTCTTCCAGCAGCTCGCCGCGCACTGGAAGCGGCACTACCCCGGCTGGCAGGCCTGGATGCTCACGCCCGACCTCAAGCTGCCCAGCAAGATGCGCCTGAAGGAGTCGCGCCGCGTGCCGCTGTGGAACGGCCCGATCGAATGCCGCTTGTTCCGTTTCGACCTGGTGCAGGGCAGCGCGCGCACCCGGCCGGCTGCGGCCCCGGTTCCTGTCGATGGCGCATGAAGTGCCGCTGACGCTGCCGGCGGGTGGGAGCGGCCGCGCGCTGGTGCTCGACACCAACATCGTGCTCGACCTGCTGGTGTTCGCCGACCCGGCCACCGCGCCGCTCCCGGGCTTGATGGCCTCGGGCCGCCTGCGCTGGATCGCCACCGCCGGCATGCGCGCGGAACTGGCCCGCGTGCTGGCCTATGCCCAGATCGCGCCGCGCGTGCAGTACTACGGCCTCACGCCCGCAGCGGTGCTGGCGCGTTTCGACGCCACCGCGCACACCGTCGATGCCGCCGCGCGCGCCAGCGCCGTCTGCAAGGACGCCGACGACCAGCCCTTCATCGACCTGGCGGCGGCGCATGGCGCCGTGTTGCTCAGCAAGGACCGCGCCGTGCTGCGGCTTAGGAAGCGCCTGCTGGCGTATGGTGCGGACACCG
>MEDL01000142.1 GCA_001724785.1 Acidovorax sp. SCN 68-22 | reverse complement strand
GGGGTAGTTTTCGGCGGCGATGCCGGCTTTGGTCAGGGCATTGAACAAGGTGGACTTGCCGACATTGGGCAAGCCCACGATGCCGCATTGGAGGCTCATGGAAAATCCTTGTAGTGGCGCAACGGGCGGGAACGCCCTGCGCCGAGGCAGGCTGGCAGCGCGGCGGCTGCCGCAGACGGCGCATTTTCGCCGGGCAGGCGCGGCATTCTAGCGAGCGGGGCAGGCTGGGGACCAGGCTTCTACAATGGCCCCATGGCCCAACACACAGACGTTTGTATTCGCGGCGCGGGCATCGTCGGCCGCACGCTGGCCCTGTTGCTGGCCCGCGAAGGCGTCAAAGTGGCCCTGGTGGACGCCTCCGGCGCGCCCTCCGGCGAACACCGCGACATTCGCGCCTACGCGCTGAACGCCAACTCGCGCGCGCTGCTTGAAGCCCTGCGCTGCTGGCCGCAGGCCGAGCACGCCACACCGGTGCTGCGCATGGAGGTTCAGGGCGACGACGGCGGGGAAGTGCACTTCGATGCTGCTTCCGCGCACGCGCCGGCGCTTGCCTGGATCGTGGACGTGCCGGCGCTGGAAACCCGCCTGGCCGAGGCGGTGCGCTACCAGCCGCATGTGGAACTGGTGTCGGAGAGCGTGGCGGCCCCACTGCTGGTGGTGTGCGAAGGGCGGTCCAGCCGCACACGCGCCGAGCTGGGCGTGCACTACGACGTGTCGCCCTACCCCCAGACGGCGCTGGCCGCACGCGTGCACACCGGCATGCCACACGGCGGCACGGCGCGCCAGTGGTTTTCCGCCGAGGGCATCCTGGCTTTCCTGCCGCTCGGCGGCGCCGACGGCCAGGAGGTGGCGGTGGTGTGGTCGGTGGCCCCGGAACGCGCGCAGGCCCTGATGGAACTGGAGCCACCGGAATTCGCCAGCACCCTGGCCCAGGCGAGTGGCGGCGCATTGGGGGCCCTGCACCTGCAGGGCGAGCGCTGCACCTGGCCGCTGCAATTGGCCCGTGCCGACCGCTGGTGCGGCGCCCTGGCAGGCACCGGTACCTCCTGGGCGCTCGCAGGCGATGCGGCGCACACCGTCCACCCGCTTTCGGGGCAGGGGCTCAACCTGGGCCTGGCGGACGTGCAGGCGCTGGCGCGCTTGCTCACTGCGCGCAGCAGCTGGCGCAGCGTGGCCGACATGCGCGTGCTGCGGCGGTACGAACGCGAGCGCAAGACGGCCCTGCTGCCCATGCGCCTGTCGACCGATCTTCTGGCGCAATTGTTTGCCCGGCGCGAGCCCGGCGTGCAAGCCTTGCGCAACTGGGGCATGCAGGGCTTCGACCAGATCGGCCCGCTCAAACGCTGGGTGGCGCAGCAAGCCATGCATCCCGCTTTCCTTATTGACCCCGCACCGATTTCAGGACGCGATTTTTCATGAAGAAACTCCCTTGGCTGCTCGCATGCGCCGCCTTTGCCACCGCATGCGGCGCCGCCGCGCAGGAAAGCACGATTCGCAAGACGCTGGCCGAACGCATTCCCCAGCTCGACAAACTCGACGAGGTGCGCCCCACCCCCATGCCGGGCCTGTTCGAAGTGCGCGTCGGCACGGATGTCTTCTATACCGACGCCACCGGCAACTACCTGATCCAGGGCGAACTGATTGACACCAAGGCGCGCCGCAACCTTACCGAGGACCGCATTGCCAAGCTGACAGCGGTGGACTTCTCCGCCCTGCCCCTGGCCGACGCCTTCACCGTGGTGCAAGGGAGTGGCGCGCGCAAGCTCGCGGTGTTTGCCGACCCCAACTGCGGCTACTGCAAGCGCTTCGAACGCGACCTGCAGAAGGTGCAGAACGTCACCGTGTACACCTTCCTCTATCCCATCCTGAGCCCCGATTCGGCCGAAAAGTCGCGCAATATCTGGTGTGCCAAGGACCGTGTCGCGGCCTGGCAGGACCACATGCTGCGTGAACGCGCCCCTGCGGCGGCCAGCTGCGACACTGCGGCCCTGCAACGCAACCTGGCGTTCGGCAAGAAGCACAAGATCACCGGTACGCCGACGCTGATCTTCCTGGACGGCAGCCGCGTTCCCGGCGCCATCAGCGCGCAGGAAGTCGACAAGCGCCTGGCCCAGGCAGAATCCGCAGGCAAATGAGGCGGGACGACGATCAGGCCAGTCCGGCGCACGCGCAGGCCGCTCCACCGACCCAGGGCGCAGCGGCTTGCGCCGTGCACTATGTGGTGGAAGCGCACGACCCACATGCCCATCTGTACCGCGTGCGCATGCGGCTGCAGGCACCGCAGGCCGGCCAACTGCTCCAGCTGCCCGCCTGGATTCCGGGCAGTTACCTGCTGCGCGAGTTCACCAAGCACCTGCAGCGCATGCGCGCCGTGCAGGCCGGGCGCGTGGTCGCGCTGGTGCAGCTCGACAAATCCACCTGGCGCGCCGATTGCGCGGGCGCCTCGGCACTCGACCTGGAATACGAGGTCTATGCCGCTGACCCATCGGTGCGCAGCAGCTGGCTGGATGGCGCGCGCGGCTTCTTCAACGGCACCAGCCTGTTCCTGCGCGCCGCCGGACACGAACACCTGCCCCACGGGCTGGAGATCCAGCCGCCCCCCGGCCCGTTGGAGTGGCGCGTCGCCACCGCCCTGCGGGCCGCAGACGTGGACGAGCGGGGTTTCGGCCGCTACCTCGCACCGGATTACGACACCTTGGTGGACAGCCCGGTGGAAATGGGACCTTTCTGGAGCGCCAGCTTCGAGGCGGGCGGCATCGCGCACCAGATGGTGGTCAGCGGCGCCGCGCCCTCCTTCGATGGCGAGCGGCTGGTCCAGGATGCGCGCAAGATCTGCGCGGCGGCGGTGGCGTTCTGGCACGGCCAGGAGCCGCCCGCCTTCGACCGCTTCGTCTTCCTCCTGAACGCGCTGGAGGATGGCCACGGCGGGCTGGAACATGGCAACAGCACCGCCCTGGTGGCGGCGCGGCGCGATCTGCCCCGGCGTGGCGACGGTACCGGCGGCGCGTGGCGGCCGGGCGATGGCTACACCACCGTGCTCGGACTCATCAGCCACGAATACTTCCACGCCTGGAACGTCAAGCGCCTGCGCCCGGCGGAGTTCGAACGCTACGACTACGCGGCCGAGAACTACACCCGGTTGCTGTGGTTCTTCGAAGGCTTTACCAGCTACTACGACGACCTGCTGCTGGTGCGTGCCGGCCTGCTGGACCACGCCGGCTACCTCAAGCTGCTCACGAAAACCGTCAACCAGGTGCTCCAGACCCCGGGACGGCTGGTGCAGACCCTGGCAGAGGCGAGCTTCGACGCCTGGGTGAAGTTCTACCGGCAGGACGAAAACACCCCCAACGCCACCGTCAGCTACTACAGCAAGGGCGCGCTCGTCGCCCTGTGCCTCGACCTGACTTTGCGGCGCGAAGGACGCAGCACGCTCGATGCGGTGATGCGCGCGCTCTGGGTACGCTGCAAGGCGGGGCCCATGCAGGAATCCGATCTGCTGGCGACGCTCGAAGCCCTGGGAGGGCGCAGCTACGCCGCCGATATCGCGGCCTGGGTGCACTCGAACGCGGAGCTTCCCCTGGCCGAACTCCTGGCCGCGCACGGCGTGCGCCTGCACGCCGATACCCCGCAGTGGGCGCAGCGGCTCGGGCTGCGCCTGGGCGCTGGCCCGGGCGTGCGCCTCAAGGCGGTGCTGCGCGGCGGCCTGGCCGAAAGCGCCGGCCTGGCAGCGGGCGACGAATGGCTCGGCATCGAGACGCCCGAGGGCGCCTGGCGCATGCAGCAACTCGACGACCTGGCGCTTTTCGCCCCATCCGGCGCGCGCGAGGTGGTGGCCCTGGTGGCGCGCGACCAGCGCTTGCTGCGCCTGCCCATCGCGTTGGCACATGCCAGACCGACCCCTATGGACACCGTGCAGCTGCTGTTGGCCGACGCGGCGCTCGCTGCGCGCTGGCTCGATGGCCGGTGAACGGCCAGCGCGCTCGCAGCCTCGATATATCTATATAGTTTCCCGCTTGGTAACCTACTGGAGAACACCGTGTCTTACGCAATGATCGAAGTGCGCAGAGAAGCCGAGAAAGTCGGCATCATCACGCTCAACCGTCCCAAACAGCTCAATGCGCTCAACGATCAGCTCATGGAAGAACTGGGCACTGCCCTGCGCGATTTCGATGCCGACGAACGCATCGGCTGCGTGGTCATCACCGGCAGCGAAAAGGCCTTTGCCGCCGGTGCCGACATCGGCGCGATGGCGCGCTACAGCTTCGCCGACGTGTACAAGTGCGATTTCATCGGCCGCAATTGGGAAACCATCCGCGCCATCCGCAAGCCCGTCATCGCCGCAGTGAGCGGCTTCGCCCTGGGCGGCGGTTGCGAGCTGGCCATGATGTGCGACTTCATCATCGCTGCCGACAACGCCAAGTTCGGCCAGCCGGAAATCAAGCTGGGCGTCATTCCCGGGGCCGGCGGAACCCAGCGCCTGCCGCGCGCCGTGGGCAAGGCCAAGGCCATGGACATGGCGCTCACCGGCCGCATGATGGACGCGCAGGAGGCCGAGCGCTCGGGCCTGGTCAGCCGCGTCGTACCGCTCGACAAGCTGCAGGACGAAGCGCTGGCCGCGGCCCTGGTGATCAGCGATTTCTCGCGCATCGCGGTCATGGCGGCCAAGGAATCGGTCAACCGGGCGTTCGAAGGCGGCCTGTCCGATGGCGTGATGTTCGAACGCCGCCTGTTCCACGCCCTGTTCGCCACGCAGGACCAGAAGGAAGGGATGGACGCCTTCCTGAACAAGCGGCCAGCGGCGTTCAAGCACCTCTGAAGGTGCGAACGAACCCGCCAGGCGCGCCGCGCGGCCTGAAATCTGATTTATAATTTTGCTCGCGGTGATATAGCTCAGTTGGTTAGAGCGCAGCATTCATAATGCTGATGTCGGTGGTTCAAGTCCACCTATCACCACCAGATTCACCCCTTGCAGCTGGCCTGCAAGGGGTTTTTGTTTTGTGCCGCGGCGCCACCCGCGGCCTAGAATCGCCCATTTCAGCCGCTGGATAGAACCATGACACGCTGCCCCCCGCTTCGCCGCCGCGCACTTTCCACGGTGCTTGTCGCGCTGTGCGCCCTCCTGCCGCTGGCGGTGGCACCGGCCCGGGCGCAGATGCACGGCGAACTGGGCGGCGTGCGCACCTTTCCCGAGCAGGCGCGGCGCGGGACGCTGGCCGTGCTCTCCACGGTGGACGCCGAAATCGACGGCAAACCGGTGCGCATGGCACCGGGCATGCGCCTGTTCAGCCCGCAGAACTCGCTGGTCATGCTGCACTCGGTCATCGGCAAGCAGTTCACGGTGAACTACCGCATGGAAGGCAGCAGCGGCATGCTGCACACCGCCTGGATCCTGACGAAGGCGGAAAGCGACCTGCCGCGCGCTGGCGCCGGCGCGCAGACCAACCTGCGCTTCGAGAGCGACACCAACCCGCGCTGACCAGACCCCGGCCGGGGCTGCCTGCTCCCGCCACCAGCGCCTGGCCGCCCGACGCGGCCTTGCGGAGATATTCCCATGAGCAAAAAAGTTTTCATCAAGACCTTCGGCTGCCAGATGAACGAGTACGACTCGGACAAGATGGTGGACGTGATGCGCGCCGCCGAAGGCTACGAGCCCACGCAGGACGTCGAGGAAGCCGATCTGATCCTCTTCAACACCTGCTCGGTGCGCGAGAAGGCGCAGGAGAAGGTGTTCTCCGACCTGGGCCGCGTCAAGCACCTGAAGGAGCGCGGCGTGCAGATCGGCGTCGGCGGCTGCGTGGCCAGCCAGGAGGGCGCCGAGATCGTCAAGCGCGCGCCCTACGTGGACATCGTCTTCGGCCCGCAGACGCTGCACCGCCTGCCGCAGTTGCTGGAGCAGCGCCGCGTGCAGGCGCGCCCGCAGGTCGACATCAGCTTCCCCGAGATCGAGAAGTTCGACCACCTGCCGCCCGCGCGGGTGGAGGGCGCGTCGGCCTTCGTCTCCATCATGGAAGGCTGCAGCAAGTACTGCAGCTACTGCGTGGTGCCGTACACGCGCGGCGAGGAAATGAGCCGCCCGTTCGACGATGTGCTGGTGGAAGTGGCGGGCCTGGCCGACCAGGGCGTGAAGGAAATCACCCTGCTGGGCCAGAACGTGAACGCCTACCGCGGCCCCATGGGCGATACGGCCGAGATCGCGGATTTCGCCCTGCTGCTGGAATACGTTGCCGACATCCCCGGCATCGAGCGCCTGCGCTTCACCACCAGCCACCCGAACGAGTTCACGCCACGGCTGATCGAAGCCTACGCGCGCATCCCCAAGTTGGCCAACCACCTGCACCTGCCGGTGCAGCACGGCAGCGACCGCATCCTCATGGCCATGAAGCGCGGCTACACCGCCATGGAATACAAGAGCACCGTGAAGAAGCTGCGCGCCATCCGCCCCGACCTGGCCATGAGCAGCGACTTCATCGTCGGCTTCCCGGGCGAGACCGAGGAAGACTTCGCCAAGATGATGAAGCTCATCGCCGACGTGGGTTTCGACAACTCCTTCAGCTTCATCTTCAGCCCACGCCCCGGAACGCCGGCGGCCAACCTGCACGACGAGACGCCGGCCGAGGTGAAGTTGCGCCGCCTGCACGAACTGCAGGCCGCCATCAACGCCCACATCGGCGCCATCAGCGCACAGCGCGTGGGCACGGTGCAGCGCATCCTCGTCGAAGGCGCGTCCAAGCGGGACGCCGGTGAACTGATGGGGCGCACCGAGTGCAACCGCGTGGTCAACTTCGCCGGCCCGGCGCGCCTGGTGGGCCAGATGGTGGACGTCTCCATCACCGAAGCCAAGGCCTACACGCTGCGCGGCGTGGTCGCCGGCGCGCATTGAAAACAACAACCGGGCTGGGCCCGGTTTTCTATTGTTTTTATAGCTACTAAAGCTTATCCAGCAAGCGCTAGAGGCCAAAAAGGCTTGAAATTCAGAAGGGTTTTCCCGGCATGCCGCCCAGGCCCTTCATGCCGCCCATCTTCTTCATCATCTTCATCAGGCCGCCGCCCTTCATCTTCTTCATCATGCCCTGCATCTGCTCGAATTCCTTGAGCAGCCGGTTGACTTCCTGAACCTGCACGCCGGCGCCACCAGCAATGCG
>MEDL01000141.1 GCA_001724785.1 Acidovorax sp. SCN 68-22 | reverse complement strand
ACCGTGGGCGGCTGCAACCTGCAGAGCGGCGACCTGCTGGGCACCGGCACCATCTCGGGGCCGACCCAGGCCGAGGCCGGTGCCATCGTCGAGCTGAGCCTGGGCGGCACGCGGCCGCTCACCCTGGCCGGCACCGGCGAGGAGCGGCGCTTCCTGGAAGACGGCGACGCGGTGGTGCTGCGCGGCTGGTGCGAAGCGCCGGGCGCGGCACGCATCGGCTTCGGCGAATGCCGCGGCAGGGTGCTGCCGGCACGGGGCTAAAAATTCAGGAAAAAATGGCGCATTGCGCTTGCTGCACATAGGTTTATAGCTATTGTTTAAATAGCATCGCAGCACAGCACTCCGGGCCAGCCCCACTTCCACCCGCGTTCGCGTAGCATCGCGCCCACCAAATTCATGAGGGGGAGAACCAGCAATGTCCATGTTCGATTGGCAGGAGAAGAGCCCGGCCGTGCTTGAAAGCGGCGGCGTCATTGGACCAGGGGAGCGCCTGCCCTGGCCGCAAACCGCGGCCATGGGCGTGCAGCACGTCATCGCCATGTTCGGCGCCACGGTGCTGGCGCCCATCCTGATGGGCTTCGACCCCAACCTGGCCATCCTGATGAGCGGCATCGGCACGCTGATCTTCTTTGCCATCACCGGCGGCAAGGTTCCCAGCTACCTCGGATCGAGCTTTGCCTTCATCGGCGTGGTGATCGCCGCCACCGCCTATGCCGGCAAGGGACCGAACCCCAACATCGGTCTCGCGCTGGGCGGCATCATTGCCTGCGGGGCGGTGTACACGCTGGTCGGCTTCGTGGTGCAGGCCGCCGGCACCGGCTGGATCGAGCGCTTCATGCCGCCCGTGGTGACCGGCGCGGTGGTGGCGGTGATCGGCCTGAACCTCGCCAGCATTCCGGTGAAGAACATGGCGGCCAGCAATTTCGACAGCTGGATGCAGGTGCTCACTTTCGTCAGCGTCGGGCTGGTGGCGGTGTTCACGCGCGGCATGGTGCAGCGCCTCTTGATTCTCGTCGGGCTGATCCTGGCGAGCATCGCCTATGCGGTGCTCGCCAACGGCCTGGGTTTGGGCAAGCCCATGGACCTGTCGGGCGTCGCCGCCGCCGCCTGGGTGGGCATGCCCAACTTCTCTGCGCCGGTGTTCAGCGCCAACGCCATGCTGCTCATCGTGCCGGTGGTCATCGTGCTGGTGGCCGAGAACCTGGGCCACATCAAGGCCGTGACGGCCATGACCGGCCGCGACCTCGACCAGTACATGGGCCGCGCCTTCATCGGCGACGGCATCGCCACCATGGTCAGCGGCGCTGCCGGGGGCACGGGCGTGACGACCTACGCCGAGAACATCGGCGTGATGGCGGCGACCAAGATCTATTCCACCGCGGTGTTCCTGGTGGCCGCGCTGATCGCCGTGCTGTTGGGCTTCTCGCCCAAGTTCGGCGCCGTGATCCAGGCGATCCCGCTGCCGGTGATGGGCGGCGTCTCCATCGTCGTGTTCGGCCTCATCGCCGTGGCCGGCGCCAAGATCTGGGTGGACAACAAGGTCGATTTTTCGCAGAACAAGAACCTCATCGTCGCCGCCATCACGCTCATTCTGGGCACGGCGGATTTCACGCTCAAGTTCGGCGACTTTGCGCTGGGCGGCATCGGTACGGCGACCTTCGGCGCCATCGTGCTGTACGCGCTGCTCAACCGCGACGGCGTACCGGCCCGCCCGGCCAAGCCCTTCGCCTGACCGCGCCGCGGTGCGGTCATGCTAGGGAAAACCCTTGATCGCCCGTGCCGTCCCCGTAGAATGGCTCCGTGCATGCGCCCGCCCCGGGCGCATCGTTGTTTGACAGGACACCGGAGGCCGCATGCCGCTTGAAGACCGCGTTTCGTACCCCGCATTCCGCAGCCGCATGGTGTCGGCCGACGCGGCCGCCGCGCTGATCGCGCCCGGCGACCGCGTGGGCATGAGCGGCTTCACCGGCGCCGGCTACCCCAAGGCCGTGCCCGGCGCGCTGGCGCGGCGCATGCAGTCGGCGCACGCGCGCGGCGAGGATTTCCGCATCGGCCTGTGGACCGGCGCCTCGACCGCGCCCGAGCTCGACGGCGTGCTGGCGGCGGCGCACGGCGTGGACATGCGCATGCCCTACCAGTCCGACCCGACCTGCCGGCGCCAGATCAACGCCGGCGAGGTGCAGTACATGGACATCCACCTCTCGCACGTGGCGCCCTTCGTCTGGTTCGGCTTCTTCGGCAAGCTCGACGTGGCCGTGGTCGAGGTGGCGGGCGTGCTGCCCGACGGGCGGCTCATCCCCTCGTCCTCGGTGGGCAACAACAAGACCTGGCTGGACCAGGCCGACAAGGTCATCCTGGAGGTGAACCGCTGGCAGCCCGAAGCCCTGGAGGGCATGCACGACATCTACTACGGCACCGACCTGCCGCCGCACCGCGTGCCCATCCCGCTGGTGCGCACCGCCGACCGCATCGGCGAGCCCTATTTGCGCGTCGACCCGGAGAAGGTCGTGGCCGTGGTGTGCACCGACCTGCCGGACCGCAATTCGGTGTTCAGCGCGCCGGACGAGAACTCGCAGCGCATTGCCGGCCACATCCTCGACTTCCTGCAGCAGGAGGTGACGCTCGGCCGCATGCCGCGCGAACTGCTGCCGCTGCAATCGGGCGTGGGCAACATCGCCAATGCCGTGCTCGCCGGCCTGGACGCCGGCCCGTTCAAGCACCTGAGCGCCTACACCGAGGTGCTGCAGGACGGCATGCTGGCCATGCTCAAGAGCGGCACGCTCGACTGCGCCTCGGCCACGGCGCTCTCGCTCAGCCCCTCGGCCATGGAAACCTTCCTCGCCGACATCGACTTCTACCGCCAGCGCATCGTGCTGCGCCCGCAGGAGATCAGCAACCACCCCGAGGTCATCCGCCGGCTCGGCCTGATCGCCATGAACGGCATGATCGAGGCCGATATCTACGGCAACGTCAATTCGACGCACGTGATGGCGTCGAGCATCATGAACGGCATCGGCGGTTCGGGCGATTTCGCGCGCAACGCCTACCTGTCGATCTTCATGACGCCCTCGCTCGCCAAGGGCGGCGCCATCTCCTGCATCGTCCCCATGGTGAGCCACGTGGACCACACCGAGCACGACGTGCAGATCATCGTCACCGAGCAGGGCCTGGCCGACCTGCGCGGCAAGTCGCCGGCGCAGCGCGCCGAGCTGGTCATCGAGCGCTGTGCACACCCGGACTTCCGGCCCCAGCTGCGCGACTACGTGGCGCGCGCCCAAGCCAACCCGGTGGGCCGGCACACGCCGCATTTGCTGGGCGAGGCGCTGTCCTGGCACCAGCGCTTCGTTGCCACGGGCACCATGCTCGCCTGAACGTGTTCAACCGGCGCGCCCCGCGCGCCAGCCGAGGAAAGCCATGTCGATCTGGAAAAAACCCATCACCCTGGCGGAATGCGAAAGCACCAGCCGGAACACTGCCGCCAGCCACCTGGGCATCGAGTTCACCGAAATCGGCGACGACTACCTCAAGGGCCGCGTGCCCGTGGACGAGCGCACGCGCCAGCCCTTCGGCCTGCTGCACGGCGGTGTCAGCGTGGTGCTGGCCGAAACCCTGGGCTCGATCGGCGCCTTCTACGCCTGCCCGGAAGGGCACCGCGGCGTGGGCCTGGACATCAATGCCAACCACCTGCGCGCCGCCACCAGCGGCTGGGTCACCGGCACCGCGCGCCCGCTGCACATCGGGCGCACCACGCAGGTCTGGGCGATCGAGATGGTGAACGACGCCGGCGAACTGACCTGCGTCTCGCGCATCACCATGGCCATTCTGGCGCCGAGGTAACGGACAACCCCCTGAGCGGCTTTTACACCGCGTCGTCCGCCTGGCTGCGCGCCAGGCGCTCGCTTTTCCAGTAGACATCGTCGCCAGCGCTGCCGTCCACGCGGTTGAGCACGCGCGCCAGCACGAACAGCAGGTCCGAGAGCCGGTTGAGGTAGTGGCGCGGCGTCTCGCGCACGGGTTCCTGGTTGCCCAGCGCCACCACGGCGCGCTCGGCGCGGCGCGCCACGGTGCGGCAGACATGGGCCTGCGCGGAGGCGCGCGAGCCGCCGGGCAGGATGAACTCCTGCAGGCGCGGCAGGCCGGCGTTGTGCGTCGCCAGGGCCTGGTCGAGCTGCAGCACGGCTTCCTGCTTGAGCAGCTCGAAGCCGGGAATGGACAACTCACCCCCCAGGTTGAAGAGCTGGTGCTGCACGTCCAGCAGGAGCTCGCGCACCTCGGCCGGGACCGGCTCGCACAGCAGCAGGCCGATGTGCGAGTTCAGCTCATCCACGTCGCCCATGGCGTGCACGCGCAGGTGGTGCTTGGGCACGCGCGTGTTGTTGCCCAGGCCGGTGCTGCCGTCGTCCCCCGTGCGCGTGGCGATTTGTGTGAGGCGCTTGCCCATGCTGTTCTCCTGTGTTCGCGGTGCGGGCGAGGTTACAACACGCTCCCAAATGTCGCAGCGCGCAACCAAAGGAAAAAGCGCTGGCGCCCCGCCGGCCGCACTGCTGCAATGGTCTGGTGTTTGACCGATGCAAAGGAACGCCCATGCACAACCGCGCCCCTACGCTTGACCACTTCGATGCCCGCAGCGTCCTGCTGTTTGCCGCCTTGACACTGGGCAGCGGCGCCGCCCTGCAGGCCCGCGCCGCCGCCGGCGCGCCGGTCGGTACCGTGGCCCAGGCCCAGCCGGCACCGCCCGCGGCCGCCAACCCGGCCAACCGCCCGCCCACCACGGCCAACAAGAACGTGCCCCCGCCCATGACCACCTCGCCCGCTTTCGGCCCGGGCGCCGGTGCCGGGACGGGGGCGGCGAAAAACCCCGACGTGCGCCCCGAAGTGGCCGCCACCATGCCCGATGCCACCGGGCGCAGCGCCTTCGACGCCGCCGACCGCAACCGCGACGGCCAGGTCAGCGCGGGCGAGATCAAGGAAGTTCCGGGCATGGCGACGCGCTTCCAGGAGCTCGACACCAACCACGACGGCATGCTCTCGCGCGCCGAATTCGGCGCGGCCGCGGCCCGCTGACGCGCACGCTGCGGCCCACGGGGCGCTACCATGGGCACCCTCCCTGGAGCCCGCCAATGAACGCCCCCGCTGCCGCCGCCCACCTGTTGCCTGAAATCGCCCTGCGGCCCGTGCCGCAGGCGCTGCTTGATGCGCTCGCGGCGCGCTTCGGCGGCCAGTGCAGCACGGCGCTTTCGGTGCGCGAGCAGCACGGGCGCGACGAGGGCTCGCTGCAGGCGCCGCCACCCGCCGCCGTGGTGTTTGCCGAAAGCACCCGGGACGTGCAGGACGCGCTGCGCCTGGCCAGCGAATTCGGTGTCCCGGTCATTCCCTTCGCCGCAGGCTCCTCGCTCGAAGGCCATCTGCTCGCCGTGCAGGGCGGCATCAGCCTGGACGTCAACCGCATGCAGCAAGTGCTGTCGGTGAATGCCGAGGACCTCACCGTCACCGTGCAGCCCGGCATCACGCGCAAGCAGCTCAACGAGGCCGTGAAGGACACCGGCCTGTTCTTCCCCATCGACCCCGGCGCCGACGCCAGCATCGGCGGTATGGCGGCGACGCGCGCGAGCGGCACCAACGCCGTGCGCTACGGCACCATGCGCGAGAACGTGCTGGCGCTTGAAGTGGTGCTCGCCAGCGGCGAGGCGATCCGCACCGGAACACGCGCCAAGAAAAGCAGCGCCGGCTACGACCTCACGCGCCTCATGGTGGGCAGCGAGGGCACGCTCGGCGTGATCACCGAAGTCACGGTGCGCCTGTACCCGCTGCCCGAAGCGGTGTCGGCGGCGGTCTGCTCCTTCCCCAGCATCGAAGCGGCGGTGCGCACGGTGATCCAGACCATCCAGCTGGGCGTGCCGATCGCGCGCTGCGAACTGATCGATGCCAACAGCGTGCGCGCCGTCAACGCATACAGCCGGCTCACGCTGCGCGAGGAGCCCATGCTGCTGATGGAATTCCACGGTTCGCCGGCCAGCGTGCAGGAACAGGCCGAGACGGTGCAGGAGATCGCGCGCGAATTCGGCGGCCAGGCCTTCGAATGGGCCAGCACGCCCGAGGAGCGCACGCGCTTGTGGGCGGCGCGGCACAGCGCCTATTTCGCGGCGGTGCAAAGCCGGCCCGGCTGCAAGGCGATTACCACCGACACCTGCGTGCCCATCAGCCGCCTGGCGGACTGCCTGCTCGAATCGGTGGCCGAAGCCGATGCCAGCGGCATCCCGTACTTCCTGGTCGGCCATGTGGGCGACGGCAACTTCCACTTCGGCTACCTGCTGGACCCGAATGTTCCTGCGGAGCGCGAGACCGCCGAGGCCCTGAACCGCAAGCTTGTGGCGCGCGCGCTGGCGCTGGGCGGCACCTGCACGGGCGAGCACGGCGTGGGCATCCACAAGATGGGCTTCCTGCTCGACGAGGCCGGCGCCGGCGCGGTGGCGGCGATGCGCGCCATCAAGCAGGCGCTGGACCCGAAGAACATCCTCAACCCGGGCAAGATCTTTGCGTTCTGAGCGGTGCGCGGGTCGGCTGGAGATTCGCTAAATTGATAGCGTCAAATCGTTATGCGATAAGCGCTAGAGCTAAATTTGACCCATATTCCTATCGCCCTTGAGGCGCCGCCACCGGGTAGCGCGCCGCTTCCCGCGCCGTGCCGACCGAGAGCAGGTTGACCACGCCCATCACGTCGTCCACCAGGCGCACCGCCTGTTCCATCGCCTCGGCCTGTGCGGCGCTCTGCACGCAGCCCTGCAGCGTGACGATGCGCCGCTGCCCCAACACCCAGACGCTGGTGTCGTCGAAGCGGCCGTCGCGCTGCAGATAGCGCTGCACGCGCGGGACGATCTCGGCGTCGTAGAGGTAGGAGTTGGCCAGCCGGCAGCGCCCCGACAAATGGCAGCTCGTGCCGTGCTGCGTGCGCTCATGCTCCAGCACACGCACCTCTTGGGCGGTATAGAGCGGCCCCTCGGGCACAAGGCAGCCGGGCAGGGCGTCGGTGACCTGCACGAAGGGGTCGTTGAAGGCGTTGCTGCGGGCAGGGGCCTCGGGCACAGGCGTCTGCCCACCAGCGCCGAGGGCGAACAGCAACCCTGCCAGCACGGCGGCGCCGGTCTGGGGCTGGAGGTGTCGGCGTGTCCGCATCGTGCGCCCTATTGTGCGCTGTGCGCGTGCAGCGCCACGCGTTCTTCGAGAAACTGCCAGAGCCGCTCGTCCAGGCTGAAGGCCACATTGAAGCGCAGCCA
>MEDL01000140.1 GCA_001724785.1 Acidovorax sp. SCN 68-22 | reverse complement strand
CTGTGCGTGCTCGAGCGCGGCGCCGAGGTCGGCGCGGGCACCGTGCTGCATGCGCGCGTCACACTGGGCGAGGGCTGCCGCATCGGTGCGCGCGGCATCGTGCATTCCGGCGTGGTCATCGGTGCGGACGGCTTCGGCTTTGCGCAGGAGGACGGCGCCTGGATCAAGATCGAGCAGCTCGGCGCGGTGCGCATTGGCGACGACGTGGAGATCGGCGCCAACAGCTGCATTGACCGCGGCGCGCTCGACGACACCGTGATCGAGGATGGCGTGAAGATCGACAACCTGGTGCAGATCGGCCACAACGTGCACATCGGCCAGGGCAGCGCCATGGCCGGCTGCGTGGGCGTGGCCGGCAGCGCGCGGATCGGCGCGCGCTGCACCTTCGGCGGCGGCGCCATCGTGCTCGGCCACCTGAGCGTGGCCGACGACGTCCATGTCTCGGCCGCCACGGTGGTGACGCACTCGCTCCACCGGCCGGGCCACTACACTGGCATGTTCCCTATCGATGACAATGCGCGCTGGGAAAAAAACGCCGCCACGCTCAAGCAGTTGCACCGCTTGCGCGAGCGCATGAAGGCGCTGGAAAGCCGCCTGCAAGAACACATACCCGAACGCCCATGATGGACATCCACGCAATTCTCAAGCAGCTCCCGCACCGCTACCCCTTTCTGCTGGTAGACCGGGTGCTGGAGCTCGAACGCAACACGCGCATCCAGGCCGTCAAGAACGTCACCTTCAACGAGCCCTATTTCATGGGCCATTTCCCCGGCCATCCGGTGATGCCGGGGGTGCTGATCCTGGAGGCCCTCGCCCAGGCGGCAGGCCTGCTGGCGTTCGACGCCATGGGCCAGGTGCCCGACGAGAACAACATCTACTACTTCGTCGGCATCGACGGTGCGCGCTTCAAGCGGCCCGTGGAGCCGGGCGACCAGCTGATGCTGGACATCACCATCGACCGCGTGCGCGGCGGCATCTGGAAGTTCAACGGCATTGCGCGCGTGGGCGACGAAGTGGCTTGCGAGGCGCAGCTGATGTGCACCATGCGCGCCGTGGGCTGAAGGCAGGAGCGCACACCGCCGTGGGCAGCATCCACCCCACCGCCATCATCGATGCAGCGGCGCAGCTTGATGCTTCGGTGCAGGTCGGCCCCTACGCGGTGATCGGCCCGCACGTGGTGATCGGCGCCGGCAGCACGGTTGGCGCGCACGCCGTGATCGAGGGGCGCACCACCATCGGAGCGGGCAACCACATCTTCCAGTTCGCCTCCGTCGGCGCGCCGCCGCAGGACAAGAAGTACGCCGGCGAGCCCACCGAGCTCGTGATCGGCGAGCGCAACACCATCCGTGAGTTCTGCACCATCAACACCGGTACCGCGCAGGACCGGGGCGTCACCTCCGTGGGCGACGACAACTGGATCATGGCCTACGTGCACATCGCGCACGACTGCCGCGTCGGCAACGGCACGGTGCTGGCGAACAACGCCACGCTGGCCGGCCATGTGCAGGTGGACGATTTCGCCATCATCGGCGGGCTCACCGGCATCCACCAGTTCACCCGCGTCGGGGCCTACGTGATGGCCGGTTTCGCCAGCCACATCTCGCAGGACGTGCCGCCCTTCATGATGGTCGACGGCAACCCGCTCGCGGTGCGCGGCCTGAATCTCGAAGGCCTGCGCCGGCGCGGTTTTTCCGCCGGCCGCGTCGCGGCGATCAAGCAGATGCACCGCCTGCTCTACCGCCAGGGCCTGACGCTGGCCGCCGCGCGCGCGGCCATCGCCGAGCTGGCGGTGGACGACGAAGCGCGGCAGGACGTCGCGCGGATGCTGGCATTGCTCGACGCGTCCTCGCGCGGCATCGCACGCTGAGCACAGGTTCCGAGCCCGTGGCGCAGATGACACCGGGGCCGCGCATCGCCATGGTGGCCGGCGAAGCCTCTGGCGACCTGCTGGCCGGCCTGCTGCTGGGCGGCATGCGCGCCGTGTGGCCGCAGTTGCAGGCCTTCGGCATCGGCGGCCCGCAGATGGCGGCGCAAGGGTTCGACGCCTGGTGGCCGAGCGAGCGCCTGGCGGTGCACGGCTACAGCGTGGAGCTGCTGCGTCGCCTGGTGGAGCTTTTGCGCATGCGGCGCCAGTTGCGCACGCGGTTGCTGGACGCGCCGCCGTCCCTGTTCATCGGCGTCGATGCCCCGGATTTCAACCTGGCGCTGGAGGCCGACCTGCGCGCCGCCGGCACGCGCACGGTGCATTTCGTCTGCCCCTCCATCTGGGCCTGGCGCGCGGACCGGGTGGACAAGATCCGCCGCGCGGCCGACCACGTGCTGTGCATCTTTCCGTTCGAGCCCGAGCTGCTGGCAGAGCACGGCATTGCCGCGACCTATGTCGGCCACCCGCTGGCGGCGGTGATCCCGCGCGAGCCCGACCGTGCCGCCGCGCGGGCGCAGCTCGGCCTGGCGCAGGAGGGGCCCGTGCTGGCCGTCCTGCCCGGCAGCCGCAGCGCCGAGGTGCAGTACATCGCCCCGGCCTTTTTCGAGGCTGCGGCGCTTGTACGGAAAGCGCTTCCGGCTATCAAAATTGTGGTTCCAGCGGTGCCGGTGCTGCAGGAGCGCATTGCCGCCTCGGTGCGCGAGGCCGGCTTGCAGGGGGCCGTTCAGATCGTCACCGGGCAGTCGCACACCGTGCTCGCGGCCTGCGACGCCACGCTGATCGCCAGCGGCACGGCGACGCTGGAAGCCGCGCTGTTCAAGCGCCCCATGGTTATTGGCTACCGCATGCAGCCGCTCAGCTGGCGGCTGATGCGCCGCCGCCAGCTCCAGCCCTGGGTCGGGCTGCCCAACATCCTGTGCCGGGACTTCGTCGTTCCCGAGCTGATCCAGGATGCCGCCACGCCCGCTGCGCTCGCCGCGGCCGTGCTCGGGTGGCTGGAGCCCGGCGCCGAATCCGCAGCGCGCGTGGCCGCGCTGCAGCAGCGTTTTGCTGCCCTGCACGACACCCTGGCGCGCGACACGCCCGCCCTGGCCTCGGATGCGATACGGCAAGTCCTCCAGGCCTGAACAGGCCCGCCTGCCCTGGCACGGCCCGGTGCTCACCGCCGGGGTGGACGAGGCTGGGCGCGGCCCGCTCGCCGGCCCGGTGGTGGCGGCGGCGGTGGTCCTGGACGAGCTGCGTCCGATCCCCGGCCTGGCCGATTCCAAGGTGCTCTCGCCGGCGCGGCGCGAAGCCTTGTTCGACCAGATCCGCGCGCACGCGCTGTGCTTTGCCATCGCCGAGGCCAGCGTCGAGGAAATCGACCGGCTGAACATCCTGCAGGCCACGCTGCTGGCCATGCAGCGTGCCGTGGCCGGCCTGCGCCTGCGCCCCGGCCTGGTGCTGGTGGACGGCAACCGCCTGCCGGTGCTCGACTGCACCGCCGAAGCCGTGGTGGGGGGCGACGCGCTGGTGCAGGCGATCTCGGCGGCGTCCATCCTGGCCAAGGTGCACCGCGACCGCTGGTGCGCCGAGGTGCACGCGCACTACCCGCAATACGGCTTTGCGGCGCACAAGGGCTACGGCACGGCCGAGCATCTGCTCGCCCTGCGCACGCACGGCGCCTGCCCGCTGCACCGGCGCTCGTTCGCGCCCGTGGCCCGGTACGAGCGCGGTGCGCTGGAGGGCACGGCATGACGGCGCCCTCCACCGTGCAGATCCGCTCGCGCGACAACCCGCACGTCAAGGAGTTGCGCCGCCTCGCGCAGGACAGCACGCAGTACCGCCGGCAGGGCCGCGTGTGGATCGAGGGCGAGCACCTCTGCGCCGCCGCGCGCACGCGCGGGTGGGCGCCCGAGATGGCCGTGTTTTCAGAGTCTTTTTGGCCTCTAGCGCTTGCTGATAAAGGGCTGACAGCTACAAAAAATATAGTTTTGCCGGATGCCTTGTTCGCCAGCATCAGCGGCCTGGAATCGCCCGCCCGCATGGCCTACGTGCTCGGCCTGCCGGCGCCGGCCCGGCCCGACCCTGCCGCGCCCACGGTCGTGCTGGACCGCGTGCAGGACGCCGGCAACGTCGGCTCCATCCTGCGCAGCAGCGCCGCTTTCGGTTTCCGCCAGGTGCTGGCGATGAAGGGCAGCGCGGCCCTGTGGTCGCCCAAGGTGCTGCGCGCCGGCATGGGCGCGCATTTCGGCCTGACGCTGGTCGAAGGCCTGGCCGAGGACGACCTGGAAGCGCTCGCCGTGCCCCTGCTGGCCACGCACGTGCACGCAGGCGACTGGCTGCACCGCGCGGCGCTGCCCTGGCCCTGCGCCTGGGTGTTCGGCCACGAAGGGCAGGGCGTTGCGCCGCAGATCGAGGCGCGGGCGGCGCAGCGCATCCGCATCGCGCAGCCGGGCGGCGAGGAATCGCTGAACGTCGCCGCCGCCGCCGCCATCTGCCTGCACGCGAGCGGCGCGGCCCGCTAAGGACCCTGCCGCACCAGCAGTCTTTGCGCGCCGCAGCTACAATCGGGGGCTTTTCTCGCAACAGCGTCGCCCGACCGCACCCAAAGCAACAACCCATCCGAGAGCCGCCGCCCACGCATGTCTTGCGGGGCTGTGCGCAGGCGCCGGGCGACCGTAACCATCCGGAGAACCCAGTGCTTTTGTCTCTACAGGGAACCTTCCCGCCCGCCATCCTGGCGCTTGCAGACGGCACGGTCTTTATCGGCAATTCGATTGGAGCCCCCGGCTCCACCGTCGGCGAGGTGGTGTTCAACACCTCCATGACCGGCTACCAGGAAATCCTCACCGACCCGAGCTACTGCCAGCAGATCGTGACCCTCACGGTCGCGCACGTGGGCAACTACGGTGTCAACGCGGAGGATGTCGAAGCCGCCAAGGTCCACGCCGCCGGTCTCATCGTCAAAGACCTGCCCCTGCTTGTCAGCAACTTCCGCAGCAGCGAAACCCTCTCGCAGTACCTGGTGCGCGCCAATACGGTGGGCATCGCCAACATCGACACGCGCGCCCTCACGCGCCACCTGCGCAGCCAGGGCGCGCAGAACGGCGCCATCGTGGCGCTCGCGCCCGGCCAGGAGGTGACGCAGGCGCTGCGCGACCAAGCCGTCGCGCAGGCGCGCGCGGCAGCGTCCATGACGGGCCTCGACCTGGCCAAGGTGGTGTCGACGCGCCAGCCCTACGCGTGGACGCAGACCGAATGGCAGCTCGGTACCGGCTACGGCGAACAGCAGGCGCCGCAGTTCCACGTCGTGGCCTACGACTTTGGCGTCAAGTACAACATCCTGCGCATGCTGGCCGAGCGCGGCTGCCGCATCACCGTGGTGCCGGCGCAGACCACGGCCGAGGAGGCGCTGGCGCTCCAGCCCGATGGCGTGTTCCTCTCCAACGGCCCCGGCGACCCGCAGCCCTGCGACTACGCCATTGCCGCCACGCGCACGCTGATCGATACCGGCATGCCGGTGTTCGGCATCTGCCTGGGGCACCAGATCATGGCCCTGGCGGCCGGCGCGCGCTCCTTCAAGATGGCGCATGGCCACCACGGCGGCAACCACCCGGTGAAGGACCTGGACACCGGGCGCGTCAGCATCACCAGCCAGAACCACGGCTTTGCCGTGGACGCGGACAGCCTGCCCGCGCACCTGCGCGCCACGCACGTGAGCCTGTTCGACGGCACGCTGCAGGGCCTGGCCTACCGGGACAAGCCGGCCTTCGGCTTCCAAGGCCACCCCGAGGCCTCGCCCGGCCCGCACGACATTGCCGGCCTGTTCGACCGTTTCCTGAGCGCCATGCAGGCCGCCCGTGCGGCCGGCAAGGCCGGGGCGCCGGCCGGGGCGGTCGCCGCATGAAGCTGTTCAGCTTTCCGGCGGCATCGCTGGAGAAGGCGATCCACAAGCGCCTGCTCAGCCTGCCTTCGCCGCACCGCGAGTGGTTTGCCGAACGCTGGCAGCAAAAGCCCTACAAGAAGGCATTCGTCGAACACAAGGCCATGCCGCTCGTCACCCTGGTGGCCAAGGGCAAGACCTGGGACGACGCCACGTTTGCCGAGGCCCTGCAGGAGTGGGATGCCACCTTCTACGAAGCCGAGACCGAAGTGCTGCGCCCGCTCGTCCAGGGCGACGGGCTGCTGCAGCTGATGCAAAAGAACCTGCCTGCCGAGCGCGCCGCGCAGTTGCTGGAAAAGCTCCAGCAGCGCCGCGCCCCTGCCGCGCCCCACGACGAATAACACCCATGCCAAAACGCACAGACATCCAAAGCATCCTCATCATCGGCGCCGGTCCCATCGTCATCGGCCAGGCCTGCGAGTTCGACTACTCGGGCGTGCAGGCCTGCAAGGCGCTGCGCGAGGAGGGCTACAAGGTCATCCTGATCAACAGCAACCCCGCGACGATCATGACCGACCCGGCCACCGCCGACGTCACCTACATCGAGCCCATCACCTGGCAGACGGTCGAGAAGATCATCGCCAAGGAGCGCCCCGACGCCATCCTGCCCACCATGGGCGGCCAGACCGCGCTGAACTGCGCGCTCGACCTGTGGCGCAACGGCGTGCTGCACAAGTACAAGGTCGAGCTGATCGGCGCCACGCCCGAGGCCATCGACAAGGCCGAGGACCGCCTCAAGTTCAAGGACGCGATGACCCGCATCGGCCTGGGCTCGGCGCGCTCGGGCATCGCCCACAGCATGGACGAAGCCTGGGCGGTGCAGAAGAACGTGGGCTTCCCCACCGTGATCCGCCCCAGCTTCACGCTGGGCGGCACGGGCGGCGGCATCGCCTACAACCCCGAAGAGTTCGAGACCATCTGCAAGCGCGGCCTGGAAGCCTCGCCCACCAACGAGTTGCTGATCGAAGAGTCGCTGCTCGGCTGGAAGGAGTACGAGATGGAAGTGGTCCGCGACAAGGCGGACAACTGCATCATCATCTGCTCCATCGAGAACCTCGACCCCATGGGCGTGCACACGGGCGACTCGATCACCGTGGCACCGGCGCAGACGCTGACCGACAAGGAATACCAGATCATGCGCAACGCCAGTCTGGCGGTGCTGCGCGAGATCGGCGTGGACACGGGCGGCTCCAACGTGCAGTTCTCGGTGAACCCGAAGGACGGCCGCATGATCGTCATCGAGATGAACCCGCGCGTGAGCCGTTCCTCGGCGCTGGCCTCCAAGGCCACGGGCTTCCCCATCGCCAAGGTGGCGGCCAAGCTGGCCGTGGGCTACACGCTCGACGAGCTGCGCAACGAAATCACGGGTGGCGTTACGCCTGCCTCGTTCGAGCCTTCGATCGACTATGTGGTCACCAAGATTCCGCGCTTCGCGTTCGAGAAGTTCCCCAC
>MEDL01000139.1 GCA_001724785.1 Acidovorax sp. SCN 68-22 | reverse complement strand
CCATCCTTGCACGGCCAGCCTGCCGAGCGCCAGATCTGCATCAGGCGCGTGCGGTGAAAGCGGGTGATCGGGGCGGAGCGTGGGGAGTCCGAAGTGGGGGAGGGCAGCACCGTCATGGCGGGGTGGGTGGGCTGGCGTGACACTGATTTTAATCACAGTGTCTGGTGGGCTGCTTTTTTTGGATGTATGAAGGAGAGTGGTAAAGAAATTTGGATCGAATTTGCCTCTTCCGCCTATGGATAAGCGCTAGAAGCTATTGAAATGTGAGCATTCTCGCCATGACATTTCGGGGGGGGAGGGGAAATGAGTCCTCCGGGGTTGTATGAGGACGCACTTGCCCGGCATGAAGCGAACAATCGGAAGTTGTTATGTGGCCGTCTATGCAGCAGGTAAATTGGAAGAGGCTGCAGCGTAGCGGGAGCGGTCTCACGCTGAGTTTTTGCAAAAAGCCGGAAACTGCCCTCACCGGTCTGTCGCTTGCAAGGTCGGTCTGGCCTGCCAAATCAGCGGCCAGTTCCCTCCCCCTTAGGGCTTGCCAGCCATAGTTTCGCCACGAGTGCGTAGCTTCTATCGTCCGGCGACACTGTAATCGTTGGCGCCGCAAGACTGCCCGAGAATGCCGAGATATTCCCAAATGAGTTCCCCTGCATGAGCCAATTGATCCGAGTTCCTGCTTCAACGGTCGTTTCACTCACTGCCGAACGTGCTGTGGACCTGATGACTGGAATATTGAAGGCGGAGTCAAACTACGCGAAGCTCAATCCGGCAGTCGTCACGATTTCTAGCCGACTGACCGTTGCGGACGGTGGCATCGACGCCGAAGTCGATGTGCCTCCTGATGCCCAAATCCCAGCAGATTGTTTCTTTGCTGCCGGTTTGACAGGGATTCAGTTGAAGTCCGGTACATCGTTCAGGCCTTGGACCAACGGTTGCATCCGCGGCGAATTGGTTAACAGCGAAGGGACGCTGTTTCCAGAGGTGGCGCGTCTGATCGAGAGAAGGGGGCGCTATGTCGTCGTCTGCACGGGACACGATCTCACACCCCAACAACGGAATGACGCCTGCGAGCAAATTGTCAGAGTGCTCCAATCCTTAGGTGTAGCGGACTATCGCAACCTTGTTGACGTGCTGGGTGCAAGTCAGCTCTCGAACTTTGCGGAGCGCTACCCTGGCATCGCGGCACAGTTGACCTATGACTCTATTCAGGAGGCTTGGGTACTCGACGAATGGGATCGCGATGCCCACATGGCCAGTTCATTCAAGCCGGCGCCAGCTCAAACTGAGCTGATCGACCTGATTCGAGCACGCATCGAAGGCGACGCTAAGCATATTCGGGTGCTAGGGGAGCCAGGCTTGGGCAAGACGCGCATGGTCCTGGAGGCGTTGAGGGCGCCGCATATTGCCCCCTCGGTACTCTACTTGTGTCATGGCTCCAAGTTCGGTCAGACGGCGCTGTTCAGGCAACTGCTTCGGGCTGGCTGGACGAAGCCTCTGGTGCTAGTGCTCGATGACCTATCCGAATCGGAGATGTCCGACGTCTGGCGGCATCTGAAGACCCGCTGTGGCGCGATGAAACTTGTCACTCTCGATCATGGGCGTGATGAAAGTCATGACGACGAAATTCTCCGCCTGCATGCCCCCCGTCTTCCAGACGAAACCATCAGGAGCATCCTGGCAGACCGGGTCGGAGAGTCACAAGGCCTTGATCGCTGGGTCACCATCTGCGAGGGCTCGCCACGAGTAGCACATGCCGTTGCAGAGAATCTTCATGCGAATCCCACTGATTTGCTGCGGCCGCCGGCGACGGTTCCGTTGTGGTCCCGGTTCTTGCACGGATATGGCACGCAAGAGGACGCGGCGTCACGGCAAGTCGACTGTGTGGCCCACCACCTCGCCTTGTTCAGCCGGTTCGGATTTGAAGACCCCGTGTCAGATGAGGCTACCTACGTCGCTCAGTTGATTCACAAGGTTGATCCCACGATCGGCTGGGCCCGCTTTCAAGAGATTGTCCAGAGCCTTAGGGCCCGGCGAGTCTTGCAAGGCAGCAGGACGCTGTTTTTTGTACCCAAGGCGCTTCACATCTTCCTTTGGAAGCAGTTCTGGACGCGCTATGGGCGCGGGTTCGACTTTGTCGCCACCTTCGAATCCATGCCTCCATCGCTCCATGCCTGGTTCTTGAACAAATTCAGATTCGCGGGCGGCAAAGACACAGCATTCGTTGTCGACGAGATTCTGAAGCCAGACGGCGTGTTTTCCACTCGCGACATGCTGACCTCGTCGACCGGGTCGCGATTCCTGTCGACCCTCGCTGAGGCCAATCCCTCTGCTGTTTTGCGCCTGCTTGAGAGCACGGTCGGCAACTGGCCTAACGCGGATCTTGCGGAGTTCAAGTCAGACCGCCAGAACATCGTCTGGGCACTTGAGAAGATTGCTGTTTGGCCACTGCTTACCGTGCGGGCCTTAAGCCTGCTGGCGCGGCTTGCTGTCAATGAGAACGCCGACTTTTCCAACAACTCGACCGGCACATTGGTGGGCCTGTTTCGCATTGGTCCCGAAGCCGCTGCGACCGAGGCGAGTCCGGAACAAAGGCTGCCTGCCTTGCTTGCGCTTCTGAGAGGGCGCACCGATGCCGAACGTCTGCTGGGTTTGAAGATACTGGACTCGGTCTTGGACACGCACGGCAGGGGCTTTCGAACTGTGGGGCCGGAATACCAGGGGCTACAGGAGCGAGCCAAGCTGTGGATTCCGGCAACTTACGGCGACTGGTGGCAAGCACACCTTTTGTACTTCCAAACCCTGATCAACGAGACTTCGACTTGGCCTGCTTCCCTCCGACCGCAGGTCTGCTCGGCGCTGCTCAAAGCGGTCGAACATCAGATCCGCACTCCGCCATGCACTGAGCTTGCGCTCCAGGTACTGGAGAAACTAGCCTCCGACAGCGCCATGGTCCCAAGCCAGCTGAACAAGTTTTTTTGGCACTGGAGGGAATATCGCGAGGACGAGCAGCACCGTGAGGTGGCGGTTCGAATCAGGCGTCTCGCCCGCCGGTATGCACGCCAGGATCTGACCAGCAGGTTCCAGAGATACGTCCTTGACGTTGATTGGCTTGAATGGGATGAAGAGTATCGAGATCGGCGTGATCGGCCGGCTTCCCATGCCAAGGCACTAGTTGCAGCGCTCGCGCAACGAGTCGCGGCGAACCCGCATCGCCTCAGTGAGATTTCTCACCTTCTGACCCCATCTAGTCATGGACCGGCGCTTTGGAATTTCGGGGAGCAACTAGCTGCGAGCGACGTGGAGCACGCTCTGCTTCCTTTGCTCATAGGCATCGCTCTGAGTTCCGGCCACGGGACCTGTCTGCACGGCTATTTGACTGGCTTCAAAGCACAGTCCATGGAGCAGTTTGAGTTGTGGGTTCTGGAGATGCTGAACAAAAGCGATACGGCTAGCTTGGGCGTGGAGATGACTCTGCGATCTGCCTACAGCGAAAAAGCATTCAACCGCTGTCTCGATGCCCTTGACGCGAAATGGATTGAGCCTGCGCCGTTTGAGGCGCTGCAGTTCGGCATGGCGTTGGATTCAGTGCCGACAGAACAAGCAGAGCGCTTATTCCGTTTAATTCAACAGCGAGAGACCCCGGAAGCGCTGCAGCTGCTGATCGGGTTGATGAGCTCGATTTCGTCGGAGCGACCCGTGCCCTGCGGCCCAGACTTCGCCTTCGATATCGCGCGACATGCGATTCCCTTTTTACGACATCCAGGACGCTCCTTAGGGTTCAATTGGAGGCGCGTTTGCTCGAGGCTGGTCAAGTCCAATGCTGAGTTTGCAGCACCCTTGCTCGATGCGATCCTCACTGCAATGGGCGAGGAATACCGGCTGAGCTATGACGATGACATCGAAGCGCTGAGCAATGAGTTGGTCAGTATCGACGCAGAAGGCGCCTGGCAGGTCACTGCAAAGCACTTCGAGGCTACATTGCCGAAATGGCGGAGCGACGTGTACGACTGGCTGAAGGGTGGCATCCGTTCGTTTGGGGAAAGAGTGCAGCGCGGCCCTATAGCGGACTTGCCGGAAAGCAGCATATTGGGTTGGATCGAGTCCGATCCCGACGGCCGAGCTGCTCTGATCGCACATGCGGCGCTTCCTACGCTAGATGACGAAGGCGGCGGCAGACTGACTCGGCAATTGTTGACACGGTATGGGCACATTGATGGCGTACGTTCCGGGATAAGCGCCTCATTCAATTCAGGGTCATGGGTAGGCCCGATGAGCCGACACCTGAAGCACCAGCGAGACATCCTGCGGCGCTGGCTTGCAGCGGGATTCGATTTCCAGATCACGCAATGGATAGAGACCGAGATCGAACGGCTCGACCAGGGGATTCAACGAGAAGAGATCAACGAAGAGCGCGATCGCTTCGAGTGATACATGCGGTCCATCGTCGCAAGCCCTAGCGAACATTCAACGTCACGTTTCACGGGGAGCAGCTTCTCGAACCTCAGATCTGACAGACCGCAACCAGCCTAAAGTCGCCCATTGCGACCGAATCCGCTGACGAAGATCCAAACCCCTCACCACTCCGCAAAACTCCCATCCCGATGCCGCCACACCGGGTTTCTCCAACGGTGGCCCTCTACCGTGCGCTCACGCACATACGCTTCGTTCACCTCAATGCCCAACCCCGGTCCGTTAGGTATCGCCACCATCCCTCCCTCGTACGCAAACACCCCAGGGTTGGACACATAGTCCATCAGGTCGTTGGCTTGGTTGTAGTGGATGCCCAGGCTTTGCTCCTGGATGAAGGCGTTGTAGCAAACCGCATCCAGTTGCAGGTTGGCCGCCAGGGCAATAGGCCCCAGCGGGCAGTGCAGGGCCAGGGCCACGTCGTAGGCCTCGGCCATGCTGGCGATTTTGCGGGTTTCGGTGATGCCGCCTGCGTGCGAGGGGTCGGGCTGGATGATGTCTGCATAGCCGCCTTGCAGCACGCGCTTGAAGTCCCAGCGCGAGTACAGGCGCTCGCCCAGAGCAATGGGGGTGGATGAGATGTGGGCGATCTCCTTCAGCGCCTCTTCGTGCTCGCTCAGCACGGGCTCTTCGATGAACATGAGCTTGTAGGGCTCCAGCTCCTTGACCAGCACCTTGGCCATGGGCCGGTGCACGCGGCCGTGGAAGTCCACGCCAATCCCAACATTCGGCCCCACTGCCTCGCGCACGGCGGCCACGTTCTGCAGGCAGCGCTCCACCTTGTCGTAGCTGTCCACGTACTGCACTTCTTCGGTGCCGTTCATCTTTACGGCTGTGAAGCCGCGCGCCACGGCGGCTTGGGCGGCGGCGGCGGTCTCGCTGGGGCGGTCGCCGCCAATCCAGCTGTAGACCTTGATGCGGCTGCGCACATTGCCGCCCAGCAGCTCGGCCACGGGCACGCCCAGCGCCTTGCCCTTGATGTCCCACAGCGCCTGGTCGATGCCGGCCAGCGCGCTCATGTGCACGCCGCCGCCCCGGTAAAAGCCGCCCCGGTACAGCACGGTCCAGTGGTCTTCGATGTGGCGTGGGTCTTTGCCGACGAGATAGTCGGCAAGTTCATCGACCGCAGCCGCCACAGTGTGCGCGCGGCCTTCCAGCACGGGCTCGCCCCAGCCGGTGATGCCTTCGTCGGTTTCGATTTTGAGAAAGCACCAGCGCGGCGGGACGATGAACGTGGTGAGTCGGGTGATCTTCATGGGGCGATGCAATGCGCTGCGAAACGCGTGGTTGTTTAGGACGAGTGGGGGAGTTCAGGCGGTAGCGGGCGAGGTGCCAAACGACGCCTGCCACGCCCGCGCAAACGCTGCGGCCTTGTGCGCTACTTCGGGGGCCTGGTCGCCGGGCCGGTACAGGGCCGAGCCCAAGCCGAAGCCGCTGGCCCCTGCTGCTGCGTAAGGGGCGATGCTCTCCGGCACGATGCCGCCCACGGGCACCAGCGCCATGGGCGGCGTGATGACGGCGCGCCAGGCCTTGAGCACATGGGGCGGCAGCGCTTCGGCCGGGAAGAGCTTGAGCATGTTGGCGCCCGCCGCCAGCGCGGCATAGGCCTCAGTGAGCGTGGCCACGCCCGGTGCGCAGGCCATGCCGGCGGCACGAGCGGCGCGGATCACATCGGGGTCGCTGTGGGGCATGACGATGATCTGCCCGCCGGCTGCGGCCACATCGGCCACGGCCTCGATAGAGAGCACGGTGCCTGCGCCCACCAGGCAGTCTGCAGGCAGTGCGTCGCGCAGCGCGCGGATGCTGGCCAGCGGCTCGGGGGAGTTGAGCGGCACTTCGATGATGCGAAACCCTGCGTCGTACAACGCATGGCCGATGGCCACCACTTCGTGCGGCTGCACGCCGCGCAGGATGGCGATGAGCCCGCAGCGCTGCAGGATGTGGAACAGGGCTTTGTCGATGGGGTTCATGCGGGCAGGCTCCCGGCGGTGGAGAGGGATGGGGAAGGGGGCGCGGGTGCCACGACCAGCCCCGCTGCCAGCGCGATCTGCCACAGCCCTGTGGCCGTGGCCTGCGTGGCGATGCTGGGTGCGGCAAAGCCACAGGTCTGCAGCGCGATGGCGTAGCGGCGGCACAGGTCGGGCTCGCCGCAGAGCACCAGTGCTTGTGGTGTTGTTGGGGTTTGATCCTGTGCGCGTGCCAGGCTGACCACCTCGTGCCCGATCAGCAGGCCGGAGAGGTAGTCCGCTTGGGCCGTGGGCGCCAGTGTTCCGGTCAGGCCCAGCGTGCGTGTGCTGAAGATGTGCGAGAGCAAGCCCAGTGCGGCGTCACTTCCGCGCGACACCTCTAGCCCGCGCACAAAGGCTTCGTCGTCGGGCGTGGCAGCGGCCTGCATGGTCTTGCCCAAGATGGTGTGACCGCGCAGGGCCGCAAACACCTCGCCGGTCATGAAGGTGTGGAACTGCTCGATGCGCCCCTGTCGTGCCAGCACCCATTTGCTGTGCGTACCGGGCAGGCCGATGAGCACGGGCGCATCCGCAGGCAGTGCAAGGCCTGCCAGCACGCCCAGCACCTGGGTTTCTTCGCCGCGCATCACGTTGGGCAGCGCGCCCTGCTGCAACAGGCCCGGCACGATGTGCAGCGGCGGGCCATCGTGCCGCTCCACCAGCGTCAGGCCCCGGGCCAGTGCATCGAGCGAGGTGGGCGTCGGCAGGTATTTGGCCTCGCGCCAGCCCTGGGCGCTGCCCACCATGCCGCAGGCCAGCAGGGGCAGGCCGGGTGCGGCGGCCAGCCAGTCGCCGCAGGTGTCTTGCAGTGCGCGTTCAAACGCGGCG
>MEDL01000138.1 GCA_001724785.1 Acidovorax sp. SCN 68-22 | reverse complement strand
TGATCATCAGCACGCTATTCGCGGTGGCTACACCCATGCACATGATTGCGCCGGTCAAGGCTGGCACCGAGATTGGAGTGTGCGTAATGAACAACATCCATACGATTCCAGCGAGCGCAGCAGGCAATGCGGTGATGATAACGAATGGATCAGTCCAGGACTGGAAGTTCACAACGATCAGCAGATAGATAAATACGATTGCGCCAAGCAAACCAAACAGCAATCCGGAGAAGGCGCTTTCCATGGTTTTTACTTGGCCAAGCAGTAAGATTCTTGACCCTTTTGGCACCTCACCCGCAGTATCGGCAAGAATGCGACGAAGGTCACTTGCCACCGCACCGAGATCTCTTCCTTGCGTCGTCGCATGGATTTGCACCATCGGTTGAATATCATATTGGCTGACCAATGCATTACCGCTGGTGCGCGTGAAACTCGCAAGTCCGCCAAGCACTTGGGAATTGCCGTCATTACCTCCGATCGGAATATCTGCAAGAGCGGCGAGTGTGTCGAGGCGATACTGCGGTGTTTGCATCACTATCGGATATTGCACGCCGTTCTGGGGATTTAGCCAAAAGGTGGGTGCAACTTGACTGCTGCCAGCGAGATTGGCTACCAAACTATTCGTGACATCACGCATGGTTATTCCCATTTCCTGTGCACGGGTTCGGTCAACGTCTACGTTAAAAACAGGTCTTCTACGGGACTGCTGGATACGAACATCCACAACGCCGGAAATCGCCTTGATCTTGGGCAGCAACGATCCGGCATAGTCAAAATTTGCTTCCAGGTTGGCGCCGCGGATCTGCAGTTCGATCGGCGCAGGCGAACCGAAATTCAGGATTTGGCTTACGATATCAGCCGGGGGAAACGAAAATGCCACTCCTGGAAACTGGCGCGGCAACTCTTCGCGCAGCTTGCGCACATAATCTTCAGTACGCTGATGCCCTGGATTCAGGGCAATCTGGATATCCCCATCCTGAGTACCCATCACCCCCGTGTTATTGTAAGTCAAATTGATGCTACTCGGAGGAAGACCGATATTGTCCACCATTACGTCGATTTCATCGGGTGGAATGATTTCCCGGATGGATTTCTGAATCTGGGCAAATTGATTGGCGCTCTCCTCCACACGGGTGCCAACCGGGGTACGCACATGCATCAGAATCTGGCCGCTGTCCACTGCGGGAAAGAAATTTTCCCCTAAAAAGGGTAACAACAAAAAAGAAGCAAGCACGAATACGAGAAATCCACATATGAACGGGTACCGGTGTGCCAGCGTAAATTCAAGATATTCACGGTAACGGGCTCGAAAATGTTCAAAGCGTGCTTCGAAGCGGCGCTGAAAATGGACTAGCGGGTTGCGTGGTGATTTACTCTCATCCCCGGATGAATGCGGATGCAATAAATACTTGGACATGGTCGGGACAAGAGTACGAGAGAGAATGAAAGACCACGCAACTGAAAACATGACTGCCATTGCCATTGGTACGAATAGAAAGCGCGCAACTCCTTCCAGAAAGAACATCGGCACAAAAACGATACAGATACACAATAAGGACACGAAAGCCGGTGTTGCGATTTGGGCGGCTCCGTCCATGATCGCTTCCTCAACTTCCTTCCCCTGTTCCAAATGTAGATTGATACTTTCGATGGTCACAGTTGCATCATCCACAAGTATGCCAACAGCAAGAGCAAGTCCGCCAAGTGTCATGATGTTGATTGTTTCCCCCAAGGCTGCAAGGCAGATGATGGCTCCGAGAATCGATAAGGGAATCGATACCGCCACGATTACCGTTGAACGCCAGCTGCCGAGAAATAACAGTATCATGATGCTTGTCAATACAGCCGCGATAGCCCCTTCCAGTACCACCCCATTGATCGCCGCCCGCACAAAAAACGATTGGTCATTGATGGGCTTGATCTCGAGATTCTCCGGCAGAGCAGGTTTTATTTCCTCCAACTTGGCGCGGATGCCAGCAACGATGGCAAGTGTGGAGGTCATGCCGTTTTTCAATATGGTCATTACCACCGAGCGCGTGCCATCGACATGCACGATATTGGTCTGTGGCGCATTGCCGTCACGAATATGCGCTACATCACGGATATAGATTGTTGCGTTGTTGACAACCTTGATGGGGAGATTACCGAGATCCTCGATTGCCGTGGCCACATTGTTCAGTTGAAGCGTGTACTCAAATGCATCTATTTTCTGTGTACCTATCGGCGTAACCAGGTTTTGTGCGGCAAGTGCGTTTCCCACATCCTGTGCGCTTAACCCGCGTGCTTGCAGGGCTTCCTGATCGAGATCAATCTGTATCTGCCGAGTTTTTCCGCCATATGGAAATGGAATCGCGGCCCCGGGTACGGTCACCAGCCGCAAGCGGACGGTGTTCAGGGCAAGATCAGCGAGAGCCTGTTCGGACATGCCCTTGCCGGATAGCGCGAGCTGAAGGATGGGGACTGTCGCGGCGTTATAGTTGAGAATCAGTGGTGGCGTCGTCCCTTGCGGCATCTGCCGCACCACGGTTTGCGAGATCGCTGTAACCTGGGCATTGGCAACTGCTATGTCTACGCCGGGCTGAAAAAAGATTTTGACAATTCCAGAACCCACATAAGAATTCGCTTCGATATGCTCGATGTCATTGACTGTCGTCGTCAATGAACGCTGAAACAGCGTAGTAATACGTCCCGCCATCTCGTCCGGGGGCAAGCCAGTGTATTGCCATACAACCGCAATTACTGGAATACGAATATCCGGGAAAATATCGGTTGGAGTCCGAAAAACGGTAAGAGGTCCCAGAATCAGGAGGAGAAGTGCCAGTACGATGAATGTATACGGGCGCCGCAAGGCAACCCGGACAATCTCAATCATGCGGCGCTCTTAAACTAAAAGTCGCACTATTGATTATCCCTATACACCTTGGAATCCGCACTAGTGAGTATCACGGAGCGTTTCAATCGCCTGCACGACTGACTCGATATCTTGCTCCGTGTTATAAGCATGAACAGAAGCGCGTACAACCTCGCATAAGCCACGTGCCTGCATATCCAGCATCGTAGAGCGGAAGGTCGATGTGGAGACATTGATCCACCTTGACTGCTCCGCGAGCAGGCGCTTGATCTCCTTCGATCCGTACCCCTCTAAGGTAAACGTCATAATTCCGGGTTTGACGAACCCACTATCCCAAACCGTGACGCCATCGGTCAGCGCCAGTTTGTCACGCAGGCAGCTGGCGAGGTGCTGAATGCGGCGCCAGAGGTAATCGACGCCAAGCATGAGCGCATACTCAATTGCAGCACCCATGCCAAGTTTGGCAGCGACATTGCACTCCCAGTTTTCAAAACGCCGTGCATCCCCGCGTACTTTAAATTGGTTGGGTGTTTGCAGTGTCGCCGCATGTAAATCAAGAAATGCGGGCTCAAGCTGCTGGCATAAGTTTTGCTCAACGCAAAGAAAACCCATGCCTCGTGGCCCGCGCAAATACTTACGGCTAGTCGCTGCGAGCATGTGGCACCCCATCCGCTGTACATCCAGCGGCAACTGAAATGATCGATCCTGCAGGCTCGACGGCAATAGCCTTGGTACGGGGATTGTACAATTTCAGTCCCCGCGCAATTCCTGTCATTGAGCCGCCTGTTCCCACGCAACCCACATAAGCGTCGAGACCACCATCGACCTCGGCAGTGACCTCTCGCACAAAATCGAAATACGCACTCGCATTGGCTACATTGTCCGATTGATTCATGAATACTGCGTCGGGAAGCTGGCTCGCAATCTCAGCTGCCAGGCGTTGGCGTTCGACGACAGCCACCTCGTCTTCGCGATAGTCTCCCTCGACATAGCGGATCTCCGCGCCGAAGGCACGCATCACGGCGATTTTGTCCTGGGCGGCGTGGTGATCGATCACGGCAATAAAACGCAGCCCGAATTCGATCGCTGCAATGGCCAAGCCGATGCCCGTATTGCCGGAAGAAGACTCCACTACGGCGCCGGCGGGTTTGAGCCGCTCCGATTTGAGCGCTGCAACAATCATGTTGCGGGCCATCCTGTCCTTGATGCTGCCCTCGGGATTGTTCTTCTCGATCTTGAGCAGCAGGGTGGCGTTCTTTCCGGGAATCGGAAGGCCGAGCATAGGGGTATTGCCGATCAGATCGGTCACTTTACTCAATATCATTGCGTCATTGCTCCCTTCGGTCGTCAGGTGAAAACTCTATTCCACCCGTGGCGTTGCAAGTCACAGCGATTCGACGCGGCATTGGCGGATGGCGGTGAAATTCGTTCTCAAGCAAATCCATTTGGTAACCGGCAGTATTGGCGAAAATCAACAGATCGCCTGGTTGCAGCATCCTTTCGAAGCCAATCAAGCGGTTTGTAATGACGTCATCATCCAGGCAACTGTGTCCGGCAATGTAAGCACGCATTGGAACGTGTCGGCGCGCACCAGAAGCCCCATTCGAAACCAGAATCGGATCAACCAGGTATTCGGAAGCGAACCACGTTTCGCAGGCACTGAAGCTGCTTCCTTCCACGAATACCACGTGATTCCCATCCACTAAGGGCTTGACGCGGGTGATTCTGAACACGGAAATAGCAGTTTGATCGACAAGACAACGGCCTGGCTCAATCGCCAAAACAAGATCCATCGTCTTGAGATATTGTGCAACCGACAAACCGCCTACGCAGGGCGATTCAAGCAACCAGTGCAGGTGCTGGCAAGCATCAATCTGACCCCCATAGGGGTAAAAAGACGCGGGAATCTTACCGTTGCGATAATGCTCTTTGCATTGACCGCGCAAAAATGCTTCGTACTTGTCGCTCTCCACATACCGGATAGGCAAACCGCCTCCAATATCGATGATTCTGGGATGCAAGCCTAGATTGCGCGTCATATCGACGTAGGCAGCAAGTTCGCGCAGTGCCTGGACACGGGTTTCATGCGCATAACCGCTAAGAGGAAATGAAACCCTTCGAAAGCAAAAAGCTCTCTGAACTGCACGAGCCGATGCAGGCACTGCAATAGATCATTGCCATCCATTCCAAACCGGCTAGCAGTAGCCGAGGCAGGCCGATAGCAAAGCAGAAGCCGCACTTTGCGAGGTGTCGAAGTAAGCGGCGCAAGCTTGCGCACGCATTGCTCCAATTCGGAAAACTCTTCAATGGAGTCGATCGAAATCAAGGAAGCGGTGGCGATGAGTGCGGCATGGAATTCCGAGGTCTTTACCGGATCCGTTGCGCAGATCCGTGAAGGGTCTGCACCTGCGGCGAGGGCATCCCGCAACTCATAGATGCTGGATACATCCACACCTATGCCGGACTCTACCGCGGCGCGAACGAGCGCCAGTGATTTATTGACCTTGGCACCGTAGAAGATTTCAAAATTCAGGGCATATGCATGGAGGACTGCCCGAAATGCATCGACGTTTCGCTGCAGAATATGGGGCCAAATGACATGGAGGGGAGACCCATACCAGTCGACCAGCTCCAAAAGCGTCTGAGGTGCCGAATGAAGGATGTCTGCTATGCTTCGATCGAGAATGGGCGGCAGTGTGATGGGGATCGAGACACGCATATACTCCGCCTGGCCCTTCATCAATAGAAAATCGTCTTGCATAGTGACGTTCTCTTCCCTACTCAACTCAGAAATCGATCGTAGCTGACACCAGTACAGTGCGCGGCGTGCCGAGCGACAAGGTGCCGAAAGAAGCCACGCCTGCCCAGTAATTGCGATCGAATGCATTAAGCAGATTAGCGCGGATGATGGTGGATTTTCCAGCCACCTTGGTACTGTAGCGTGCGCCAAAGTCAAACGTCGTCCAGGAAGGCGCGCTCTGGGTATTGGTCTGGTTGATATATCGCTTGCCGGTGTGGACGAGATTGCCGGTCAAGGTGAACCCGGGCAGCCACGGCATGTCCCATTCGGCACCCATATTGGCTTGCAATATCGGCACACCGACAGCTCTATTGCCCCGCGTGGCGGGATTATCGGTTTTCGTTAATTCACCATCCACCAGTGTCACACCCCCCAGCAGCCGAACCCCTGACACGGGTTCGCCGAACATGGCGAGTTCCACGCCTTGATTGCGCTGCTCGCCAGTGAGGGAAAAGACATTATCCATGAGCAGAGGACTGGGCCTCTTGATCTGGAAGAGACTCAACGTGGTGATCAGGCGGCCGTAATCGACCTTGACGCCGACCTCAAGCTGTTCAGTTTTGTAGGGGGCAAGAGCTTGGCCAGCATTGACTGCGATCTGAGGAGCAATGTCACCCTTGCTAAGCCCTTCCATGCGATTGGCGTAGATCGAGATGTTTTTCCAGGGCCGCACGACCAGGCCCACCAGCGGCGTGATTGCCCCCTTATCATAGGAAGATGTGACGGCGCCTGTTGAGCTGAAATTGTCCGATCTGACCTGCTGGAAGCGCACGCCCAGGGTGAGCAATATACGCTCTTCGGCCATGGACACGGTATCGGTTAATGCCCCCCCATAGAATTCGGTCTCCGAGACTTTCATCAGACCAGGCGTGGCCAGGGCTTGACCGGGACGGTCAATCGGGGAATACATGTTCGACAATACTGCTGTGCCAGCGGTGGAGCCTCGCTCCAGGCGATCGCGATAACCGGTGCCTTGAAGCGTCACATTGTGACGAATGGGACCGGTATTGAACCGGGCACGCAATCCGCCATCGGCGCTGGAGCGGTCAATACCGAACCTGAAAAACATGGGTACTGAATTGGTATCGCCGGCGGCATTCAGAATTGTCGGCGTCTGATCGGATAGCCGATCCACCCACGTGTGGGCACCGCCGACACTGGCGAACAATGTCAGCGCGTCGGACAGGTCATATTCGGCCTTGAGCAGGAGCCCCGCGTCCTTGATTTTCGACCAGCCCCAGGGTTGAGTGACGTTGCGCCGGCCATTGGGCGCCGATGGCACGGCAACACCGGCAGCAACCAGGAACGGACGTGACGGGGCCTTGAACCGCTCATACTGGCCGAAGGCGTCAAGCGTTGCCCGAAACCGTTCGCCCTGATAGTCGAGCGCCACGGAAGCGACATCCGCCTGGCGGAACTGGTTGTCCAGGAGCGTATTGCCCTGATGATGACTGCCGTTGAGCCGTATGCCGAACTGGCGATCCGCACCGAAGCGCCGGGCGATATCGAGGTGTCCGCCTCCCTGCGCGCCTGATAAATAGTTGCCCGTGAGCCGCGTCAGGTCGGCCGAGGCACGCTTCGGAACGATATTGATGACGCCGCCAACACCACTGTTCGGCGATATTCCATACAGCAGCGCAGCAGGCCCC
>MEDL01000137.1 GCA_001724785.1 Acidovorax sp. SCN 68-22 | reverse complement strand
CAAGGATCAAGGATCAAGGGCGACTGTCCGCGCCTGCCGGAAACCGGCTGGTTTCGATAAACGTCATGCGAACATATTGATAGAACGGTGGTTAGTTAGGACCGCAAGCCGAAGCACGCCTTGCAAGCAGCCTGGTCACAGGCGCGGGCGTGTGTTGCACACCCCATGACCTTCCCGACACCTATCGTTCAATGTCCTCGTACAGGGCGCGATAGCTGTCACGCAGCGGATGCTTTTGAATCTTGCCGGTGGAGGTCATCGGCAAGGCATCGACGATGCGGATCGCCTTGGGCACCTCAAAGCCACCGAGATGCTCCTTGCAGTGGTTGATCAACTCGGCCTCGTCGGCCTGCGCCCCTGGCTTGAGCACCACGAAGGCGGTGACCGCCTCGATCCAGCGCGGGTGCGGCAAACCAACCGCCGCCACATTGGCCACCGCCGGGTGGAGCAGCAACGTGGCCTCGACCTTGATGGACGGCACGTTTTCGCCGCCGGTCTTGATCATGTCCTTCTTGCGGTCCCTGAACATCATCTGGCCATCGACCCACATGCCTAGGTCACCGGTGTGGTGCCAGCCGAAAGCGCGTGCCTCAGCGGTGGCTTCGGGATTTTTGTAGTAGCCCTCCATCACGTTCGGACCGCGGTGCACGATCTCGCCGACCTCGCCGGGGCCGAGCAGCTGGCCCGCGTCGTCCATCACCGCCGTGTCGTTGATCAATGCACTGACGCCCCAGTAGGAACCAAAGCGTTTAAGCTGCTCTTCCGGCCGGAAGGCCATGGTGAGCGGGTACATCTCGGTCTGACCGGTGGCCAATGAGTAATTCGGGCAGAACTCGGCGATCAGGCGGCGCAGCAGGGTCTCGGCCATGGGCGCCATGGCGTACACGCACATGCGCAGGCTCGACAGGTCTCGCCCCGGGCGCGAGGGATGATCGAGCATGGCCTGGTGCATCAGCGGCAAGCCCACCAGCAAGGTCACCCGTTCACGCTCGATGGCGTCGAGCATGGCGGCGGGTTCGAAAGCGCGCATCACAATCACCGTGCCGCCGCCCGCCAGCACACCGCACATCAGCGTGTGCTGGGCGCAATGAAAGAGGGGCAGCACGGCAATGTTCACGGCATCGCGCCACACCCCCAACTCAAGCGCGTTGTTCATCGCTGCCATCACCACCGACAAATGGCTTTGCATCACCCCCTTAGGGCGGCCGGTGGTTCCGCTGGTGTACATGATCTGGGCTACGTCGCGGTCATGAATTTCAACCTCGGACTCAGTGGCAGACTGCGCAGCAATCGCTGCAGCGAAGCTGCTGAAAGCCCCAGCCCCCTCGCCTTCCAGCACCCATCCGCGACCGGGCTGCGCCTCGATGGCTGCACGCAACTCCGGGCGCACCAGCAGAGCGGCATCCACAAGCAGGAAGCGCGCCTCAGAGTGGTCGATGATGTAGCGAACGTCATCCAGCCCCAGGCCGGTGTTGATCGGCACCCAGATCAGGCCGGCGCGATGGATGCCGAACATGGCCACCAGGAACTCAAGCGAGTTATTGCATAGCGTGGTCACGCGGTCACCTCGCACCAAGCCAGCGGCCAGCAAGGCATTGGCGCAGCGGGTCACGCGCTCATCGAGCTCACCGTAGCTCATGCGCTGATCGCCGAGCACGAACGCCGTCTTGGCGCGGTCTCGAGCTGCCGAGCGGCGCAGGAAGTCGCCGATGGCCACGCGGGCAATTGCGCCAGGGGATGGCACACCAGCGATGACGGAGGTTGATGGGTTCATGATCGATGTCTCCTGCATTTTGAATTGTTTGACCGGTGCCGCCGACCATCCTGCCAGGAACAAGCCTGGCCTCTGCTTTACCTCGGCATCCGCTGCGACCTATAACGCAGTCACCAATTCGGGCACCGCTGTGAACAGATCCGCCACCAGCCCATAGTCGGCCACCTGGAAGATCGGCGCTTCGGCGTCCTTGTTGATCGCAACGATCACCTTGCTGTCCTTCATGCCGGCCAGGTGCTGGATGGCGCCCGAGATGCCGACCGCCACGTACAACTGGGGTGCCACGATCTTGCCGGTCTGGCCGACCTGGTAGTCGTTGGGCGCGTAGCCGGCGTCGACGGCGGCGCGCGAGGCGCCGATCGCCGCGCCAAGCTTGTCGGCCAGCGGCTCCAGCACGGCGTGAAACTTGTCGGCCGCGCCCAGTCCGCGTCCGCCCGATACGATGACCGTTGCAGCGGCGAGTTCCGGGCGCTCCAGCTTCACCACCTCACGCCCGACCAGGGTGGTCAAGCCGAGATCGCCAGCCGCGTCCAGCGTCTCGACCGCTGCCGTGCCGCCCGAACCGACCGGGTCGAAGGCGGTGGTGCGAATGCTCAGCACCTTGATGGCATCCTTTGATTGCACGCGGGCCAGCGCGTTGCCGGCATAGAACGGGCGCAGGAAGGTGTCGGGCGACTCGATCGCGATCACGTCCGACACCTGGGAGGCGTCCAGCAAGGCCGCCACGCGCGGCAGCACGTTCTTGCCAAAGGCCGTCGCCGGTGCCAGCACATGGGTGTAGCCCGCATCGGCGCGCACGCGTGAGCGCACCAGCTCGGCCAGGCTCTCGGCCATATGGGCCTCGTAGTGCGCCGCGTCGGCGTGCAGCACCTTGCTCACGCCCGCAACCGCCGCCGCAGTCTGGGCCACGGCAGCGCAGTTGCGGCCCGCCACCAGCACATGGATGTCGCCGCCGATGCGCGTGGCCGCGGCAATCGTGTTCAGCGTGGCCGCTTTGAGTACGGCGTTGTCGTGTTCCGCAATGATCAGGGTTGTCATCAGATCACCTTCGCTTCTTCTTTGAGTCGTTTGACGAGTTCGGCCGTGTCGGCCACCTTGATGCCGGCCTTGCGGGTCGGCGGCTCGCTGACGTGCAGGGTCACGGTGCGCGGCGCGATGTCGATGCCGAGCTCGGCCGCCTTGATCACCTCCATCGGCTTTTTCTTGGCCTTCATGATGTTGGGCAGCGTGATGAAGCGCGGCTCGTTCAGGCGCAGGTCGGTCGTGATCACGGCCGGCAGCTTCATGGCCAGGGTTTCCAGGCCGCCGTCGATCTCGCGCGTGATGGTGGCGGTGTCGCCGCCGATCTGCACCTTGGAGGCGAAGCTGGCTTGGGCCCAGCCCATCAGCGCGCCAAACATTTGGCCAGTCTGGCCAGCGTCGTCATCAATCGCCTGCTTGCCGAAGATGGCGAACTGAACGCCCTCTTTTTGGGCCACATGCTGCATCAGCTTGGCCACCGCGAGCGGTTCGAGCGCGGCGTCGGTTTCAACCAGCACGGCGCGATCGGCGCCGATGGCCATCGCGCTGCGCAGCGTCTCCTGGCAAGCGGTCGGGCCACAGGACACGACGATCACTTCAGAAGCGACACCGGCCTCCCTGAGGCGCACCGCCTCTTCGCAGGCGATCTCGTCGAACGGGTTCATGGACAATTTCTGGTTCGCGAGATCGACTCCCGAACCGTCGGACTTGACGCGGGCCTTGACGTTGTAGTCCAGCACCCGCTTGACAGCGACCAATATCTTCACTTTATCTCCATAGGGTTAAAAAATAAACAATTCAAAACCGGCAAGAACGCAGCCCGAAGCCGGCCCCTTCAATCACGGCTCACTCCCACTTCCAGTCCTTGTACATCTCCCGCAGCTTGGTCTTGAGGAACTTGCCGGTCGAAGTACGCGGGATTTCATTCACGAAAGCGAAACCTTCGGGCAACTGCCACTTGGCGAACGTCTTGGCCAGATGATCGCGAATCTCTTCCCCAGTGGCACTCATGCCAGGGCGCAACACCACCACCGCCAGCGGCCGCTCGGCCCAGCGCGGGTGCGGCACCGCGATCACAGCTGCCTCCAGCACCGCCGGATGCCCCATCACGGCGTTTTCCAGATCGACCGAACTAATCCATTCGCCGCCCGACTTGATCAAATCCTTGGTGCGATCGGTCAACTGCAGAAAACCCTCGGAGTCGATGCAGCCGACATCACCTGTGCGCAGCCAGCCATCGGCAGTAAAGCTGCTTTCGTTGATGGGCAGATCGTGATAAGAGCCGGTAATCCATGGCCCACGCACCTGAATCTCGCCGACCGACCGCCCATCCCACGGTACTTCACCGTTGTCGCCGACCAGCCGAATCTCAACCAATGGCGCGGCCATGCCCTGCTTGATACGGAAGGCATATTGCTCTTCCTTGGGCAGTGCCCGCATGGAAGGTTTGAGCGAGGACACGGTACCCAGCGGCGAAGTCTCGGTCATGCCCCAAGCAGTGCCGACTTCAAGACCAAACTCATCGAAACCACGGAACAAGGATTCGGGTGCCGCAGAGCCGCCCACCATCATGCGCATGCCAGGCACCAGGTCGTACTTGCCCGGGTTTGCGCGCAGCGTTTGCAGCAGCGACAACCAGATGGTGGGCACACCACCGGTGACGGTGACCCGCTCGCGCTGGTACAAGTCGAGCAGCGATTCTGAGTCGAGGTGCGGGCCGGGAAACACCAGCTTGGCACCGACGAAAGTTGAGACGAATGGCAAACCCCATGCGTTGGCGTGGAACATTGGCACCACCGGCAGCACTGTGTCAGTACCCGACACGTTGATCCCCCCTGGCAGTGCCGCCACGAGCGTGTGCAGCACGGTGGAGCGGTGCGAATAGACGACACCCTTGGGGCTGCCCGTGGTGCCCGAGGTGTAGCACATGCCGCAGGGCGCGTTTTCATCGACTTCAACACATCTGAAGTCATCAGTCGCTCCACCGATGAAGCCTTCATAGTCCTCGTACCCCTGCGGCACCGGCTTGCCTGTCAGCGGCACCACAATGATGCGCTCGAAGTTGACATCCTTGGCGAACTGCGCCAGCAACGGCAGCAAAACATCGTCGACGATCAGGAAACGGTCCTTGGCGTGGTTGACGGTGAACGCAATGTCGTGCGGGAACAGGCGCAAGTTGAGGTTATGCATCACCGCGCCGGCCGCCGGAATGCCGAAGTAGCACTCGAGGTGGGCGTAATGGTTCCACATCAGGGTTGCGACCCGGTCACCGGGCTGGATGCCGGCCTTGACCAGCGCCTCGGCCAGACCCTTGGCCCGACGGTGGAAGTCGGCGTAGGTATGGCGATGCAGGGACTTGTCGGGCATCCTCGATACGATCTCCACCTTCGGGTGGTACAGCTTGGCCCGCTCCAGGAAATGATTGAGCGAGAGCGGCACTTGCATCATGGTCGATTTCATAGCTGCTTTTCTCCTGTTTAGCTTTCAATTCAAAGAAGGTACTGTTTCGGACGGCCCTGCTCCCGGGCTCTCCGAAGGGGTACCGATAGCCTTCGACCTACTTGCGCATGCCGCACCTTGCACATCGGATGCGACCACACGAGGAAACAGCATCGTGTACATGCGCTGCGCCAACGCATCGACGTCCAGACGCCCGCCAGGCCGGTACCACTGCGCCGTCCAGTTGAGGGCGCCGAGCACCGTCTGGCGCACCAGCACGGCATCGGTGTCGACCAAGCCCTGCGCCGCAGCCTCGCTGATCGGCACCATCCACAAGGCCTCGTAGGCATCGCGCGTTGCCATCACCCGGGTCTGCGCGGCCGGCGAAAGGCTGCGCCACTCGTAGAGCAGCACGGTCATGGCGTCGAACCTCGTACCCAGCAAAGCTTTCAGGTGGCTGCGCACCATCGACAGCAGCCGCTCGGGCAGGCGCGTCTCGCCAGCCAGCCCGTCGCGCACCGACTGCATGATGTCGCGAACGCCCTCCTCCATGATCGCCACCAGCAGTTCCTCCTTGGTGGCGAAGTGGTAGAAGATCGAACCCGAAGTCATGCCCATGGCCTGGGCAATCTCGCGCACCGAGGTGCGCTCGAAACCCTGTCGCCGGAACCGACTCGCCGCAGCCGCCAGGATCGCATCTCTGCGCGGGAGTGGGTTGTCTTGCTTCTTCGTCATGCCATATACTATATCATCTAACAAGCGTTTGGTTGATGGTCTTATCCATCGCGTGCTGGGTGCTTCCGGCGCCGTCCCGCGTGGACGAGCCACTCTTCGCAGCCGTCGGCCATGCCAGTGTCAATCTCAATCTAACTTCAAGGACAGGCCCATGCTCAACCGCACCCTCTTCGGTGAAGAACACGAACTCTTCCGGGACCAGGCCCGCCGCTTTCTGGAAGAAGAGGTCATCCCCCATCACGCTGGCTGGGAAACCTATGGCATCGTGCCGCGCGCCGTCTGGCGCAAGGCCGGCGCCGCGGGCCTGCTGTGCCCCGCCATACCCGAGCAATACGGCGGCGGTGGCGGCACGCGCCTGCACAGTGCCGTGCTGATCGAGGAAGTCGCGCGCGCTGGCACGAGCGGGATCGGCTTCGGCCTGCACTCCGACATCGTGGCACCTTACATCCTGGCCTACGGCACCGAGGAGCAAAAGCACAGCTGGCTGCCGAAAATGGCCACCGGCGAGGTGATTGGCGCCATCGCCATGACCGAGCCGGGCGCAGGAAGCGACCTGCAAAGCGTGCGCACCAGCGCGGTCCGTGACGGCGACGAACTGGTGATCAATGGTCAAAAGACCTTCATCACCAATGGCCAGAACGCCGACCTGGTGATCGTTGTCGCCAAGACCGACCCGACGCAAGGTGCCAAGGGTACCTCGCTGGTGCTGGTTGAGACCCATCGCCCCGGCTTCACGCGCGGGCGCAACCTCGAAAAGATCGGCATGAAGGCGCAGGACACCTCGGAACTCTTCTTCGAAGACATGCGCGTGCCGGTCAGCAACATCCTCGGCGGCGAGGGCAAGGGCTTTTTCCTGCTGATGCAGGAACTGGCCTGGGAGCGCATGCAGATCGCCATCGGCGCGGTGGCGGGCGCCGAGGCCGCGCTCGAATGGACGCTGGCCTACACCAAGGATCGCAAGGCCTTCGGCCAGCGCGTGATCGATTTCCAGCACAACCGCTTCAAGCTCGCCGAAATGAAAACCGAGGTGCAGATCGCACAGGTCTTTGTCGACCGCCTGCTCGGCCTGCTGATGGATGGTCAGCTTGATGCCGCCACCGCCGCGATGGCCAAGTACTGGACCACCGACCTGCACTGCAAGGTGATCGATCAATGCCTGCAGATGTTCGGCGGCTTCGGCTACATGTGGGAGTACCCGATTGCCCGCGCCTATGCGGATGCGCGCGTCGCGCGCATCTACGGTGGCGCCAACGAAATCATGAAGGAAATCATCAGCCGTACGCTGTAGCACACGCCGCCAGCCGCTTTCCGCCATCTTGCCTATCGCTTCCACAGATTCAGAAAGAAGGAAACCCACCATGACCGAA
>MEDL01000136.1 GCA_001724785.1 Acidovorax sp. SCN 68-22 | reverse complement strand
CCGTCGCCGGTGGTCTGCTTGTCGAGCGCCAGCAGGTGGCCCGAGCCTTCGCCGCCGAGCAGCCAGCCGCGCTGGGCCAGCTCTTCGAGCACGTAGCGGTCGCCCACCTTGGCGCGCACGAGCTTCACGCCGCGCTCGGCCAGCGCGACTTCGACGGCCATGTTGGTCATCAGGGTGCCGACGACGCCGGGCACGAACTCGCCCTGCCCCATGCGCTCGCGCGCCATGAGGTAGAGCAGCTCATCGCCGTTGTACAGGCGCCCGGCCGCGTCCACCATCTGCAGGCGGTCGGCGTCGCCGTCGAGCGCGATGCCGTAGTCGGCGTGGTTGGCGCGCACGGCGCGCACCAGGGCGTCGGGGTGCGTGGCGCCGACCTCGTGGTTGATGTTCAGGCCATCGGGCGCACAACCCATGGCGATCACGTCGGCACCGAGTTCATGGAACACCTTGGGCGCCACCTGGTAGGCCGCACCGTGCGCGGCATCGACAACGATGGTCAGGCCCTTGAGCGTCAGGTCGTGGTCCAGCGTGCTCTTGCAGAACTCGATGTAGCGCCCGGGCGCATCGTCCAGCCGGCGCGCCTTGCCGAGCGAGGCCGAATCGGCCCACGCGGGCGGCTCGCGCAGCGCTTCCTCGACATCGAGCTCCCAGCGGTCGGTCAGCTTGCTGCCCTGGGCGCTGAAGAACTTGATGCCGTTGTCGGCAAACGGGTTGTGGCTGGCGCTGATGACCACGCCCAGGCTGGCGCGCTGGGCGCGTGTCAGGTAGGCCACGGCGGGGGTCGGCAGCGGGCCGAGCAGCACCACGTCGACGCCGGCGGAATTGAACCCCGATTCGAGCGCGCTCTCCAGCATGTAGCCGGAAATACGCGTGTCCTTGCCGATGAGCACCGTGGGGCGCTCCTCGCTGCGCTTGAGCACGCGCCCGACGGCGTGCCCCAGGCGCAGCATGAAGTCGGGCGTGATGGGCGGCTGACCGACCGTGCCGCGAATGCCATCGGTACCGAAATACTCTCGCTCCATGGGTTCTCCCTGTGTTGTCCTGGTGTTTGTTATTGCGCCGCGCGCCAGACGGCGAGGGCCTGCACGGTTTCGCGCACGTCGTGCACGCGCACCACGTGCGCGCCGCGCTCGACCGCCAGCAGGGCCGCCGCGACGCTGGGGATCAGGCGCTCGCCGACTTCCAGCCCCGTCGCCGCGCCCAGGGCGGACTTGCGCGACCACCCGGCCAGCAGCCCGTAGCCCGGCGCGAGCAACGCGCGCTGGCGCGCCAGGAGCGCGAAGTTCTGTGCCACCATCTTGCCAAAGCCGATGCCTGGGTCGAGCAAAATTCGAGTCTTTTTTACACCCAGCGCTTGCAGTGCCTCGGCATGACGCTCTAGAAATGAGAGCACCTGCGGCAGCGCATCGCCTTCCATGGGGGCCACCTGCATGCTGCCGGGCTCGCCGTGCATGTGCATCAAGCAGATGCCGCAAGACGGGTGGGCCGCGACCACCGCGGCCGCATCGCCGCGCCGCAGCGCCCAGACGTCGTTGACGATATCGGCGCCCAGGTCGAGCACGGCGCGCATGACCTCGGGCTTGGAGGTATCGACCGACACCGGAACCCCCAGGCCGACGGCGCCGCGCACCACGGGAAGCACGCGCGCGAGTTCTTCCTCCACCGGTACCGGCGGGCTGCCGGGACGGGTGGATTCGCCACCAATGTCGAGCAGATCGGCGCCGTCGCGCAGCAGCGCCTCGCAATGGCGCAGCGCGGCGCCCGGACCGGCGTGCCGGCCACCGTCGGAGAACGAGTCGGGCGTGGTGTTGACGATGCCCATCACCTGGGGGCGGTCCAGATCGATGGCGAAGCGGCTGGTGTGCCAGAGCATGGGGAGGGAAAAAGCGCAGAGCGGAAAACGAAGAAACGGGGCTCTCGCCCCGTTCAATTCTTGGTTACCTTGGCCGCATCAGGCCGCCGTGGGCGCTGCCTCGGGTGCCACCGCGGGCGTACCGCCGCTCGGGCCGTCACCGCCGGAGGATGGGGTGCGCGGCGTCCAGTCCTTGGGCGGGCGCGGCGGCTTGTTCGCCATGATGTCGTCCAGCTGCTCGGAATCGATGGTTTCCCATTCCAGCAGCGCCTTGGCCATGGCGTGCATCTTGTCCTGGTTGTCTTCGATGAGCTTGCGCGCCAGGGCGTACTGCTCGTCGATGATCTTGCGCACTTCCTGGTCAACCTTCTGCATGGTCGATTCGCTCATGGTCGTGGTCTTGGTGACGGAGCGGCCCAGGAAGACCTCGCCTTCGTTCTCCGCATAGACCATGGGGCCGAGCGCGTCGGTCATGCCGTAGCGCGTGACCATGTCGCGCGCGATCGACGTGGCGCGCTCGAAGTCGTTGCTCGCGCCGGTGGTCATCTGGTCCATGAACACTTCCTCGGCAATGCGGCCGCCGAAGAGCATGCTGATCTGGTTGAGCATGTACTCCTTGTCGTAGGAGTAGCGGTCCTTCTCGGGCAGGCTCATGGTCACGCCCAGCGCGCGGCCGCGCGGGATGATGGTGACCTTGTGCACCGGATCGCACTTGGGCAGCAGCTTGCCAATGAGCGCGTGGCCGGCTTCGTGGTAGGCCGTGTTGCGGCGCTCTTCCTCGGGCATGACCATGCTCTTGCGCTCCGGGCCCATGAGGATCTTGTCCTTGGCGCGCTCGAAATCCTGCATCTCGACGGTGCGGGCATTGCGCCGCGCGGCCATGAGGGCGGCTTCGTTGCACAGGTTGGCGAGGTCGGCGCCGGACATGCCGGGCGTGCCCCGGGCGATCACGGCCGGGTTGACGTCCTGGCTGACCGGGATCTTGCGCATGTGCACGGTGAGGATCTGCTCGCGGCCACGGATGTCGGGCAGCGTGACGTACACCTGGCGGTCGAAGCGGCCGGGGCGCAGCAAGGCGGCATCCAGGATGTCGGGCCGGTTGGTGGCGGCCACCACGATGACGCCGAGGTTGGTCTCGAAGCCGTCCATCTCGACCAGCATCTGGTTGAGCGTCTGCTCCCGCTCGTCGTTGCCGCCGCCCAGGCCGGCGCCACGCTGGCGGCCGACGGCGTCGATTTCATCGATGAAGATGATGCAGGGGGCGTTCTTCTTGGCGTTCTCGAACATGTCGCGCACGCGCGCCGCGCCCACGCCGACGAACATTTCCACGAAGTCGGAACCCGAGATGCTGAAGAAGGGGACCTTGGCCTCGCCGGCGATGGACTTGGCCAGCAGGGTCTTGCCGGTGCCCGGAGGCCCCACCAGCAGCAGGCCGCGCGGAATGCGGCCGCCGAGCTTCTGGAAGCGCTGCGGGTCCTTCAGGAAATCGACGACTTCCTTCACCTCTTCCTTGGCCTCGTCGCAGCCGGCGACGTCGGCGAAGGTCACGGTGTTGTTGTTCTCGTCCATCATGCGCGCCTTGCTCTTGCCGAAGCTGAAGGCGCCGCCCTTGCCGCCGCCCTGCATCTGGCGCATGAAGTACACCCAGACGCCGATGAGCAGGAGCATGGGGCCCCAGCTGACCAGCAGGGTCATGAGGAGGGAGCCCTCCTCGCGCGGCTTGACGTCGAACTTGACGTCGTTGTTGATCAGGTCGCCCACCAGCCCCCGGTCGAGGTAGGTGGCGGTGGTGCGGATGCGGCGGTCGTCGTTGGTGATGGCGACGATCTCGGTGCCGCCCTGCCCTTCCTGGATGGTGGCGCTCTTGATGCGGTTGTTGCGCACCTCGCTCAGGAATTCGGAGTAGCCTACATGGCCGGCCGACGCGCCCACACGGGTGTCAAATTGTTTGAACACCGTAAAAAGCACCATGGCGATGACAAGCCACACGGCGACTTTCGAAAACCACTGATTGTTCAAGCGGGACTCCAGAGGAATTGGCGGGGTTGGTTAGACCCAGATAACGGCAATTTTAGGCCTTTCAAGGCCGGCCGCCCCTGCGCTGTCAGGAAGCCGGCCATTGCCGCGGTGCGGTTTCTCAAGCTTTGAGGCCGATTCCGACCAAAAAAGTTTCCGAAGATTTGTCGCGCGAGGCCTTGGGCTTGACGGGCTTGACGACCCGGAACTGCGCCCGGAAGGCCTGTACCAGGGCGTCGTAGCCCCCGCCGTGGAACACTTTGGCCACCAGGGCGCCTTGCGGTTGGAGGTGGGCGCGGGCGAAATCGAGCGCCAATTCCACCAGATGGGAAATGCGCGCGGCGTCGGTGGACGCGATGCCCGAGAGGTTGGGCGCCATGTCGGACACCACCAGGTCGCACTTGCGGCCCGCCAGCGCGCTCTCCAGCTGCGCCAGCACCGCCTCGTCGCGGAAATCCCCCTGCAGGTACTGCACGCCTTCTATCGGCTCCATCGGCAGGAGGTCGAGCGCCAGGATCGCGCCCGCCGCCTTCCCCTGCGGCGCCGCGCCCATGCGCCGGCGCAGGTACTGGCTCCAGGCACCGGGCGCGCTGCCCAGGTCCACCACCACGGCGCCGGGGCACACCAGGCCGAACTGCTCGTCGATTTCCTTGAGCTTGTACGCCGCCCGGGCGCGGTAGCCCTCGTGCTGCGCCAGCTTGACGTAGGTGTCGTTGACGTGGTCGTTGAGCCAGGCCTTGTTGACCTTCTTGCTCTGGGTTTTGACTTTCATGCTTGCCTGTTCCTGGCCGGATAATACGGCCATGCCCCAAATAGAACTCCATTCGGCCGAGCGCCGCGAACTGCGCGCCCAGGCGCACCACCTGCACCCCGTGGTGATGGTGGGCGGCGACGGCGTGACACCGGCCGTGCGCAAGGAAATCGACGCTGCGCTCGACGCCCACGGCCTGATCAAGATCCGCGTCTTCAGCGACGACCGCGCGGCGCGCGAACTCATGCACCAGGAGCTGGCGGCCGAGTTGGGCGCGGCGCCGGTGCAGCACATCGGCAAGCTTCTGGTGCTGTGGCGCCCGCAACCCGAGAAGGCCAAAACGCCCGACGAAGACCGCCTGCCCGGCCCGCGCGACGTCAAGGTGCTGAAATACAGCAAGCGCGGCGGCCAGCGTCCGGAAATCAAGCAGTTGCGCGTGCTCGGCAACCAGCGGCTCACGCCCGGCGGGCAGATCAAGCGCGCCAAGAAGCGCGGCCCGGTCTCGATCAAGAAGCGCCAGGCGCCGTGACGGCGGCCCCCACTGCCCGCCCGGCGGGCCCCGAGCGCCACATCCTCTGCATGAAGTGGGGCACCAAGTACGGGCCCGAATACGTCAACAGGCTCTACGCCATGGTGCGCCGGCACCTGACCGGCGACTTCCGGTTCATTTGCCTGACGGACGACGCGGCGGGCATCCGCAGCGAGGTGCGCTGCCTGCCGATTCCCCCGCTGGACCTGCCACCCGGCATCCCCGAGCGCGGCTGGAACAAGCTCGCCACCTTCGCCGCCGACCTGCACGGCCTGCGCGGCACGGCGCTGTTCCTGGACGTCGACGTGGTAGTAACGGGCAGCCTGGACGCGTTTTTCACGCAGCCGGGCGAATTTCTCATCATCCACGACTACAAGCGGCCGTGGCGCATCACCGGCAACTCCTCGGTGTACCGCTTCGAGCTCGGCGCCCACCCGGACGTGCTCGACTACTTCCGCACGCACGTGCAGGAGATCCGCCAGCGGTTTCGCAACGAACAGGCCTATTTGTCCGACTTCCTGCACCGCCAGGGAAAACTGGCCTATTGGCCGCAAGCGTGGTGCCCGAGCTTCAAATACCACTGCATTCCCGCCTGGCCGACGAACTACTGGCGGCCGCCCTACGTGCCGGAGGGCGCACGCGTGGTGATCTTCCACGGCGAATGCAACCCGCCCGACGCCCTGGCCGGCCGGCGCAACCGGCGTTTGCGCTTCATCCGCCCCGCCGCCTGGGTGGCAGAGCACTGGCGCGAGTAGCGGGCGCTTCAGGGGCGTTCCGGCGCAGCGGTGCACCAGAGCACGCCGAGCGCGCACAGCCACTGCAGGCCGAACATCACCGAGCCCGCGCTGTGCCACAGGCGCAGGTCCTGCCGCGCCTCGATGCGCGGCGCCACGCCAAACTGCAGCAGGATCGCCAGGACCATACCACCCAGTATGAAAACCATAGCTGCCCGTGCCCATGGGTATTGCGCCGAAGCCCCTTTTGGCCGGGAAATCATGAGCAGGACCAAGCCGCAGCCGAGCGACACCCAGGTCTGCGCGGCAAACAGGCGCGCCGCCATGTGGCCGGCCACGGCCGGCGTGGCCAGGTGCACGAACAGCAGCGGCACCACCAGCGCGCCGATTGTCGTGAGGCTGCCCCACCACAGGGCTGCCAGGAGCATGGGCAGGCGCTGGCGCATGCGGCTCAGGCGTAGCTAACGCCGACGATTTCGTAGTGGCGCACGCCGCCCGGCGCCTGTACCTCGGCGGTGTCGCCCTCGACCTTGCCGATCAGGGCACGGGCGATCGGGCTGCCGATGTTGATCAGGCCCTGCTTCAGGTCGGCCTCGTCCTCGCCGACGATCTGGTAGGTGACGGCTTCGCCGGTGTCTTCCTCTTCGAGCTTCACGGTGGCGCCGAAGACCACGCGGCCCTCGGCGTCCAGGGTGCTCGGGTCGATGACCTGCGCGGCCGAGAGCTTGCCCTCGATTTCCTGGATGCGACCTTCGATGAAGCCCTGGCGGTCCTTGGCGGCGTCGTATTCGGCGTTCTCGCTCAGGTCGCCCTGGGCACGCGCTTCGGCGATGGCGGCGATCACCGCGGGGCGGTCCACGGTCTTGAGGCGGTGCAGTTCGGCCTTGAGCTTCTCGGCGCCGCGCTTGGTAATGGGAATGGTGGCCATTCGGTCAGTCTCCATTGGTGGGGGTGCCGCGCGTCGGGCGCGGCCGGTTGCGGCGTTCCACGGCCCCGAGGGGCTTGCGGCATCGCCCAAAAGCAAACCGCCGCACGTTGCCGCGCGGCGGTGTTGGTTCAGGCGGCCATTATGCCGCGATTAGATCCGCTCAGGCCAGGAGCTGGGCATGCATCTCCTGCACCGAAATCACGTCGAGCTGGTTCATGTGCTGCATGCCTTCCACGGCCGCCTCGGCGCCGAAGATGGTGGTGAACGTGGTCACGCGCGCCAGCAGCGAGCTGGTGCGGATGGCGCGCGAGTCGGCGATGGCATTACGGCGCTCTTCCACCGTGTTGATGACCATGACGATCTCGTTGTTCTTGATCATGTCCACGATGTGCGGACGGCCCTCGGTCACCTTGTTCACCACCTTGACCGGCACGCCGGCCGCCTCGATGGCGGCGGCCGTGCCCTTGGTGGCGACCAGTTCAAAGCCCAGCGCGACGAGCTGGCGCGCGATGTCCACGGCGCGCGGCTTGTCGGCGTTCTTCACGGTCAGGAACACCTTGCCCGAAGTCGGCAGCTTGGTGCCGGCGCCGAGCTGGCTCTTGACGAAGGCCTCGCCGAAGGTCTTGCCCACGCCCATGACTTCGCCGGTGGACTTCATCTCGGGGCCGAGGATGGT
>MEDL01000135.1 GCA_001724785.1 Acidovorax sp. SCN 68-22 | reverse complement strand
CCGACGGCCAGAACCTGGTCGATCACGATTTCCTGGCCTACGTCCGCAGCAATCTGTTCTACTTTAATTTTTTCGCCGGAAGCAACGCGATACTGCTTGCCACCGGTTTTTATGACCGCGTACATGTTGACCTCTTGAGTCTGAAAACGGGAGTAGCAATCACCACCCCCAGACCTTCCGCAGACGAATTTCTGCAGAACCGTAGAGTGTACTACGAAAGATGGGGCATTTGCCACCCCCGGTAGTGCGCCAAATTGCGCAAGCCGTCTGCCGCCGGTCCTTGGGAAAGCGCGTTTTAGCGCGCCGGGACGTTCCTATAATTCCCGTGTGCCCGCAATTTCCACCCCGACCGCTTCCGCTCCCGCCCCTGCGGCGGGACTTCATTCCTCTCCGCTGGCCTTGGTCGCGGGCGATATGCAAGAAGTGGACCAAGTCATTGTCGAGCGCCTGCAGTCGGGCGTTCCGTTGGTGGCCCAAGTATCGCAGTACATCATCCAGGCCGGCGGCAAGCGGCTGCGTCCGGCACTGCTGTTGCTCATGTGCGGCGCCCTGGATGTCCAGGACCGCGCGCGCTTCACGCTGGCCGCCGTCGTGGAGTTCATCCATACCGCGACCTTGCTGCACGACGACGTGGTCGACGAATCCACCTTGCGTCGCGGCAATGCCACAGCAAATGAAACCTTTGGTAACCCCGCCAGCGTCCTCGTCGGCGATTTCCTGTACTCGCGCGCCTTCCAGATGATGGTCGACGTGGGCGATATGCGCATCATGGAAATCCTGGCCAATGCCACCAATGTGATCGCTGAGGGGGAAGTTCTACAGTTGATGAACATGCACGACGCCTCCCTGGACGAGGCAAGCTACCTGCATGTGATTCGGTCGAAGACAGCCAAGTTGTTCGAGGCCAGCGCCCGCCTGGCCGCGATCCTGGCGAAGGCCGACCCAGCAACGGAAGACGCTTGCGCCACCTACGGCCAGGCGCTCGGCACCGCCTTTCAGATCATCGACGATGTGCTCGACTACGACGGCGCCGCATCGGAAATGGGCAAGAACCTGGGCGATGATCTTCGGGAAGGCAAGGCCACTCTGCCATTGATTGCCGCCATGCAGCGTGCGAACGCCACCGACAGTGCGCTCATTCGCAAGGCCATCGAATCCGGCAGCACCGATCAGCTGGACGCGATCGTCCAGATCGTTCGGGACACCGGCGCGTTGGAAGTGGCCCGCGCCGTGGCGGCCGCCGAGGCCGAGCGCGCCATGACGGCTCTCGACTCTTTCCCTGCCAATGAACACCGATCCAGTTTGCTACAATTAGCGGCTCAGTTGCTCGGGCGCCGGACCTAACCCGGCGGTTCCGTGCGATTGAATCGGGGTGTAGCTTAGCCTGGTAGAGCGCTACGTTCGGGACGTAGAGGCCGGAGGTTCGAATCCTCTCACCCCGACCAGCAATGAGTAAATGAACCCGCCCTGGCGCTATCTGCCCCAGGGCTTTTTTATTGCCGCCGGGTTGATGGGCGGCCGCCCACTCAATTTACAGGCCAGGGGCGATCGGCGATGATAGGATGATTGTCGATTTCTCATGGGGCCCTTGCCTGTATGGCTGCTGTTGATATTGCTCAGAAAGATGCCGCTTCGATAGCTTTGCCCGGCTTGGGGAGAGCCCTTATTTCGGCTGGCAAGCTGACGCAGAAAGCGGCCGAGGATATCGCACGCAAAGCACAGGCCTCGCGCAACAGTTTCATTGCCGAAGTGACCGGTGCTGGGGCAGTATCGGCCAGCGATCTGGCCCATACGGTTTCGTCGGTTTTTGGTGCTCCGCTGCTCGATCTCAATGCCATCGACCCGCTTCGCCTGCCGCGTGATTTGCTCGATGCAAAAATTTGCCAGACCTACCGCGTGGTCGTGCTCAGCAAGCGCAACAACCGACTGATTGTCGCCACGGCGGATCCCACCGACCAGGAAGCAGCTGAGAAAATCAAGTTCACCACCCAGTTGGGGGTCGATTGGGTTATCGCGGAATACGACAAACTCGTCCATCTGATCGATGCCAACACCAAATCGACCGGCGAAGCGATGGACTCCTATGCGGGTGCGGGAGATTTCGAATTCGAAGATGCCTCGGTTGAAACCGAGGCCGAAGCAAGCGACGCCGCGACGGATGTAGAAGACGCCCCCATCGTCAAGTTTCTGCACAAGATGCTGCTTGACGCATTCAATATGCGTGCCTCCGACCTGCATTTTGAACCCTACGAACACCACTACCGCGTCCGCTTTCGGGTCGACGGCGAATTGCGTGAGATCGCTTCGCCCCCTATCGCCATCAAGGACAAGCTCGCTTCGCGCATCAAGGTCATTTCCCGCCTGGATATTTCGGAAAAGCGCGTCCCGCAGGATGGGCGGATGAAGCTCAAAGTAGGGCCGGACCGCGTGATCGATTTTCGGGTCAGCACGCTTCCGACACTGTTCGGCGAGAAAATCGTGATCCGTATTCTGGATCCGAGCAGCGCCAAAATGGGGATCGAGGCGCTGGGCTACGAACCGGAAGAAAAAGAACGTTTACTCAGAGCCATTGAAAGGCCGTACGGGATGATTCTCGTCACGGGCCCTACCGGTTCGGGGAAAACGGTGTCTCTCTACACCTGCTTGAACCTGCTCAACAAGCCCGGGGTGAATATCGCCACCGCGGAAGACCCGTCGGAAATCAACCTTCCAGGGGTCAACCAGGTCAATGTCAATGAACGCGCGGGACTCACCTTCGCCGTGGCACTGAAGGCCTTTCTGCGCCAGGATCCCGACATCATCATGGTGGGGGAAATCCGCGACCTGGAAACCGCCGATATTTCCATAAAAGCCGCCCAGACGGGCCACTTGGTACTTTCCACCTTGCACACCAACGATGCGCCCACCACACTGACGCGCATGCGCAACATGGGAATCGCGCCCTTCAACATCGCCTCCAGCGTGATCCTGATCACCGCCCAGCGCTTGGCACGGCGCCTTTGCCCGCAGTGCAAGGAGCCAGCGGATGTCCCCCACGAAGCTTTGCTCGACGCCGGCTATGCGGAAGAGGATATCGATGGCTCCTGGGTGCCGTACAAGCCCGTCGGATGCTCCGCGTGCAACAACGGCTACAAAGGCCGGGTGGGCATTTACCAGGTGATGCCGGTAAGCGAGGAAATCCAGCGAATCATCTTGCGCGACGGCAGTGCGCTGGAAATCGCCGCCCAGGCGAAAGCGGAAGGCGTGCGCTCACTGCGCGAATCCGGATTGCACAAAGCCAGGATGGGCATGACTTCGCTAGAGGAAGTGCTGGCGGTCACCAACCTTTAAAACAACGTACACACAGGGAACCCAATGGCGACTGCAGCATCTGCCCGAGACGTCAAGGACTTCGTCTACGAATGGGAAGGCAAGGACCGCAACGGCAAAATCGTCCGGGGCGAAATCCGCGCCATGGGCGAAAACCAGGTCCAGGCGACCCTGCGGCGCCAAGGCGTTCTCCCCGTCAAAATCAAGAAGCGGAAATTGCGCTCGGGCAAGAAGATCAAGCCCAAGGACATCGCCCTGTTCACCCGCCAGATGGCGACGATGATGAAGGCCGGCGTGCCGTTGTTGCAGGCTTTCGATATTGTCGGGCGCGGCAATGCCAATGTCAGCGTTGGCAAGCTCCTCAATGAAATCCGCAGCGACGTGGAAACCGGCACCTCGCTCAATGGGGCGTTCCGCAAATACCCCATGTATTTCGATAGCCTCTACTGCAATCTGGTAGAGGCGGGTGAAGCGGCCGGTATCCTGGAAGCCTTGCTGGACCGGTTGGCGACCTACATGGAAAAAACCGAGGCCATCAAATCCAAGATTCGGTCGGCCTTGATGTATCCCATTTCGGTCATCATCGTTGCGTTTGTCGTGGTCACCGTGATCATGATTTTCGTGATTCCTGCCTTCAAACAGGTATTTACTTCCTTTGGCGCCGACCTTCCCGCACCGACCTTGTTCGTCATGGGCATCAGCGACGTCTTCGTCAAATGGTGGTGGCTGATATTCGGCGTAATTGGCGGCGGGTTTTATTTCTTCATGCAGGCGTGGCGGCGCAACGAAAAAATGCAGGTCTTCATGGACCGTGCCTTGCTGAAGGTTCCTATTTTTGGCGATTTGATCAACAAGTCGGCCATCGCCCGCTGGACGCGCACGCTGTCCACCATGTTCGCGGCTGGGGTGCCTCTGGTGGAAGCCCTGGATTCGGTGGGCGGAGCCTCCGGCAACGCGGTGTATGCCATGGCGACCGACAAGATCCAGCAGGAAGTTTCCACCGGCACCAGCCTCACTGCGGCAATGACCAACGCGAACGTCTTCCCCTCCATGGTGCTGCAGATGTGCGCCATCGGTGAAGAGTCGGGTTCCATCGACCACATGTTGGGCAAGGCAGCGGATTTCTACGAACAGGAAGTCGATGACATGGTGGCCGGGCTCTCGAGCCTCATGGAGCCCATCATCATCGTGTTCCTGGGCACCCTCATCGGCGGCATCGTGGTGTCGATGTATCTGCCGATCTTCAAGCTCGGCCAGGTCGTTTGATGGCGCCGGAGGCGTGGTGGGGCGCCAGCGCCGCCGGGCTCCTGGGGCTGCTGATCGGCAGTTTTCTCAATGTGGTGATCTACCGGCTCCCCCGCATGATGGAGCGGCAATGGGAGCAGGAGGTCGCCGAATACGCTGCGTCCCGCGCGGGCCCTGAGCCCGCCGCGGACCTTGCGCCGGCCGAACCGTTCAACCTCATGCTGCCGCGTTCGCGCTGCCAGTCCTGCGGCCACCAGTTGCGCTGGTACGAGAACATTCCGGTGCTGAGCTATCTTGCGCTTGGTGGCAAATGCTCTGCTTGTCGGGCGGGCATCAGCCTGCGCTACCCCTTGGTGGAGTTGCTCACGGGCGGGCTGTTCTTCTATTGCGGGCTGCGCTTCGGACTCGGCGCAACCGGCGCCGCCTGGGCGATGTTCTGCGCAGCCCTGTTGGCCATGGCGTTCATCGATTGGGATACGACGCTGCTGCCCGACAGCCTGACCCTGCCCCTCCTGTGGGCCGGCCTGCTCGCCTCGGCCGCGGGGTGGATACAAGTCCCGCTGGTCCATGCCGTCACGGGTGCTGCTGCGGGCTACCTTTCACTGTGGCTGGTCTATTGGGGCTTCAAGCTGGCCACCGGCAAGGAAGGCATGGGGTACGGCGACTTCAAGCTTTTTGCGGCCCTGGGAGCCTGGTTCGGCTGGCAAGCGCTGGTTCCATTGATATTGATGGCATCCGTGGTCGGTGCGTGCGTCGGGATCGTCCTCAAGTTTGCCAGCCGGTTGCGCCCGGGCGGCTACGTCCCGTTCGGCCCATTCCTGGTAGGTGCCGGCCTGACCGCGCTCCTTGTCGGTCCCGACACCGTGCAGCGCGCGATCCTGGGCCCCCTCAGCCCATGAGCCGGGGGACGGACCAAGCGCTGCGCATCGGCCTGACGGGCGGCATAGGCAGCGGGAAAAGCACCGTGGGCACCATGCTGGCGGCCCTCGGGGCAGCGCTCATCGACGCCGACGCCTTGTCGCGCGCCAGCACCGCCAGCGGCGGATCCGCCGTGCCGCTGATTGCGCAGGCGTTTGGCAACGACTACATCGATGCATCCGGCGCCCTGGACCGTGCGCGCATGCGGCAAAGTGTGTTTTCCGATCCCTCCGCCCGCGCGCGGCTGGAGGCCATCGTCCATCCCATCGTGCTGCGCGGCATTGCCCAGCAGTCCCAGGCAGCGCTCCAGGCGGGTGCGCGCCTGCTGGTCCTCGACATTCCGCTGCTCGTCGAGTCGGGGCGTTGGGCGGCCGCGCTGGACGCCGTGGTGGTCGTCGATTGCCGGCCGGAGACGCAAATCGAGCGTGTGGCGCAGCGCAATGGCTTGCCCCGCGCGCACGTGCAAGGCATCATGGATGCGCAAGCCAGCCGCACAGAACGACTCCGCGCCGCCGACGCGGTGCTGTTCAACGATGGCCTCTCGCTGGCGTCGCTCGAAGCCCAGGTCCGGTCGCTCGCCCGAAGCTTCGGGCTATGATTCCATTGGCCCGCCTCCCCCACCGCAACCCCAACCGTCCGGCCGCGTGATCCTGTACGAATACCCTTTCAACGAGCGCATCCGCACCTACCTGCGGCTTGAGCACCTGTTTCGCCGCCTGGGCGTTCTGATCGCCCGCGAGCATCCGCTGGACCACCATTTCGCGCTCACCACCATTTTCGAAGTGATGGACGTCGCGGCGCGCGCCGACCTCAAGTCCGACGTCATGAAGGACCTGGAGAAGCAGCGCCTTCTGCTCGATGGTTACCGCAGCAACCCGTCCATTTCGCTGGACGCGCTGGACAGCGTGGTCCACCAACTCGACGCCTGTTTTGCCGCGCTCAATGCGCAGGCCGGCAAGGCCGGCCAGTCGCTGACCGAAAACGAATGGCTGATGGCCATCCGCAGCCGCGTGGGCATTCCAGGCGGAACCTGCGGTTTCGACCTGCCAGCGTACGCTGCCTGGCAACACCGGCCTCCCGCCGAGCGCCAGCAGGCCCTGACGGCCTGGGCTTCGACCTTGGCGCCCTTGGCCGAGGCGGTGTTCCTGCTGCTCCAGCTGCTGCGCGATTCCGGCGTGCCGCAAAAAATGGTGGCCGAACGCGGGCAATTGCAGCAGACGCTGCCGCAGGGACGCAGCTTCCAGTTGCTGCGCCTGCGCATCGACCCGGCCCTTGAAGTGATCCCCGAGATCAGCGGCAACCGGCTGATGGTCTCGGTGCGGCTGATGCGCGAGCAGCCGGGCGAACATGCCACGGCATGCACGCAGGACACCAGCTTCGAGCTAACGCTGTGCGCCTGAACGCCGCCGCAGAAGGCCCATGACCAATCCCGCCGAAGCTCCCAAAACCCGCCTGGTGACCTGCCCGGCATGCGGCGGTGCCAGCCTGTACAGCCCGGCCAACCCGTGGCGGCCGTTTTGCAGCGAACGCTGCAAACAGCAGGACCTGGGCGCCTGGGCCAGCGAGGACTTCCGCATGCCGGCCGATGTGCCGCCCGACGATGCGCCGCACGGGGATCCCCGCACAAAAAATTGAGTTAAATTGGCTGCTAGCGCTTACCCAGTAAGCGTTTGCAGCTATTTATTCGATAGTATTTCCGGGGACAAACGGCACGCCGCGCTCTTCCGCCAGCCAAGCCAGGACGGGCAGCGCACCGGGCAATACCGGGCGCACATCCAGCGGCCAGTGCTGCCAGGCCATGGACTGGCCCTCGCGCATCTCGAAGTCGCCCGTCCATGCGTGCACCTTGCACCAGTGCAGGCGCACCAGGGCGTGCGGATAGTCGTGCTCGGTCACCTTCCAGACTGCCGCCGGGCCAATGGTGATGCCCAGTTCCTCCTGCAGCTCGCGGCGCAGCGCCTGCTCCACCGTCTCTCCGGCCTCGATCTTGCCGCCCGGGAATTCCCAGTAGCCCGCGTAGACCTTGCCCGGCGGCCGCGTGCTCAAGAGC
>MEDL01000134.1 GCA_001724785.1 Acidovorax sp. SCN 68-22 | reverse complement strand
GCTGCCTGCCGCCCTCGTCGTCGAGCTTGAACGGCAGCATGCCTTCGGTCACGCCGGCCAGGATGACGTGCGGCCACTCCAGCCCCTTGGAGGCGTGCAGCGTGGAGAGCGTCACCACGTCCTGGTCCTTCTCGCGCTCCGACAGGGTGGACAGCAGGGCGATGGTCTGCGCCACCTCCAGCAGGCTCTTGGCTTCGCTGGCCACCACGCCGCCAGCGTCCTCCTGCGCCTGGCCGCCGGCGCGCTGGGCCATCCAGTCGCAGAACTCCAGCACGTTGCTCCAGCGCGCTGCGGCGACCTTCTCGCTGTCCTCGGCGTCGTGCAGGTGCTGCTCGTAGCCGATCTCCTTGAGCCAATCGAGCAGGAAGGCGCGGGCGTTGGTTTCGCCCAGGGTCTGGCGCGCGCGGTATTCGAGGTCGTTCACGTAGCGGCCGAACTCGTTCAGGCCGTCCTGCGCGCGCCGGGGCAGGGCGGCGGGCAGCATGGGGGAAAACAGCGCGGCGAACAGGCTGGTCTTGTGCTGGGTGGCGAACGCGCCCAGCTGCCCCAGCGTGGTGTGGCCGATGCCGCGCTTCGGGCTGGCGATGGCGCGCAGAAAGGCCGGGTCGTCGTCGGAATTGATCCACAGCCGGAACCAGGCGCAGAGGTCGCGGATTTCGGCGCGGTCGAAGAAGCTCGTGCCGCCCGACACCTTGTAGGGGATGCCGGCGCGGCGCAGGGCCTTTTCAAACGGCTTGGCCTGGTGGTTGGCGCGGTACAGGATGGCGAAGCTCTTCCATTCCGGCGGCGGGTTGGCGGCGGCGCGCAGGCCCTGGATGCGCGCCACGGCGCGTTCGGCTTCGTGCTCCTCGCTGTCGCAGTCGACCACGCGCACCGGTTCGCCCTCGCCCAGCTCACTGAACAGCGTCTTGGGGAACAGCTTGGGGTTCGGGCCGATGACGTTGTTGGCGGCGCGCAGGATGGCCGAGGTCGAGCGGTAGTTCTGTTCGAGCTTCACCACCTGCAGATCGGGGTAGTCGAGCGGGAGTTTTTTCAGGTTGTCCAGCGTTGCGCCGCGCCAGCCGTAGATGGACTGGTCGTCGTCGCCCACGGCGGTGAAGTGCCCGCGCTGCCCGACCAGCAGCTTGAGCAGCTCGTACTGCGTGGCGTTGGTGTCCTGGTATTCGTCCACCAGCACGTGGCCGAGTTGGCGCTGCCATTTTTCGCGCACCTCGGGGAATTCGCGCAGGAGCTTCAGCGGCAGCCCGATCAGGTCGTCGAAATCCACGCTCTGGTAGGCCGTCAGTCGCTCCTCGTAGCGCTGCATCAGCAGGGCGATGCTGCGCTCATGGTCGTCCTTGGCCTGGGCCAGCGCCTGCGCGCCGGAGAGCCCCATGTTCTTCCACAGGCTGATGGTCCACTGCCACTGGCGCGCCGTGGCCGCATCGGTGGTGCCGCCGGCCGCGTCCTTCAGGATGCTGGTGACGTCGCCGGCGTCGAGGATGCTGAATTGGGGTTTCAGGCCCAGCAGCCGGCCGTCCTCGCGCACCAGGCGCACGCCCAGTGAATGGAAGGTGCAGATCAGCACGTCCTTGGCGGGCCGCCCGATGAGCCCACGGGCGCGCTCGCGCATCTCGGCGGCGGCCTTGTTGGTGAAGGTGATGGCGGCGATGGAACGCGGCGCCATGCCCTCCCCGATGAGGTGACCGATCTTGTGCGTGATGACGCGCGTCTTGCCCGAGCCCGCGCCGGCCAGCACCAGGCAGGGGCCGGCCGTGAAATGCACGGCGCGCAGTTGGGCAAGGTTGAGACCGGAGGACATGGGGGAAGCAGAGCAGACCGGCGCGCTTCGAAGAGGCGGCCACGGGAGGCGAGCCGGGAATGATACCGAGCGTGCGGCGCGGTGGCCCGACAATACGCGCCGTGCTCGACGTTCTCATCATCACCTTCCCCTTCTTCGCCCTCGTGCTGTGCGGCTACCTGGCGGCGCGCAGCGGCGTGTTGCCCCAGCCGGCCATACCGGGGCTCAATACCTTCGTGCTGTTCTTCGCGCTGCCCTGCATGCTGTACCGCTTCGGCGCGCAGACGCCCATCGCGCAGCTGCTCGACCCGGCCGTGGCCGGCGTCTACAGCCTGTGCGCCGTGCTCATGGTCGGCGGCGCCGTGCTCGCCACGCGCGGGCCGCGCACCAACTGGAACGACGCCGCATTCGGCGCGCTGGTGGCGGCCTTTCCCAACACCGGCTTCATGGGCGTGCCGCTCCTGGTCGCCCTGCTGGGCGCCCAGGCGGCGGGGCCGGCCATCGTCACCATCATGATCGACATGGTGCTGACGACATCGCTGTGCATCGCGCTCTCGCGGCTGGACAGCGCCGGCCAGCACGGCATGTCGGCGGCGGTGAAGAAGGCGCTGCGCGGCATGCTGACCAACCCCATGCCCTGGTCGATCGCGCTCGGCGCGCTGGCCTCCGCCTTGGCCTTCAAGCTGCCCGGCCCGGTGGACAAGACGGTGGCCATGCTCGCGGATGCGGCCTCGCCCGTGGCGCTGTTCACCATCGGCGCGGTGCTGGCGCGCTCGCAGATGAACCTGCACGAACGCGTGGCGCCGCGCGACTACGTGCCGCTCGCCCTGGCCAAACTGCTGCTGCACCCGCTCCTGGTGTGGCTGGCGGGCCGCGTGGCCATTGCCCTGGGCGTGCCGCTGGACCCGTTCGCCTTCACCGTGCTGGTGCTGCTGGCCGCGCTGCCGAGTGCCAGCAACGTCTCCCTGCTGGCCGAGCGCTTCGGCGCGCACAACGGGCGCGTGGCGCACATCATCCTGGTGTCGACGGCGCTGGCGTTCCTGAGCTTTTCGGCGGCGGTGGCGCTGCTGACCTGAGGGATTCGACGGCCATTTGCAGGTTCCCCCGTTCGGCATCGTCCTGTGCCGTGCGCCACAACGGCACGCCCACGCAGAAGGTGGGCACGGCGCAAAGGTGCCGGGTTCCGCGGGCCGGCACGCCCTGCACCGCGACGCCCAGTTCCGGTGGGTCGCCAGGGTGGCCCTGGCGACGGCCCGATTCACCCGGCCATGACCAGCAGCGCCAGCACCAGCGCACCCGCCAGCATGCACAGTGCGTAGCCGCTCGCCACCGCCCGTCCCAGCCGCGCGCCGCCTGTGACCCAGGCGATGGTGGCTTTGGTGATCATGTTGGCGAGGGTGACCAGGCCCAGCGCGGTGACCGCCGCTGGCACCGGCAGGCCGTCGGCAGCCTGCAGGCGCGCGATCGAAATCGCGGTGGCGTCGACGTCCGCGAGGCCGGAGACGGCAGCCAGCCCATAGATGCCGCCGTGCCCCAGCCAGTCCCGTGCGGCGGGCATCAGCACCGCCATGGCGGCCAGAAAGGCGCCAAAACCCAAAGCGGTGCTCAGGTCAAAGGGCGGGATCTGCGCAACCCCCTCATCGCTGTCGGGCGGGGGCACCGCCAGGTGGCGCCACTGCCACAGGCTCAGGCCCGCCATGGCAGCACCCGTGAACACCAGCGCCGCGCCGTAGGTGCGCAGCAGGGGTGGGTGAATGGCGCCCAGCAGCACGGCCATGCGCAGGAACATCATGGCACTGGCCGCCAGGGTGCCCATGGCCGCCGCATCCGCCAGGGCAGGCTGTTGACGCGCGCGCCGCGCCAGGGCCAGCGTGGCGGCGGTGGACGAGGCCAGGCCGCCCAGCATGCCGGTCCAGAGCAACCCGCGCCGAGGTCCTGCGATACGCACCGCGAAATGCCCCGCCAGCGACAGCCCGGCGATCAGGATCACCGCCCACCACAGCGCATAGGGGTTGAGCGCGGCATAGGGCCCGAACCCGGCGTTGGGCAGGTACGGCAGGATGACCACGGACAGCACCAGCAATTGCAGTGCGGCCGTGAGCTCGCGGTGCTTGATCTGCCGCAGCCAGCCATGCAGCGTGGGCTTGAGGTTCAGCAACACCGTCGCCACCACGGCCGCCGCCAGTGCCAGGGCGATGGCCCCCGAGCTGGCATAGGCGCCGAGCGCCAGCGTGAGCAGCAGCGCGACCGAGGTGGTGGCACTCAGCCCGCCCGTGGCCTGGGCGCTGCGCACGTAGGCCACCGCCATCAGCAAGGCGAGGGCCACCAGGCCGGCCACCAGCGGCCACGGTCCGAACGTGGGCGCCAGGCTGCCGAGCACGCCGCCCAGCAGGCCGGTCAGCGCAAACGTGCGCAGCCCGGCCACGCGCGCGCCCTCGCTCAGATCGCGCTGGTGCCAGCCGCGCTCCAGGCCGATCAGCAGCCCGATGGCCAGCGCGGCGCCGAGGCCGTGCAGGGGTGCGGGCAGGTCCCAGGCGGTCATGGCGCGCCTGCGGCGGCAGCGGGGGAGAGCAGGGCGGGGTGCATGGCGTGAAATATAACGTGGTGGGGTTCAGATGCTTCTGTTTTTATAGCTGTTCGCACTTTTGGATTGGGCGCCAGAGGCATGTAGGACCATCCATTGCGCCGCCGCACACGCCCAAGGGGCCTGCGGGGCCGGGGCTGTGCAGTCAGATCGCCAGTGGGTCCACATCCACCAGCCAGCGCACCAGCCCCTTGTGCGCTGGTTCGGCGCGCAGCAGGTGCAGGAGCGGCTGCCAGGCGGCCAGGAAATGCTGCAGCGCCGGCCGGCTGGCCGATTCGAGCAGCATCTGCGCGCGCTCCACGCCGGCCACGCGCTGCACCACCAGCGGCACCGGCGCATAGAGCTGCACGTGCCCGGTGCCGGGCAGGCCGGCGCGCTGCGCAGCCTGGGCGGCGGCGGCGAGAAAGGCCTGGGCGACCTCCTGCGAGCGGGCGTCGGCGCGCAGCAGCGCCTGGAAGGCAAAGGGCGGCATGGCGGCCTGCCGGCGTTCGACCAGCTGGTCGGCGGCGAAGGCGGCGTAGTCGTGCCGGCGCAGCGCCTCGTACACCGGGTGCGTGGGGTGGTGGGTCTGCACCCACATCTCGCACGGCCGGCCCTGGGCGGCCATCCAGGCGGCGTCGCGGCCGGCGCGGCCGGCCGCCTGCATGAGCAGGGCGAACAGGCGCTCGGGCGCGCGGAAGTCGCTGGAGAAGAGCGCGCCGTCGGGCTGCACGGCGGCCACCAGGCCGATGCGGCGGAAATCGTGCCCCTTGGCGATCATCTGCGTGCCGACCAGCACGTCCACCTCGCCGGCGTGCACGGCGGCCAGCTGGCTTTGCAGGGCGCCGGCGGCGCGCGTGCTGTCGGCGTCGATGCGGGCGATGCGCACCGGGCCCCCGTCCGGCCGGTGGGTGCCTTGCAGCAACTCGGCCAGCAGCTCTTCGAGCTGCTCGGTGCCCCGGCCCATGGGCGCGATGTCGGGGCTGCCGCAGGCCGGGCAGGCGCGCGGCACGCGCGCCGCGTAGCCGCAGTGGTGGCAGCGCAGGCTGCGGTCGATCTTGTGGAACACCTGGTGCGCGCTGCAGTGCGGGCAGTCGCTTTTCCAGTCGCAGTCCTGGCAGTGCAGCACGGGCGCGTAGCCGCGCCGGTTCAGGAGCAGCAGGCACTGCTCGCCGCGCGCCACGCGCTCGGCGATCTCGGCCACGAGCGGCGCCGAGAGCACGGCGCGGCGCGGCTGCTGGCCCATGTCCACGCGCCGTACGCGCGGCAAAGTGGCCGCACCTGAGCCGGCCGCGCCTGAGCCGGCCGCACCTGAGCCGGCCGCACCTGAGCCGGCCGCACCGATGCGGCTGGGCATTTCCAGGCGCTGGTAGCGCCCGCCCTCGGGCTCGTCCGCGCTCGGCGGGCGGCTGGCGTGCCAGCTCTCCAGGGAGGGCGTGGCCGAGCCCAGCACCACCTTGGCGCCGCAGGCGTGCGCGCGCCACACCGCCAGGTCGCGCGCCGAATAGCGCGCGCCCTCCTGCTGCTTGTAGCTCGCGTCGTGTTCTTCGTCGACGACGATCAGGCCCAGCGCCGGCAGCGAGGCGAACACCGCCATGCGCGTGCCCAGCACGATGCGCGCCTGGCCGCTGTGCGCCGCCAGCCAGCTCTTGAGCCGCTGCGGATTGGTCATGCCGCTGTGCAGCGCCACCACCTGGCCGGCGCCAAATCGGGCGACGAAGCGCTCCTGCAGCTGCGGCGTGAGGTTGATCTCGGGCACCATCACCAGGGCCTGCGCGCCGGGGTCGGCGTGCAGCAGGTCCTGCACGCAGCGCAGGTAGACCTCGGTCTTGCCGCTGCCGGTGCTGCCGAACAGCAGAAAGGGCCCGGTTTTGGAGTGAATTTGGGCCCTGGCGCTTTCCTGCTCTTCGCTGAGTGCTATTAATTCGGTAGTTTCAACGCCGGGTGCCGGGCTCCCGGGCCGGCGCAGGCGCCGCGCCATCTGCGCCGGCCCCAGGCCGCGCAGCTGCGCCGGCAGGGCGGCCAGCGCCACTTCGCCCAGGCCGCGCTGGTAGTAGCGCGCGGCAAACGCCACCAGCGCGCGCCAGTGCGCATCGAGCGGCGCCAGGTCCGCGAGCACGCCGGCAATGGGGCGCAGTTCCGGCGTGCCGGCCGGCGCCGCTGCGTCCGGCGGCGGTGTGTCCCAGACGATGCCCAGCACTTCGCGCGTGCCCAGGGGCACGCGCACCAGCGTGCCGGGGGGCAGGGGTGCGGGCGCGCCATAGCTCAGCAGGCCGGCCAGCGCGCTGTGGGCCGGGGTCTGCACGGCCACCTGCAAGGTGCAGGACAAGGCCTCGCCGGCCTGTCGGACTTCAAGCTTTTTTGACGCTTCCGGGTGCAAGTGGCTGATCTTTCAGGGAATTTCAAAGAGTCCAGAATTTCTGTGGATAACTTTGTGGACAGAACGCCCGGGCCCGCCGGAATGCCTTGAAAACTGGGCCTTTGCTTACGCTGCACAGCAAATCAGCAGGCGACCAGGGTCCATACGAATCAAGCACTTAGGCGGGTGGCCGGTGCCTGATCGGGGCGCCCTGGGGTAGTCCGCGCCACGTGTGTACAACCAGCAAATTTTTTGCCCGATGTCAAGCCCTGCGCTGCGCGCGCGAGTGGCTGTGCACGGCCTCCACCAGCGCAGCCACGTGCTCGGGCGGGGTGAACTGGCTGATGCCGTGGCCCAGGTTGAAAATGTGCGTGGGGCCGGTGGTGGACTTATCGGTATGCGGCGTGCCGAAGCTGTCGAGCACGGCGTGCACCTGGGTGACGATTTGCGCGGGCGGGGCGAACAGCACGTTGGGGTCGATGTTGCCCTGCAGCGCCTTGCCCGGGCCGCCGACCTGGCCGCCGACGATGGCGCGCGCCTTGCCCAGGTTGGCCGTCCAGTCCAGGCCCAGCACTTCGCAGGCTATGTCCTTCATGTCGTCGAGCCAGATGCCGCCGCCCTTGGTGAAGACGATGCGCGGCACGTCCTGCCCGTCGACGCCCGTGCGCTGGAGCTGCGCGAGCACGCGGCGGGTGTACTCCAGGCTGAAGTCCTGAAAAGCACCGTCGGCCAGCACGCCGCCCCAGCTGTCGAAAATCATCACGGCCTGGGCGCCCGCGTCGATCTGGGCGTTCAGGTAGGCGGCCACGGCGTCGGCGTTCACG
>MEDL01000133.1 GCA_001724785.1 Acidovorax sp. SCN 68-22 | reverse complement strand
AGGCGACGCAGATTCCGCGCCTGATGGCGGGCTCGCGCGTGCACATCGGCCTCTTGATCGCCTTGGCCGGCGCGGCCCTGCTGTGGCTGTTCCTGTTCCGCTCGCGCGCCGGCTTCGCGCAGCAGGTGGCGGGCCTCGCGCCGGCGGCCGCGCGCTACGCGGGCTTTTCCTCACGCCGCGCCCTGTGGACGGCGCTGCTGGTCTCGGGCGGTGCGGCGGGCCTGGCCGGCGCGCTCGAAGTCGCCGGGCCGATCGGCCAGCTCACGCCCTATGTGCCGGCGGGCTACGGCTTTGCCGCCATCATCGTCGCCTTCGTCGGGCGGCTGCACCCGCTGGGCATGGTGCTGTCGGCCATTCTGATGAGCATGTTCTACATCGGCGGCGAGCTGGCGCAGTCGCGCCTGGGGCTGCCCAAATCGCTGACCGGGGTGTTCCAGGGTCTGCTGCTGTTCACGCTGCTGGCCTGCGACACGCTGATCGCCTACCGCGTGCGGCGCGTGCGCCGGGCACCGGCCAAGGTGGGGGGCTGACATGGAATCCTGGGCACTCCTCATCGGCGCGACGCTGAGCGCCGGCACCGTGCTGGCCATCGCCGCGCTGGGCCTCTTGATCAACGAGAAGGCGGGCATCGTCAACCTGGGCGCCGAGGGCATGATGCTGTGCGCCGCCATCGCCGGCTTCGCCGCCGTGGTGCACACCGGCAGCCCCTGGCTGGGTTTTGCCGCCGGCATGCTGGCCGGGGCCGTGCTGGCGGCGATGTTCGGCTGGCTGGTGATCTGGCTGGGCACCAACCAGTACGCCACGGGGCTCGCGCTGTCGCTGTTCGGCGTGGGCTTTTCGGCCTTTGTCGGCATCGGCTATGTGCAGGCGCGCCTGCCCGAGTTGCCGAAGTTCACGCTGCCCTGGCTGCGCGACCTGCCGCTCATCGGGCCGGCGCTGTTTCGCCAGCACCCGCTCGTGTATTTGACGGTGGCCTTCGCCGCCGCCCTGGTGTGGTTCCTGTACCGCACGCGCGCCGGGCTGATCCTGCGCTCGGTCGGCGAGGCACCGGAATCGGCGCACGCGCTTGGCTATCCGGTGCGCCGCATCCGCCTGGCCGCCGTGGTCGCGGGGGGCGCGCTGTGCGGCCTGGCGGGCGCGTTCATTTCCACCGTGTATACGCCGCTGTGGGTGGAAAACATGGTCGCCGGGCGCGGCTGGATCGCGCTGGCGCTCACCACCTTTGCCACCTGGCGGCCAGGCCGCGTGCTGCTGGGCGCCTACCTGTTCGGCGGCGTGACCATGCTGCAGTTCCACCTGCAGGCCTCGGGTGTGCACGTGCCCAGCCAGTGGCTCAGCATGCTGCCCTACCTGGCCACCATCGTGGTGTTGGCGCTTATTTCGCGCAACCCGGCATGGATCCGCGTGAACATGCCGGCATCGCTCGGCAAGCCCTTCCACCCGGGCAGCTGAACGCCTCTGTAACACTTCATAATGGCTCCTTTTTCGTCCCGCAAGCCGCTTGCATTTTTTGAACCAACCAGGAAACCCGACATGACCGACCTGCACAAACGCGCACTTCTCAAAGTGGCTGCACTGTCCGCCGTGGCCGCTGCCGCGCTCGTGGGCTGTGGCAAGAAGGAGGAGGCGCCGGCATCGGCCGCCGCTCCCGAGCCCGCCCCCGTGGCGGCCGCTCCCGCACCCGCGGCCGAGCCCCTGAAGATCGCGTTCGCCTATGTCGGCCCGGTGGGCGACGGCGGCTGGTCGTACGCACACGACAACGGCCGCAAGGCCATCGAAAAAGAGTTCGGCGACAAGATCGTCACGAGCTTCGTCGAGAGCGTGCCCGAATCGGCCGACGCCGAGCGCGTGCTGCGCGACCTGGCGGGCCAGGGCAACAAGCTGATTTTCGGCACCACCTTCGGCTACATGGAGTCCATGATCAAGGTGGCCGCAGACAACCCCGGCGTGAAGTTCGAGCACGCCACCGGCTACAAGACGGCCGACAACCTGCGCACCTACGACAGCCGCACCTACGAAGGCGCGTACATGGCCGGCATCATCGCCGGCGGCATGACCAAGACGAACACCCTGGGCGTCGTCGGCTCGGTGCCGATTCCCGAGGTGCTGCGCAACATCAACAGCTTCACGCTGGGTGCGCAGAGCGTGAACCCCAAGATCCAGACCAAGGTGGTGTGGGTGAACGAATGGTTCAGCCCGCCCAAGGAAACCGAGGCCGCCACCAGCCTGATCAACGGCGGCGCCGATGTGCTGTTCCAGAACACCGACTCCCCGGCGGTGCTCAAGACGGCGCAGGAAAAAGGCAAGCGCGCCTTCGGCTGGGATTCGGACATGACGGCTTACGGCCCCAAGGCGCACCTGGGCTCGGCCATCATCAACTGGGCGCCGTACTACACCAAGGCGGTCAAGGACGTGCTGGACGGCACCTGGACCACGGGCCAGGCCTGGTGGGGTGTGAAGGAAGGCGCCATCGACATGGTGTCCATCGCCGAGGACGTGCCGGCCGAGCTCAAGGCCAAGGTGGAAGAGGTCAAGGCCGGTCTGAAGGACGGCACCTTCCACATCTGGAAGGGCCCGCTGGTCGACAATACCGGCAAGGAAGTCATCGCCAAGGACGCGGTGGCCGACGACAAATTCCTGGGCGGCGTGAACTTCTACGTCAAGGGCGTGGAAGGCAGCGTGCCCGGCGGCGACAAGAAGTAAGCCCCGACCTGGGCCTTATGCAACGGGCCGCCTTCGGGCGGCCTTTTCCGTTCATCTGAGGAAAGCGCACCATGACCCTCTCCCCGAACATCGCCCCGGAACGGCTGCCCGAGTTGCTGTGCGCCATGCCCAAGGCCGAGCTGCACATCCACATCGAAGGTTCGCTGGAGCCCGAGATGATCTTCGCGCTGGCCGCGCGCAATGGCGTGGCGCTGCCCTACGCCAGCGTCGAGGCGCTGCGCAGTGCCTACGCCTTCACCGACCTGCAGAGTTTTCTCGACATCTACTACGCCGGCGCCAGCGTGCTGCTGCACGAGCAGGACTTCTACGACATGGCGCGCGCCTACCTGGAGCGTGCCGCGGCCGACAACGTGGTGCGGGCGGAGATATTCTTCGACCCGCAGACGCATACGGCGCGTGGCGTGCCCATGGCGACGGTCGTTCAAGGCCTGCACCGCGCCTGCGTGGACGCGCGCCGCGAGCGCGGCATCAGCGCCGAGCTGATCCTGTGCTTCCTGCGCCACCTGAGCGAGGAAGACGCGCTGGCCACGCTGGAGGAGGCGCTGGCGTACCGCGCACTGTTCATCGGCGTCGGCCTCGATTCGTCCGAGCTGGGCCACCCGCCGGAAAAATTCGCGCGCGTCTTCGCCCGGGCCCGCGCCCTGGGCCTGCACCTGGTGGCGCACGCCGGCGAGGAGGGACCCCCGGCCTACATCTGGAGCGCGCTCGACGTGCTGGGCGTCGAGCGCATCGACCACGGTGTGCAGGCCCAGCACGACGCGGCGCTGATGCGCCGCCTGGCGGGCGAGCGCATCGCGCTCACCGTCTGCCCGCTGTCGAACCAGAAGCTGTGCGTGTTCCCCGACCTGGCCCAGCACAACCTGCGCCAGCTCCTTGAGGCCGGCCTGTGCGCCACGGTCAATTCAGACGACCCGGCGTATTTCGGCGGTTACGTGAACGAAAACTTCCTGCGCGTATTTGCCGCCACCGGCATGGACGCGCGCCACGCCTGGCAGCTGGCGCGCAACAGCATCGACGCGAGCTTTGCCGGCGAGACCGACAAACAGGCCTGGCGCACGCAGCTGGACGCCGTATTTGCGCGGTTCGCGGCGCCGGGCGCCTGACAGAGGCGTGGGCACAGGCTGTGCCCTGCTTGTCCCAAGGCTTGTCCACAGCCTGCCCACAGGCTTGTGCGGTGACGCGGTCCGCCCGGCCCGGTACGATCGCAGGCTATGTCCGATTTCGTGATCCCGGTCGATGAGGAGTTCGCCCCCTACGACCACCAGCTGGCGCAATTGCGCGTACCCCCGCATTCCACCGAGGCCGAATCCAGCGTGCTCGGCGGCCTGCTGCTCGACAACCAGGCCTGGGACCGCGTGGGCGACCTGCTGGTCGAGAGCGATTTCTACCGCTTCGAGCACCGCCTGATCTACGCCGGCATCGCCAAGCTGGTGAACGCCAGCAAGCCGGCCGACGTGATCACGGTGTACGAGCAGCTGCAGAGTATCGGCAAATCCGAGGAGATCGGCGGCCTCGCCTATCTCAACGCCCTGGCGCAGTACGTGCCGAGCGCCAGCAACATCCGCCGCTACGCCGAAATCGTGCGCGAGCGCGCCATCCTGCGCAAGCTCGTCACGGCGAGCGACGAGATCGCCACCGCCGCCTTCAACCCGCAGGGCCGGCCGGTGGACAAGATCCTCGACGAGGCCGAGCAGAAGATCTTCAACATCGGCGAGGAAGGCTCGCGCATGAAGCAGGGCTTCCAGGGCATGGAAAGCCTGGTGGTCGACCTGCTCGACCGCGTGCAGGAGATGGCGGACAACCCGAACGACATCACCGGCGTGCCCACCGGCTTCATCGACCTGGACCGCATGACCTCCGGCCTGCAGGCGGGCGACATGGTGGTGCTGGCGGCGCGCCCGTCCATGGGCAAGACGGCGCTGGCGATCAACATCGCCGAGCACGTGGCCTTGAACGAAGGCCTGCCGGTGGCGGTGTTCTCCATGGAAATGGGCGCCGCGCAACTGGCGGTGCGTATCGTCGGCTCCATCGGCCGCATCGACCAGGGGCACCTGCGCACCGGCAAGCTGACCGACGACGAATGGCCGCGCCTGACGGAAGCCATCGAGCGCCTGCGCAACGTCTCGCTGCACATCGACGAAACGCCCGGCCTCACCCCGAGCGAGCTGCGCGCCAACGCCCGGCGCCTGGCGCGCAGTTGCGGCAAGCTCGGACTGATCGTGGTCGACTACCTGCAACTCATGAGCGGCTCGAGCAACTCGCAGGGCGAGAACCGCGCCACCGAACTGGGCGAGATCTCGCGCGGCCTGAAGATGCTGGCCAAGGAACTGCAGTGCCCGGTGATCGCGCTCTCGCAGCTCAACCGCAGCGTCGAGACGCGCACCGACAAGCGCCCGATGATGAGCGACCTGCGCGAGTCCGGCGCCATCGAGCAGGACGCCGACATCATCATGTTCATCTACCGCGACGACTACTACAACAAGGACAGCAAGGAGCCCAACGTCGCCGAAATCATCATCGGCAAGCAGCGCAACGGGCCGACCGGCACGGTCAAGCTGTTCTTCCAGAAATCGCAGACGCGCTTCGAGAGCCTGGCGATGGGGTCGAACGACGATTTTTGAGGGTCAAATTGGCCTCCAGCGCTTGTCTGGCAAGGTTTCATTGCTAGAAAAGCGATAGTAAATTGCTTCTTTAGCTATAAAAAAAAGAGCTGCCAAGGCACGCAGACCGTGCGCTGGCAGCTCTTTTTGCTTCAAAACCCGGGGCGTTACAGCACTTCGCTCGCGAAATCCGCCAGGCGCGAGCGCTCGCCGCGCGCCAGGGTGATGTGGCCGCTGTGCGGCCAGCCCTTGAAGCGGTCCACGGCGAAGGTCAGGCCGGACGAGCCTTCGGTCAGGTAGGGTGTGTCGATCTGCGCCAGGTTGCCCATGCAGATGATCTTGGTGCCCGGGCCGGCGCGCGTGATCAGGGTCTTCATCTGCTTGGGCGTCAGGTTCTGCGCTTCGTCGATGATGACGTACTTGTTCAGGAAGGTGCGGCCGCGCATGAAGTTCATGCTCTTGATCTTGATGCGGCTGCGGATCAGATCGTTGGTGGCCGCGCGCCCCCATTCGCCGGCGTTGCCGCCGTCGCCCTTGGCCAGGAATTCGAGGTTGTCGTCCAGCGCGCCCATCCAGGGGCCCATCTTCTCCTCCTCGGTGCCGGGCAGGAAGCCGATGTCCTCGCCCACGCTCACCGTGGCGCGGGTCATGATGATCTCGGTGTAGCGCCGCTCGTCCAGCACCTGCGTCAGGCCCGCGGCCAGCGCCATCAGCGTCTTGCCGGTGCCGGCCGTGCCGGCCAGGGTGACGAAATCGACCTCCGGATCCATCAGCAGGTTGACGGCGAAGTTCTGCTCGCGGTTGCGCGTCGTCACGCCCCAGACGGCGTTCTTCGCGTGGCCGTAGTCCTTGAGCGTCTTGAGCACGGCGGTCTTGTCGCGGATCTCGCTCACGCGGGCGTACAGGCTGGGCTCGCCCGGCGCCTCGAAATAGACGAACTGGTTGATCATCAGCTGCGGCACGATGGGCCCGCTGATGCGGTAGTAGGTGTGCGCGCCGCTCTGCCAGCTCTCGACCGATTTGCCGTTGCGGTTCCAGAAGTCCTGCGGCAGCGCCAGCACGCCGGCGTAGAGCAGGTCGCCGTCTTCCAGCGCCTTGTCGTTCTGGTAGTCCTCGGCCGGCAGGCCGAGCGCACGCGCCTTGACGCGCATGTTGATGTCCTTGGACACCAGCACCACCTCGCGCCCGGCGTGCTGCCTGCGCAGGCTCTCGACCACGCCGAGGATCTGGTTGTCGGCCTTGCCCTGCGGGAGGCTCGTCGGCAGTTCGTAATCCAGCCCGGAGGTCTGGAAGAACAGGCAGCCGCCGGCGGCGCGCTGGCCGGTGGAGTCGAGCTTGATGCCGCGGCCGATGTCGGCCCCCGGCGTGGCCACCAGGGCATCGAGCGAGCGGCTGACCTGGCGGCCATTGCGCGCCACTTCGGTCATGCCCTTCTTGTGGCCGTCGAGTTCCTCCAGCACGATCATCGGCAGGTAGATGTCGTGCTCCTCGAAGCGGAACAGGCTGGTCGGGTCGTGCAGCAGCACGTTGGTGTCGAGCACGAACAGCTTGGCCGGCCCGCTCTTGCGCGCCTTGCGCTCGCGGGCGGGTTTGGCGGCGGGAGCGGGTGCCACGTTGGGCTTGCCCTCCGGTGCGGCCTCGCTGCGGCGGGTGCGCGCGCGTGCCGGGCTCGCCGTTGCCGGTGCGGCGGGCTGCGTGCGTTCGGGCTGCGCCGCCGGCATGCCCACAGCGGCCAGAGGCGCCGCCACTTCGGCGCTGGGCGCCGCAGCGCTGGTGCGCCGAGCGGCGCGCTTTTGTGCGGGCGGCTGGTGGTCGAAGGCTTCCTGGGTGAGCAGCGCGGCGCGCCGGGTGGGAGCGGGGGGCAGGGGCATGGGCGATGGAACCTTGGCGGATCAGAAAAACAAAAAGCCGCCTGGAGACCGAGGCGGCTTGGAAAGCGGGGCGGGCGTCGCGCGGTGCAGCGGCATCGGGCCATTATGCACGGCGGCCCGGGCAGCGCCGCGGGCGGCGCGCCGGCCCCTCAGGCGGCTTTTTTCAGGGCGTTGAGCGCCTTGACGGCCTTGAGAACTTCTTCCACGTGGCCCGGCACCTTCAGGCCGCGCCATTCTTCGGCCAGCACGCCGTCGGCGTCGATCAGGAAGGTGCTGCGCTCGATGCCCTTGACCTTCTTGCCGTACATGATCTTGTTCTTGACCACGCCGAACATGTGGCACATTTTTTCTTCGGTGT
>MEDL01000132.1 GCA_001724785.1 Acidovorax sp. SCN 68-22 | reverse complement strand
GCATGCGCCGCAGGCGCGCCAGTTCGGGCGTGCCGGTCGCCAGGCGGAGCGGCGTGACGGCCAGCACGATGCAGAGAAAGCGCAGCGTCCAATCGCCCAATTGGCGTATCAGCGCCTCGGCCGGGTTGGCGCCCAGCTGGTCCGCGGCTGCGGCGTAGGTGAGCCAGGCGAACGGCAGCAGGCACAGCACGAACAGTGCCGGCTTGGCAGCGCGGTGGGCGATGAGTTTGCGCATGGCGCCCGGCGGCTCAAAAATTCTTTTTCAGGTCCATGCCGACGTACAGCTGGCCGACCTGCGCCTCGTAGCCGTTGAATAGCAACGTCTTGTGACGCTTGGCAAACAGCCCGCCTTCGCCGATGCGCCGCTCGGTCGCCTGGCTCCAGCGGGGGTGGTCCACTTGCGGGTTCACGTTGGAATAGAACCCGTATTCCTGCATCGCCGCCTTGTTCCAGGCGGTGGGCGGCTCCTTGTCGGTGAAGCGGATCTTGACGATGCTCTTGGCGCTCTTGAAACCGTATTTCCACGGCACGACGATGCGCACCGGCGCGCCGTTCTGCTTGGGCAAAACTTCCCCGTACATGCCGAAAGTGAGCAGCGTGAGCGGGTGCATGGCTTCATCGAGGCGCAGGCCCTCGACGTACGGCCAGTCCAGCACACGCGAGCCGACGCCGGGCATGGTCGCCTTGTCGGCCAGGGTCACGAACTCGACGTACTTGGCGCTGCCAAGCGGCTCGACGCGCCGGATGAGTTCGGCCAGCGAATAGCCGACCCAGGGGATCACCATGGACCAGCCTTCGACGCAGCGCAGGCGGTAGATGCGCTCTTCCTGCGCCGACAGCTTCAGCAGCTCCTCCAGGCCAAAGCGGCCCGGCTTGGCCACCAGGCCCTCGACCGCCACGCTCCAGGGGTCGATCTTGAGCGCGCCGGCTTCGCGCGCCGGATCGGCCTTGTCGGTGCCGAACTCGTAGAAGTTGTTGTACGTCGTGGCGTCTTCATAGGAAGTGAGCTTCTCCATGGTGACCGCACCTGCCACCTTGGAGGGCACGCCTGCCAGCGCCGCCAGCTTGCCGGGACGCTGAGGCGTGGCGGCCAGGGCGCTGCGTCCCGCCCAGGCTGCCAGGGCAGCGCCACCCGCACCTGCGGCCAGGCCGCGCAGCAGCGCGCGCCGGCCTTCATAGACGCTTTGCGGCGTGATTTCCGAGGGAACCGGGTGGTTGAAGCCGTCGCGGCGCTGAATATTCGACATGGGAGCTCCTTGTGCGCGGGAACGCAAAGCGCCCCGCTGTGCGCGGGCCGGAACGGCCCAGGTTGCGTTCCCCTTAGTTCGCCGCGCGCTGGCCTGAGGTTACAGCGGAAGCAAAATTTCGGCCGGCGCCACGCCGGCGCACCTCGGGCCTACAGCTCGCCGTAGCTGTGCAGGCCGCTCAGGAACATGTTCACGCCGAGGAAGGCAAAGGTGGTGACCACCAGCCCGACCAGCGCCCACCAGGCCGAGACCGTGCCGCGCAGGCCCTTCATCAAGCGCATGTGCAGCCAGGCGGCGTAGTTGAGCCAGACGATCAGCGCCCAGGTCTCCTTCGGGTCCCAGCTCCAGTAGCCGCCCCAGGCCTCGGCGGCCCACAACGCGCCCAGCACGGTGGCGATGGTGAAGAAGGCAAAGCCGACGGCAATCGACTTGTACATCAGGTCGTCCAGCAGTTCGAGCGCCGGAAGCTTGCTGGCGATGTGCTTGCGGCCAAAGAGGATACCGCCCACCATGAGCACGGAGACGCCGAAGTACACCATCCAGAAGCCGCTTCCCGCCTCCCCGGCCGTCGGGCGGAACACGATGGGTTCGAAGCACAGCACCAGTCCGAGCACGCCCAGCGGCGCCAGCCGTGTCCAGCTGGTTTCGCTCGCCTGCTGCTTGATGAGGTAGGCGAACGCCACCATCGCCGAGAGCGCAAAGGTGCCGTAGCCGATGAAGTTGGCCGGCACGTGCAGCTTCATCCACCAGCTCTTGAGCGCCGGCACCAGCGGCTGGATCTCCTGCGCTTCGCGCGCCACGGTGTACCAGAGCAGGAAGCCGACCGCGGCGCTGACCACCAGCATCACGAACGCGCCGAGCGCGCGCGTGCCGTAGTGCTCTTCGAAATAAAGGTAGAAGAGCGCCGTCATCCAGGCAAACATGACGAACACTTCGTACAGGTTGCTGACCGGGATATGGCCCACGTCCGCGCCCACCAGATAGCTCTCGTACCAGCGCACCATGCTGCCAATGAGCGCCATGGCGACCGCACCCCAGGCCAGGCGGGAGCCGAGCAGCGACATGGTGGCGCCTTCGCCGCGCGAGGCCATGGCGATCCAGTAGAACGTGGTACTCATGAAGAACAGCACGCTCATCCACAGGATGGCCGACTGGCTGGAGAGGAAGTACTTGAGCCAGAACACCGATTCGGCGCGTGCCAGCTGGCCTTGTCCGTCCACCTGGTAGGAGGCGATGCCGAGGAGCGCCGCCCCGGCCACCACCAGCATCAGCACACGCAGCGGGCGCCAGAACCAGCCGAGCGCCACCAGAGACGGGACGGCGGCCAGCAAAATGCCTTTCTCATACACGTCCATGAACGCGGCATAGCGCTGGAACGCGAACAGCCCGCCGCCCACGACCAGCGCGGCAAACAGCCAATCGAACCAGTTGCGCCGGGACAACAGGCCTTCGTTCAGGGTAATGGTCGCGTTGCCGGTGGTGGCGGTGTTCATGCCTTGCCTCCTGTGGGGCGGGCCCCGATGAGCTTTTCGGTCAAACCGGCGAACTCGCGGTCGCCGTCCATGGTCTTGCGGTTGGTCGAGAGCGCCATCGTGGCGCGGCTGCCGCCCGCGGCGGGCACCAGCCAGACCCACAGGCGCCGCTCGCGGATGAAGAGCATCGCGAAGACGCCCAATATCAGCAGGGCACAGCCCAGATAGACCACGTTCTTGCCAGGGGCACGCGCCACCTGGAACACGCTGGCCTGCACCTGGGTGAAATCCTTGAGCGCAAACACCAGCGGCGCCGGGTAGGCCTGCACATCGCTGAGCGCCAGCACCGCCTGCGTCATGAACCCCAGGGTGCTGGCGTCGGGCGTGAGCGGCGCCAGCCCGGCGCGCTCGCGCGTGAGCTGGGCGAGTTCGAACAGGGCGCCGTTCAGGATGCGCACCAGCACCTCGCTGGCGCGCGCGCGCTCGGCTTCGGGCACGTTGTCTTCCATGAATTGGGCGATGGCCGGCAGGCCGCCGGTGAATTTGCCGGTCACCGGGTCCACGGGCTCGCCCGTGCCGGCAAACAGCGTCAGCGCGCGTTCGGCCGATTGCTGGAGCTGGGCCGCCAGGTCGCTGCGCCCGGGCGCCACCGCCTGCCCGACATAGCGCGACACCGCCAGCGCACGCGCCTCGGGGTCCGCCAGGGCCTGGCGCAGGCGCACGAAGCCTTCCAGGCCACCGTTGTCGTCGGCCGGCGCGCGCAGGTAGCGGAACGGCTCCGCCGCGCTGTCGCGCACGCCGAGCAGGAATACGGGGACGCCGGTGCCTTCCATGTCCACCGGCAGCATGTAGTTCTGGTACTCGCGCGCCTGGCCGGCGGCATCGCGCAGCTTGTAGCCAATGCTGGGGCCGACGTTGCGCAGCTCCTTGGGCTTGACGGTGTTGTTGGCGGCGCCCAGGTGCGAATCGAGCGTGCTGCGCAGATCGACCTTGCGCACGTCCGCGCCCGAGCCACCCTCGCCCGCGCCTTCGCGGCCGAAGTTCTCGACGTTGATGGTGCGCAGGGCGGTGAACTCGATTGTCAGGGGCTGCCCGCCGGTGCCCTGCACCACCTGCGTCTTGCCACCGATGGTGCCTTCGACGTCGAACGGCGCGCCGCCGGCGCCGAGCGGCATGGCCGCGAGCCGGACGCGCGAGCCGCCGTCGTCGAAGCTCGACTGGTAGATCTCGATGCCCTTGAAGTTCGCCGGGTGGTTGACCTCGATGCGCGCCGGCGTGGCCTCGCCGGTGGCGCGGTCGTGCAGCACGACTTCGCTGGCAAACAGCTTGGGCATGCCCGTCGAATAGTGCTCGACGATGAACTTCTTGAGCTCCAGGGTGAACGGCAGGGGCTGCAGCAGCACGCCGTCGGACTGGCTCAGGATCGCCGTCCCGCCCTGCGTGCCTTCGCTTACCACCAGGTTGCCGCGGTAGGCGGGGTTGCGCTCGCTCAGCCAGTGTTCCGGCTTGACTTCGGAGATCAGCCCGCCGCCGGCGTAGGGCGTCTTGCCGCCCAGCCACATCTGGGCGCGCACGATCATGTCGCCGTCGAGCAGCCCGCCCAGGCAGACCAGCACGATGGCGCTGTGCGCCGCGATGTAGCCCAGCTTGTTGGCGGCCCCCGCCTTGGCCGCCACCATCCAGCCGGTGCCAGGGCCCGCGGCCGTATCGCGTTGCTGGAGCTTGACCTTCCAGCCGCCGCCCACCAGCATCTTGCCGATGCGCTGGGCCTCGGCGGCGCTGTCGCCGGCCAGTTCGGCCTCGGCCTTGTGGTGGAAGGCGCGCAGGTTCTGCTCGCGGATGTTTTCCTTGTAGGTCTTGAGGTCGGCGATGATCTTCGGCGTATTGCGGGCGATGCACAGCGAGGTGCTGATCACCAGGAAGGCGAGGATCACCAGGAACCACCAGGCGCTGTACACCGCGTTGAGCTGCAGCTCGGCGAACAGCTGGGCCCAGAATGGGCCGAACTGGTTGACGTAGTTGACCGCCGGTTCGTGCTGCTTGAGCACCGTGCCGATGACCGAGGCGATGCAGATCACCGTCAGCAGCGCGATGGCGAAGCGCATCGAGGACAGCAATTCGATGGCGCGGCGCAGGGGCTGGGAGGCGCTTCGGATCTGAACGCCCTGGGTGGTATCAAGCATGGAAGGGGAAGTATGCAGCGCCAAAGGCCAACAGGCGGGGCCACCCCGTGGATGGACCCGCCTGCATTAGGGTTGACTCTGCGCCAATGGTTCCCTGGGGGCCGTGCCCGCCGGGGGTTCAGCGCAGGCCGGCAATGTAATCGGACACCGCGCGGATTTCGCGGTCGTTGAGCTTGGCGGCAACGCCCGTCATCTGTGCGCTGTTGGCGCGCGTGCCGTCGCGGAAGGCCTTGAGCTGCAGTGCCGTGTAGTCGGCGTGCTGGCCGGCCAGGCGCGGGTACTGCGCGGGAATGCCGGCGCCGTTGGGGCTGTGGCAGCCGGCGCAGGCGGCGATGTTGCGATCGGCGATGCCGCCGCGGTAGATGCGCTCGCCCAGGGAAACGAGGTCCTTGTCCTTGGCGAAGCCTTCCTTGGCGGGCTGTGCCCCCGCCCACCAGGCGATGTTCTTCATGTCCTCGTCCGAGAGCATGGAGGCAAAGCCCTGCATCACCGCGCTGGCGCGCTTGCCGGACTTGAATTCCTGCAGCTGCTTGACCAGGTACTCGGGGTGCTGCTGCGCCAGCTTGGGGTTCTCGGGAATCATCGAATTGCCGTCGGCCGCGTGGCAGGCCACGCACACCTGCGAATAGCTGGCCTCGCCCTTGGCCAGGTCGGGCTTGGCAGCCGGTGCCGGTGCGTCTGCCGCCAGGGCAGGGAGAGCGGAGGCGGCCAACGCGGCGGCCATGAACAGGGGTGCGAGCAACTTCATGACGGGGGATCTTGTTAGGTGGCGCGAAACCGGGCGATTCTACAATGCCACTCCGTCTCCACTGTCAGCTTCCATGCCCGCTTCTGATCCCGCGCAAACTGCCGCCCTTTCCCCCGCTGCCGTGGACGGGCGCAGCGCGCTCGGTTGGATGCACACCGCACGCTTCCTGACCACCGCCGCGCAGCTGCACCAACTGCCCGTGGTGGACGTGCCCGAAATCGCCTTCGTCGGGCGCTCGAACGCCGGCAAGTCCTCGTGCATCAACACGCTCACGCAGCAAAAGCAGCTCGCCTTCGCCTCCAAGAAGCCGGGACGCACCCAGCACATCAACCTGTTTTCGCTCGGCCGCCAGAACACCACCGACGCCGTGCTGGCCGACCTCCCCGGCTACGGCTACGCGGCCGTCTCGCGCTCGGACAAGATGCGCTGGCAGCAGGTGATGGTGAACTACCTGGTGCAGCGCCAGAGCCTGACCGGCATCGTGCTGCTGTGCGACCCGCGCCTCGGGCTCACCGGGCTCGACGAGGCGCTGCTGGAAGTCGTCCGCCCGCGCGTCGAGGACGGCCTGAAGTTCCTCGTGCTGCTCACCAAGGCCGACAAGCTGACCCGCGCCGAGCAGGCCAAGGCGCTGTCCATCGCGCGGCTGCAGACCGGCGGCGGTGAGGTGCAGATGTTCTCCGCGCTCAAGAAGCAGGGGGTGGAAGAAGCCGCGCTGCGGCTCTGGCACTGGGCGCACCCGGACACGCTGCCGGCGCCCGACGCGCCCCCACCCGCCAGCGACGAACCGGACGACGGCCCGGTGTAAAAATTAAGCCAAATTGGCCTCCAGCGCTTATCTTGCGGGCGTTTACAGCTATTAACAGAGGAGCACCATGGTCACCTCCCAGCGCTTCGCCCTGCCGCATGGCACCACGCTCGACTGCCGGGTAAGCGGCACGCCCGGCCGGCCGGCGCTGGTCTTCCTGCACGGCTTCCCCGAGGGCGCTTTCATCTGGGACGCGCTACTGGCGCACTTTTCCCGCCCGGAACACGGCGGCTACTTCTGCGTGGCGCCCTACCTGCGCGGCTTCGGCGCCTCCAGCAGCCCGGCCGAGGCCGAGGCCTACCGGCCGCGCCACCTGGTCCAGGACATCGAGGCCCTGCTGGCCGAGGTGGCACCCGGCGGCGCGCATTGCCTGGTGGCGCACGACTGGGGCGGCGCCATCGCCTGGAACCTGGCCAACCAGCACCCGGCGCGCCTGCAGCGGCTGATGATCATCAACTCCCCGCACCCCGGCGCCTTCGTGCGCGAACTGCAACACAACGCCGCGCAGCAGGCCGCCAGCCAGTACATGCACTTCCTGCGCCGGGACGACGCCGAGGCGCTGCTCGCCGAGGACGACTTCCACCGCCTCTTCGGCTTCTTCAGCAACACCGAAAGCCAGCCGCCCGCCTGGCTGACCGAGGAAGAGCGCGCCAAATACCGCGCCCTGTGGCAGCGCGGCCTGCACGGCGCCTGCAACTACTACCGCGCCACGCCGCTCGTCCCACCGCGCGCCGGCGTCCCGGGCGCCGAGGCGGTGCAGATTCCCGAGCACCTGTGCACCATCCCCGTGCCCACGCGGGTGCTGTGGGGGGCCGACGACTTCGCCCTGCTGCCCGGCCTGCTCGATGGCCTGGAGGCGTGGATTCCGCGGCTGGAGATCCGCCGGATCGCGGGCGCCTCGCATTGGCTGGTGCACGAGCAGCCCGAGCGCGTCACCGCCGAACTGGCGCAATTTCTTCAAGAAAAACTATAGCTACTCGCCCTTACTGGATAAGCGCTGGAGGCCAATTGTGCTTGAAATTTCGGCCCCAGGCCTCAGTACACGCTGGGCATGCCCTCGGGCCGCGTCTTGAAGCGCTTGTGCACCCAGTAGTACTGGCCGGGCTCGGGCGCGATCCAGGCCTCCAGGCGG
>MEDL01000131.1 GCA_001724785.1 Acidovorax sp. SCN 68-22 | reverse complement strand
GGCGCCTCGACCACCAGCACATGCAGCACGGCGCCGTCCTTCTTGCGCCAGCGCGTCTCGAACCCTTCCGGCGGCGCCTGGCCCGACATGGTGCGCTGGTGCAGGGCGTGCATTTCATCGAGGTTCTCGCCTTCCCAGTACGGCATGGGCGGCGCGTGACCTATGAGTTCCTGCGGGCTGTAGCCCAGCATGTCGGCGAACGCACGGTTGGCGTACAGCAACCGGCCCCGCAGGTCGCGCGCGCGCAGGCCCACGCGCAGCGATTCGCCCATGGCCGTGCGCCAGGCGGCTTCGGTGCGCCAGGCGGCCTCGGCCCGGCGCACGCCCTGCATCTGGCGGCGCAGCAGCAGCGAGGCCCAGCCGATCATGGCCAGCAGCGCCGCCAGCAGCCAGGTCGGAAAGCTGCGGTACCAGGGGCGAAAGCGCTCGCGCAAGGCCAGTTCGAGGTGCGTCTCGGCCAGCAGCGGCTCCAGGCTGATGCGGTGCGACAGCGGCGGCGCCGGGTAGCGCCAGGCGGTGCCCGGTGCGCTGGCCAGCACCTGGTCGAAGTCGTCCATCAGGCGGATGTCGTAGCGCTGGCCCATCCACCACGGCGTGAGCTCCTTGAGCAGGCGCGCCGGCTGCAGGCGCGCTATCAACAGCCCGGCGTTCTGCCCGGCACGCGTCACGGGCGCCAGCAGGTGGACGGAAACGCCGGGTGAACCGTCATCGAGCCCGCGCGAGCGGTCGGCCGGCGCATCGGGCAGGTCCGCGAGGATGCGGTTGTCCGGGTCCAGCCAGGTGATGCTGACCCAATGCGACTGCAGCACGCGGCGCAGCGATTCGTCCGCGCCGAGCTGCTCGGGCGCGATGCCTTCGATGACCACGTGCGCCGCCAGGGCGTCCAGGCGCAGTTGCTCGGTCTCCAGGCGCTCGCGCAGCTTGTCCTGCAGCGCGAGCGCGTCGACCTGCATGGTCTGGCGGAGCGCCTCCAGGTCGCGCCGGTCGCTCGCCTCCAGCACCAGCACCACGCCCAGCACCAAAAACACCGCCAGGCCGAAGGGCAGCGCCCACAGCCAGGCGCGCAACCGGTGGTGCGCCTGCGGCAAGGACGGCGGCGTGGGCGAGTTCAGCGGGGAGGGCACCGGCGCAGTCTAGCGCCCGGGGCCGGGCACGCGTGCCGCCGCTGTGGACATCCACATTGCGGCAAACCCCGAAAATAGGGGCCGGTGGCCGCGCGGCGCCGCACCCTGCTCACCCTTTGGAGATCCGCCATGAAGAAGCGCTCTTTCCTGCTCGCCATCGCCTGTACGGCCGGCATGGGAGCGGCCCATGTCGGTGCCGCCGGCGTCGGCGCACCAGCGCCCATCATCATCAAGTTCAGCCACGTGGTGGCGACCGATACCCCGAAGGGGAAGGCCGCCGACTTCTTCGCCCGGCGCGCCGGCGAATTGACGCGCGGCCGGGTCAGGGTGGATGTCTACCCGAACAGCCGCCTGTACAAGGACAAGGAAGAGATGGAGGCGCTGCAGCTCGGCGCGGTGCAAATGCTGGCGCCTTCGCTGTCCAAGTTCGCGCAGCTCGGCGTGCGCGAGTTCGAGGTGTTCGACCTGCCCTACCTGTTCGACAGCTTCGCCGAGCTCCACAAGGTCACCCAGGGCGCAGCCGGCAAAAGCCTGCTGGCCAAGCTCGAAGCCAAGGGCATCACCGGCCTGGCCTACTGGGACAACGGCCTGAAATCGTTTTCCGCCAACCGCCCGCTGCACAAGCCCGCCGATTTCAAGGGCCTGAAGATGCGCATCCAGTCGTCCAAGGTGCTCGACGCCCAGATGCGCGCGCTCGGCGCCATCCCCCAGGTGATGGCCTTCAGCGAGGTCTACCAGGCGTTGCAGACGGGGGTGGTGGACGGCACCGAGAACCCGCACTCCAACCTCTACACGCAAAAGATGTACGAGGTGCAGAAGCACATGACGCTCTCCAACCACGGCTACCTCGGCTACGCCGTGGTCGTGAACAAGAAGTTCTGGGACGGCCTGCCGGCCGACCTGCGCCAGCAGCTCGGCCAGGCCATGGAAGAGGCCACCAAGGTCGCCAACGAGGACGCGAAGAAGGACAACGACGACGCCCTCGCCAAGGTCATCGCCTCGGGCAAGACCACCGTCCACACACCGACCGAGGCGGAAAAGATGGCCATGAAGAAGGCCCTGGTGCCGGTGCACCGGGAGATGTCCGGGCGCATCGGCGAGGACACCATCGAGCTCATCTACAGGGAAACCGGTTTCGACCCGGCCAAGCTGTAGCCGCGGGCGGCCCGTGCCTCAATGCCGCCGGCGCCGTGGCCGCGTGGCGGCCGCCTCCCCGGCCGGCGCGGCCTTGGACTTGCCCAGGCGCGATTCGGTGCCCTGGATGAGCCGTGCGATGTTCTCCTTGTGGCGCCAGGCGAGCAGGCAGGACATCACCAGGATGGCGGCCGCGATGCTGCGCTCCGCGTCCCAGACCACGCCGCCGAACATCACGTAGTACACCGGCGCGAACACCGCGCTGGCCAGCGAGGCGAGGGAGGAATAGCGGAAGAAGAACGCCACGATCAGCCAGGTGGCCATCGTCGCCAGCCCGAGCCAGGCGCTGAAACCCACCAGCACGCCCAGCGCCGTGGCCACGCCCTTGCCGCCCTGGAAGCGGAAGAACACCGGCCACAAGTGGCCCAGGAAGGCGGCCAGGCCCACCAGGGCCACCGTGCCATCCTCCAGGCCATAGGGCTTGCCGAACCACTGCACCAGCACCACCGGCAGCCAGCCCTTTACCGCATCGAGCAGCAGCGTGACGATGGCCGCCGCCTTGCTGCCCGAGCGCAGCACATTGGTGGCGCCGGGGTTCTTGCTGCCGTAGGTGCGCGGATCGTTCAGCCCCATGACACGCGTGACGATGACGGCGAAGGACAGCGAGCCCAGCAGGTAGGCGGCGACAGTCGCCAGGGCGGAGTAGGCAAAGGACACGGGTTGAATCTCTAGAAACCGATCGGGTGGGAAGACTCCCCGAGCCGGGAAGGCCGCCGGTCGCGGCGCGCCATTTTGCCATTTGCCCTGCCCGGGCCCAGGGTCACGCCGGGCTGGCGCGGGGGGCCACTTCGGGGTCGCCCCCGCCCGAATGGCCCAACTCGACGCGGTTGCGGCCCGCTTGCTTGCCGCGGTACAGCGCGGCATCCGCCTGCTGCATGGCCGCCTCCAAGCCTTTCAGGCCGTCGAAAGGCAACGAAACCCCGACGGTCACGGTGCAGCGCACCGGCCCCTGCACACCCGGCAGGCGCACCTCCTGCCGCTCGATCGCGGCGCGCAGGCGCTCGGCCAATTGCAGCACGCCGCCGTCGTCCACACCGAGGCAGACCGCCACGAACTCTTCGCCCCCGGTGCGGCTCGCCAGGTCGCCGCGCCGCAGCGTCTGGCGCAGCACCTCGGCCACCTGGGACAGCACCAGGTCGCCCGCCTGGTGCCCGTAGGAATCGTTGATGCGCTTGAAATGGTCGATGTCGAGCATCACCAAGCGCGCCGGCGCCGCCGCGCGCGTGCGGAAGTACGCTTCCAGCCCGGCCAGCAGGCCGCGCCGGTTCAGCAGCTGCGTCAGGGGATCGCGCGCCGCGGTGGCCCGCAGCGCATCGGTCAAGCGGCGCAGCACCAGCCAGATCATCGACGGGGCCAGCACCGTGGCGAGGAAGGACATGTAGATGTAGAAGCCGATCTGGAAGCGGTTGCCCATGTCCAGCGCCTGCAACCCGCCCTGGGCGACCAGCACGCCTTTGATGAGGTTCAGCACGGCCAGCCCGCCGATCAGCAGCGCGAACAGCGTCATTTCCACGCGCAGGTCTATCGCCACATTGCGCATGGCATGGACCACCCCGCCGGTCATGGCAAGGAACATCAGCGCCGAGGCGAACGAGAGCATGGCGTAGCGCGCCACCGGGCCCGCCAGCCACTGCACCAGCGCCTGCGCCACGGTGTAGGCCAGCGCCAGCGCCAGCACCGGCTGTAGCAAGGGCGTGGGGCGGCCGAAGAAGCGCAAGGCGCCCACCGCGTACACCAGCGGCACGCACAAGGTGAGCGTGTGGTTGACCACGCTGAGCGCCTCCCAGTCCGGCGGTCCTCCGAGCAGCTGCAGCACGTAGGCCGAGCCCAGCATCGCGTTGCCGACGGCAAAGGCGTTCATGCCCAGCTTGTTCTCCTGCAAGCGGGTGCTGATGAGCCAGAACATGGCCGCAAAGCACAGCAGGTGCACGCAGAGCATGCCGACGATGAGGTTGGCGATCACGGGGTAGGGAGCAAGACGGGTGCAATCAGGGCCAGCCCAGGCCTGCTGGCCATCCTACTGGAAGCGCCGTGCGCGGACTTCCGGGTGCGCGCTTGCCGTGCCAGGGAATCTCTGCACCAGCCTAGCCGCGCCCCGCAACATCGTCCCCCAGGGCGCAATGCACCGGCTGCGCGCCGAGCAGCTGCACGCAGACCTGCGGGTCGATCTGCACCAGGAAGCCGCGCCGCCCGCCATTGATGGCGATGCGCGGCAGGCCGAGGATGCTTTCCTCGATGTACACCGGCATGGCGCGCCGCGTGCCGAAGGGCGACGTGCCGCCGACCAGGTAGCCGCTGTGCCGGTTGGCCACCTCGGGTTTGCACGGCTCGACCGACTTGGCACCGATCTGGCGCGCCAGGTTCTTGGTGGAGACGCTGCGGTTGCCGTGCATCAGCACCAGGAGCGGCTTGGCGTCCTGGTCCTGCATGACCAGCGTTTTCACCACCGTGTACGGGTCCAGCCCCAGCACCTGCGCGCTGTGCTGGGCACCGCCGTGCTCGACATATTCGTAGGGGTGGCCGGTGTAGGCCACGCCGTGCTGGCGCAGCAGCTGCGTGGCGGGCGTTTCGCTGACGTGGGCGGGGCCGTGCTTCTTGGCCATGTTCTATAAATTGATAGCTGGAAACGCTTATGGGATAAGCGCTAGAGACCAATTTTGCCTCAAATCGCCGGGTCGCCGAGCTCCCAGCGCAAGGCGTCGACGGCGGCCAGCAGGTCGGGGCCTATCGGGGTTTCGAAGGCGTCGATGTCCTCGTCAAGCTGCGCCATGGTGGTCACGCCGATGATGGTGCTCGCCACCTGCCACTTGGCGCGGCAAAAGCCCAGCGCCAGCTGCGTGGGCGTGAGGCCGTGGTCGCGCGCCAGCTGGTTGTAGCGCCGCGCCGCCGCCAGCGCCTCGGGCCGGCCCAAGCGCTGTTTGCGCACACTGGCGTAGCGCGCGATGCGCGCGCCCGCCGGCGCGGCCGGGCCCTCGGCGCCGCCCGCGTCGTACTTGCCAGTGAGCAGGCCGAAGCCGAGCGGCGAGTACGCCAGCAGCGAGACGCCCAGGCGGTGGCAGGTTTCGTCCAGCGCGTTCTCGTAGCTGCGGTTGATCAGGCAGTACGGGTTCTGCACGCTGGCCACGCGCGGCAGGCCGTGCTGCTCGGCCAGGCGCACGAACTCGTGCACGCCGTAGGGCGTCTCGTTCGACAGGCCGACGTGGCGCACCTTGCCGGCGCGCACCAGGCCGGCAAGCGCTTCGAGCTGCGCGCGGATCGGCGTCTGCGAGGTTTCCTTGGCCGGGTCGTAGTACTTGGTGCCAAAGGCGGGCACATGGCGCTCGGGCCAGTGGATCTGGTAGAGGTCGATCACATCGGTCCGCAGGCGCCGCAGCGAGGCGTCGCACGAGGCCACGATGTCGGCCGCCGTCATGCCGGCGCCGTCCCGCAGCCAGGGCATGCCGCGCGAGGGGCCGGCCACCTTGGTGGCCAGCACCATCCGCGCGCGCTGGCCGGGGCGCGCAGCGAACCAGTTGCCCAGGATGGTTTCGGTGGCGCCGCAGGTTTCGGCGCGCGCCGGCACGGCGTACATCTCGGCGGTGTCGAGGAAGTTGATGCCGCGCTCGGACGCGCGGTCGAGCAGGGCGTGGGCCGTGGCCTCGTCCACTTGCTCGCCGAAGGTCATGGTGCCCAGGCAAATGGGGGTGACGTGCAGGTCGCTGGTTCCCAGCGGGCGGGTGGTCATGGCGGGCAAACGGGCGGTGGCAAAGCGCCGCAGTGTAGGCGCGCGGGCGCAAACGTGCAGGGCGCGGCGCGCTGTCCCGGCCAGGACAAGCGCCCGGCGCACACCATGAATAATTGCCCGATGTATTCCGAACGCTTTCCTGCGCGCACCGAATTCGTGCGCATCCGCTCGCTGGACTACCACGTCTGGCGCTGGGGCGCCGCCGAGGGCAGCGCCCCGCCCCTGCTCCTGGTGCACGGCTGGATGGACGTGGGCGCCTCCTACCAGTTCATGGTCGACGCCCTGCCCGAATCCATGGTCCAGGGCCGGACGATTCTGGCGCCCGACTGGCGCGGCTTCGGCCGCACGCGCCCACCCCAGCCGACCGACCACTACGTGTTCGCCGACTACCTGGCCGACCTGGACCGCCTCATCGACCACTTCTCCGGCGATCAGCCCGTGGACCTGGTGGGCCACAGCATGGGCGGCAACATCGCCATGCTGTACGCCGGCGCGCGCCCTGCCCGCGTACGCCGGCTCGTGAACCTGGAAGGCTTCGGCCTGCCCGCATCCCCCCCCGAGGCGGCCGTGCGCCGCTACGCCCAGTGGATGGACGAACTCGCCCGGCTCGAACGCGGCGAGATGGCGCTCAAGAGCTACGACAGCCTGGAGGGCGTCGCCGGCCGGCTCATGAAGACCAACCCGCGCCTGTCGCAGGACAAGGCCGACTGGCTGGCGCGGCACTGGGCGGCGCAGGACGAGAGCGGCCGCTGGAGCATCCTGGGCGACGCGGCGCACAAGGTGAGCAGCGCGCAGATCTACCGCGTGGACGAGGCGCAGGCGCTCTACGCCGCGATCACCGCCCCGACCCTGGCGGTGCAGGCGAGCGGCGACAGCCTGAGCCAGTGGTGGCAGGGCCGCTACACGCTGGCCGAATACCACGAACGCCTGAAGGCCGTGCCCGACTGCCGCACGGCGGTCATCGAGGACGCCGGCCACATGCTGCACCACGACCAGCCCGAAACGCTGGCGGGATTGATCGCGGATTTCCTGGCCGGCTGAAGGGGCGCTGACTCGGCGTATCCGTCACCGGGGCCGAATTTCAAGTAAAAATGGCCCCTAGCGCTTGCTGTACAAAGGTATGCAGCTATTGATTCGATAGCTCTGGCACAGCTTGTGCGGCCTCCGCCAGGCGCTCGGCGCAGCGGCTGGCCTGCGCGGCGTCGCGCGCCTCGACCATCACGCGCAGCACCGGCTCGGTGCCGCTGGCGCGTATCAGCACACGGCCCTGCGCGCCGAGCTCGGCCTCCACCGCCGCAATTTCCCCGGCGAGCAGCTTGTTGGCGCGCCAGTCGCTGCCCGGCGCCAGGCGCACATTGAGCAGCACCTGCGGGAACAGCACCACTTCCTCCAGCAGTTCGGCGAGTGTGCGGCCGCTGCGCACCACGCACTGCAGCACCTGCAGCGCGCTCACCAGGCCGTCGCCGGTGGTCTGCTTGTCGAGCGCCAGCAGGTGGCCCGAGCCTTCGCCGCCGAGCAGCCAGCCGCGCTGGGCCAGCTCTTCGAGCACGTAGCGG
>MEDL01000130.1 GCA_001724785.1 Acidovorax sp. SCN 68-22 | reverse complement strand
GGTAAGCGTCCGGCAATCCCATCTTGAGATAGACCCAGTGTCGAGGCATCGTGTGCACGATGAACATCACGCACACTATGGCGAACGACACGATCGCCCAGCGCCCCAAGCGGCACTACTACTCCCCGGAACTTAAAGGCCAGATCGTGGCCGAATGCCAGGTCTCCGGCGCGTCAGTGGCCGGCGTAGCGCTTGCACACGGAATCAACGCCAACATCGTTCATCGCTGGATGCGCGAGCAAGCAGACTCCCTGTTGCCAGCGCCCCGGAATGAGTTCGTTGCGCTGAATCTGCCTCCACCAGTTGAACAGCTCCCAGCAACCGAGACCAGCTCGCCGCCCGTGTCGCGTGCGATTCGCGTTGATGTTCGGCGCAGCGCCAGCGTAGTCACCGTGAACTGGCCCCTGGAAGATGCAGCGTCATGTGCAGCGTGGCTGCGCGACTGGCTCCGATGATCCGCATTGATGCGCTGTGGCTCTCCACCGAGCCGCTGGACATGCGAGCAGGCACCGAGACGGCGCTCGCCCGGGTAGTGGCTGTCTTTGGCGCAGCGCGCCCACACCACGCCTATCTGTTCGCCAATCGACGAGCCAACCGCATGAAGGTGCTGGTGCACGACGGCATCGGTGTCTGGCTGGCGGCCCGGCGCCTGAATAGCGGCAAGTTCGTCTGGCCGCGCGATGCCGCCACCACCGCCACACTCAGCCGAACGCAGTTCGATGCGCTCGTGCTGGGCCTGCCCTGGAAGAACGTCGGCGAGGCTGGAGTCATCACTGTACTTTGAGTGCTCCGGTCGTTGGCCAGGCAATCAGCGCTTGCACCGATGCGCGAATGTGATGTTAGCCGCATCATCTTCTCCCGTGATCACCGCAGACCACCTTGACACCCTGGAGCCGCAGCAGATGCGAGCGGCCCTGCTGTCGTTGATGGGTGAGCTGGCCGAGCGAGACGGCGTGATCGCACGCCAGGGCCAAGAGGCGGTCTTCAAGCAGGCGCAGATCGACAAGCTCACGCACGAGAACGCACTGCTCAAGCGCATGAAGTTCGCCGCACAGTCGGAGCGCTTCAGCGCCGAGCAGAAGAGCCTGCTCGATGAATCGCTGGATGAGGACCTGCAGGCGGTGGCCGATGAGATCGAGCAGGCCACGCCGCCAGTGGCAGGCCGCCAAGACAAGCAAGTCCCCAAACGCGCACCCCTGCCGGCCAACCTGTCGCGGCGCGAGATCCGCCACGAGCCCGAGTCCACCACCTGCGCCTGCGGTTGCCAGATGAAGCGCATCGGCGAGGACGTGGCCGAGAAGCTGGACTACGCGCCCGGCGTGTTCACGGTGGAGCGCCACATCCGGGGCAAGTGGGCCTGTGCCCAGTGCGAGACGATTCACCAGGTGCCTGTCGATCCTCACATCATCGACAAAGGCATCCCTACCACTGGGCTACTGGCGCAAGTGCTGGTGGCCAAGTACGCCGACCACCTGCCGCTGTACCGCCAGGAAGCGATCTTCGGCCGCGCCGGCCTAGCCATCCCCCGCTCCACGCTGGCGCAATGGGTGGGCTCGTGTGGCGTGCAGTTGCAGCCACTGGTTGACGCCATGAGGACAGAGCTGCTGCAGCGCCGCGTGCTGCATGCCGACGAGACGCCGGTGTCCATGCTCAAGCCGGGCAACGGCAAGGCGCACCGGGCGTACCTATGGGCCTATGCCACGGGCGCCTTCGAGAACATCAAGGCGGTCGTCTACGACTTCTGCGAATCGCGCTCGGGCGAACACGCCCGGCGCTTCCTGGGCGACTGGAGAGGCAGCCTCACCTGTGACGACTTCAGCGGCTACAAGGCCTTGATCGCAAGTGGTGTGACCGAGGTCGGCTGCCTGGCGCACGCGCGGCGCAAGTTCTTCGATTTGCACGCGGCGAACCAAAGCCAGATCGCCGAGGTCGCGCTGCAGCAGTTCGCGCGGGTCTACGAGATCGAGCGTGAGGTCAAGGAGATTGCGACCGATCAGCGCCAAACCATCCGGCAACAACAAACGAAGCCGCTGCTTGATGCCTTGCACCAGTGGATGGTGCTGCAACGCCAGAAGGTGCCGGAAGGCTCGGCAAGCGCCAAAGCGCTGGACTACAGCTTGCGGCGCTGGGAGGCTTTGACCCGGTTCGTCGATGACGGACAGCTGCCCGTGGACAACAACTGGATCGAGAACCAGATTCGGCCGATTGCCATTGGCCGCAACAACTGGCTCTTTGCGGGCAGCCTACGAGCTGGTCAGAGGGCAGCAGCCGTCATGACGCTCATCCAGTCAGCACGACTCAATGGGCATGATCCCTATGCGTATCTCAAGGACGTTTTGGCTCGCTTGCCGACGCAACGGGTTAGCCTGGTTCACGAGTTGCTACCGCATCGTTGGTTCGCACCGAGCTGAATGTCGTTATTTGAGGCTCCGCTCAGCGAACGGTTGGCCAGCTTGCCCCAGTGGCGCTGCGCAGCGATTCAAGTGCACCGCAATCGCCAACGCATACCCCTCCCGCACAGGTACTGCGGATGGCACGCAGTTGCTTGCGCAGCGCCTGCAACTCGGCGATTCGCTGCTCTACCAAGCGCATTTGATCGTCTAGCAAGGCATTGACCTCGTCGCAGGACATGGCGGGGTCGTCCTGCAACTGCAGCAGAGCCCGGATATCGTCGTGCGACATGTCCAGCGAGCGGCACCGAACGATGAAGGCCAACCTGTCGACATGCTGTTGGCCATATTGCCGATAGTTGTTGGCGGCCCGCAGGGGCGCCTGCAGAAGGCCCTCTGCTTCATAAAAGCGCACCGCGGGAACGGAGCACCCTGCCAATGACGATAGTTCACCGATTTTCATATTTGCCTACCTACCGCTTGACTCTACAGCTACTTGAGGGTTTCTAATACGGGACATGAGTACATGTCAAAGCAGTAGCTGCTCGAGCAGTTGCAATTCGCAGACGGTCGACGAGGCCCCAAGCGCCATTGCTTCCGTGGAGAGCACATTTTCAGTTCCGGGAATGGACTGCCCCTCCGAGGAGAACCTCATTCGCATGGCGCTGGGTGGTCTGACCGGGGTTGGGCCGATGACCTTCGATCTGGCCCATCGGCAGCTCCGGGTGGTGCACTCGGGCGAGCCCGCCAGGATCGCCCAGAAGCTGACGCCCCTGAACTTGGGTGCGGTTCTGCTGACAAGCGAGAGGCGCACCGAAGGCGGGCAGTGGAAGACGCGTTTCTCCGTGCCGAAGATGGATTGCCCGTCGGAGGAGAATCTCATTCGGATGGCGCTGGCCGATGCGTCGGCTGTTGCGGCACTGGACTTCGATCTGAAGGACCGTGTACTCACCGTGCAGCATGGGGGAAGTACGCAAGAGCTGCTGGGCCGTCTCATCCCTCTCAACCTCGGCGCGCAAGTGTTGGACAGCGTGCAAAGCGACGAGTCTACGGCCCCAGACGCAGAGGGGAATGCCTCTGAGGCTCGGACCTTAAAGCTGCTGCTCGCTATCAACGGTGCGATGTTTGTCTTTGAGTTGATCGTTGGCCTGATCGCCCAGTCCACAGGTCTCATAGCGGACTCGCTTGACATGTTCGCCGATGCGGCGGTCTACGGACTGGCGCTCTATGCGGTGGGCCGCGCCGCCGCCTTGAAGATGAAGGCAGCGCACATCGCTGGTTGGTTGCAAGTCGTGCTTGCGCTTGGCGCGCTTTTGGAGGTCGTTCGGCGGGCAGTTGTGGGAAGTGAGCCGGCGTCCATGCTCATGATGAGTATCGGGCTGGTCGCATTGATCGCCAACGTCACCTGCCTGGTGCTGATCGCCAAGAAGCGGGATCGGGGCGCCCACATGACGGCAAGCTACATTTTTTCTGCGAATGATGTGATCGCAAACGCGGGGGTGATAGTCGCTGGTGTTTTGGTCGCTTGGATAGTGCTCAGCGGTGCCCGGCGCATCCTGAACCTCCGATAGCCAATCTAGCGGCATCCCACACCGATGCCTAGCCAAGGTGGGATGGCCGGCCGCTTACTGTCAACGGCCGTGATTGCTCCAACCTTAATCTCGGCTGCCGCTACCCATCCGAGGTTGCGCTCCAAAATCCATTGCGCAGTGACTAATCGCTCATTCGGGGTGCTCATGATCTTTCCTACTCGGTTTTCGGGGTACTTGGGGATTTCAGAGGGCAGTCATCGCAACTATTGCAACAGGCTTTCCCTTCAAACGACTTCCAGAACGATGCCTCCTCAACTTCCCAACCAACCAACGCTATGGCCAGAGTCGAAGCTGCGGCTGCATGCTCGCCACAACGGCGAATCCTCTTCGGCCGCTTTCTCCCACTTGACCCGCAGAAGCAGCGTTGCTTTTGATTGACTACTTTCTTCGACGCACACCACACACTGAAGATGTGCACACCATCCATGTAGAGTTTGTAAATCTTCCTGCGCCGAACGACGTGGAGTCGCTTCTCTTTGAGCGCAGTTGCGAAGTCGACGCTCAATACAGCGGCGGAGGTCTCCGCGGCAAACTGATACTGGGCCGCTAGACCATGAGCCCACTCGCTATCGTTGGGCCACCGCCTGACCTTCTGAGCTCGCACCTGCAAAGTTAGGTATTTCCAAAGGGTGTCCCACCACTCAGCCGCAGTGGCTTCGTCGACGACGTCAAGTGTGGCAGCGCCCCGCCAGTACAGGCAGAACGAGCCATCGTAGTTAACGTGACGCTGAGGGCAAAACGACGGAAGATTAGTAGGCGTGAGCTCTCTGGCAGACACCACCAAACCATTCTCAATGGCTTTGATAGCGTATGGCACAGTCCGGCCATCGCTCAGACTGAGTGAGAACCTGAGGATGACGCCGGCGGCAATGCGTTCAACCGCAGCGTTGTACTGGGGTGCCAGCGCCACGATGAAGTCCACCGCCGAACTCATCATCAGGCCTCCGTTGTGCCGCAGTAAGGGCGCACGACCTTCTCTTGCGCCCTCGCGATTGCCGGTGTCCTCGCGGGCGTTCCGAGGGCGCGCGCACTGCTGGCAGACTTGTCGCCGCTGTCCGCAAGGGCTTCCGTGACTTCAAGGTAGTCAAGGTTTGCCGCCTTGCGCTTGCTACCGAAAATCTTCTTCACGGGGTCAGACGCCTCGTCATATGCGCTCTGGCCAATGGCTGTTTCCGACCCATTACACCGGACCTGCTCATCTTCGGACGCCAGCACACCGCGGCTTACAGAGCACCGCACACGTGTGCCTTTGACTCCAAGACGCGTCACGGTCATCGGGCCGTACTCAAATCCAATAGCTAGGCCAAGCTCGCCGGAGAAGTACCCCTTTTCCTTCAACAGTTCGAGCGCAAGGTCGAAGCTGCTGCGAAAGCCCCCAGCCAGCCGCGTGGCTTCGGAGATGGTTTCTTGGATGTCGGTGATAGCCGCGGTTCCTTCGCAAATCAAGCCATGGACGCAATCGCCAATAAAGCGCACACGCCGGCCTTCAAACTCGGTCGTGAGCACGCGTTCAAGTTCGGCCCTGAGTACGTGCAGTACTCGGACCACATCTTCAGCATTCGACTCGATGTTGTCCGCCACGTAAGCAGTGAATCCATCGATGTCTGCGTAGATGCTCACGGCTTCCTGGCGACGAGAGTTTCCCGGCGTAAGTGACGCGATATCCATCGTCGAGAAGGGCGGCGTGTGGCGCTTGAACTCGAAGGAACCGAGAGGATTGTTCTTGAGGTCCTCGCGCCACTCCTTCACGATTGTCTCAGCGGTGACGTCAAGCGCTGCCGCGTCTTGGCATGCTTGAATTTCATCCTTCGTGAGTGCGACTTTCTCAGGTGCGTCCTCCTCATCTAGGCCAAGCACTTTGCGTGCTGCATTCGTGAGGTAGATGCCCTTGGTCGACAGGTTGCTGGCCAGCTTCGCAGCGTGGTTCGCAGCATCTCCCAGAAACAGCGGCTCACGGTAGCCATTGCGCCCATTGTTCACAGCCAACGTCTCGCCAGTATCAATGCCCACGCGCACAACTGCGCCAGGCAGCTTCGCATCGTCGTCTTTCGTCTCCGCGAGAACGTCAATCATCAGTTGCGCCGTGGCTACGGCTCGCTGAACGCGTTTTTTTTCGGCACCTGTTTCAGAGTTATAGGGCTTCGTAAAGAGGCTGTGCAGTCGCTGATTGTGGAAGTCCACGCGGCGGGCATCCACGCGCTTGAAAATGCGGCTGACAGCCCGGTAGTGTTGGTCCAGGAAGCGCAAGGTGCGCTTGTGGCAGTCAGTGCCCTCGACCGCCGTTTCGTTCAGCATGGCTTTCAGATTCAGGATGTCGGCGTACATGTGCACCCCATCCACACGATATGCGGTGTTGGTCGGTATCGACTCCAAGGACATGTCGCGGCCGTACTTCTTGATGTTTACCGTCTCCACGTCGTCCATCTTTTTCTCGATGTGGGCTTTGGCTCGGTCACTGTTCCAGGTGTGGCTCATGGTCGTCTCCTCGTGTAACCCGCGTGGACAAAGGTGGGTCCGATGCGTATAGTTAAATTATGGGTCTGCATTCTAAACCCGTCAAGTAACTATTCTCATCATGCCGTCTGCTGAAAAAATTCGCTGGGGTGCCGAGCGGCGCCTGGAGTTCATCGAGTTCCGTCTCTACTGGGAGGGAGGCATCCGCCGCGCGGACATAACTGAAAAATTCGGGGTGTCTGTCCCACAGGCCTCGGCGGACATCGGTGCATACCAGCTAACGGCTCCTTCAAACTTGGTGTACGACGCCAGTGAGAAGCGGTATGTGAGTACGCCGGATTTTCGCCCGGTGTTTTTGGATTTAAGCGCTGAGAGCTATTTGGTCCATCTGCGCGATGCAGCTGAAGACAGAGTGCGATTGGTCGATTCATGGCTGGGGAGCACGCCGAGTGTTGCAGTAATGCCCCTCCCCTCAAGGCGCGTCAAATCTGACGTTCTGCGAAGTCTCGTAACTGCTATACGTGAAACCCGCTCGGTGGAGGTTCTCTATCAATCCATGAATAAGGAAAACACAGAAAAAACTTGGCGGAGGTTATCGCCTCATTCGCTGGTTAATGATGGAGCAAGGTGGCACGTCAGGGCATACTGCAGCAAAGCCAGTGCATACCGAGATTTCTTACTATCCCGGTGTGAGGAAGCCAAAAACATTGGACCCGCCGAAGGCTTTGTCGTGGATGACAAGTCTTGGAATGAATTGTTTGAAGTCTTGATATGTCCGAACCCGAAATTGACAGAATTTCAGAAGAAGGGAATTGCAGAAGACTATGGAATGATTGACGGAAAAATGTCAATACGCGTACGGAAAGCGCTACTTTTCTACTTTGAGAAAATCCTAAGATTGGATGTACCTGAAATTGAAGGAAAGCCTGCGGCTACACCACTGCGCATGATGAATGGGGAGGAATTCAGGAAGGCATTGCAGGACGTATAGTTATATAGGAGAAGGAAATATGATTGAAAAATTAAAGGGTGAGCAAGGCCGCCGTCTTCGTGTCGAATTGCTTAAGCGACAGCGCATGGTCGCGGGCAATGAGCAGCTTGCAGAGAGACTTGCTGATATCGCCGTCCCAATGGAGCTCCAGGCCGGCGACGCCATTATCGAGCAGGATGCGGAAGATAATGACTTGTACTTCATTCTGCATGGTGCTTGCGACATCATCATAAACCACAAAAAGATTCGTTCACGGGTCGCTGGTGATTCGGTGGGTGAAATGGCCGCGGTGGAGCCACTTCAAAAGCGCTCTGCAACCGTTAGGGCAACTGAGTCGACAGTTGTCGCCAAGCTGACCGAGCCGCAACTAACTGAGGTTGCCAAAGACTTCCCAGATATCTGGAGAACCATGGCGCAAGTGCTCTCCAAGCGTCTTTTGGAGCGCAACATGATGGTTGCAGAGGCGCGCGAGAAAATACGGTTGTTTGTTATATCGACATCCGAAAATATAAAAATTGTACGTGCTCTACAAGCGCAGTTCGAACATGATGATTTCAATACCATCCCGTGGCACCAAGGCGTTTTCAAAATTGCAAACTACACCATTGACGACCTAGTTTCGGAACTCGATCAATGCGATTTTGCTGTTGCCATCGCTCACGGGGAGGACCGAGTGGAGAGTAGAGACCAAGATTGGCCAGCGCCGAGGGACAACGTGATATTCGAGCTCGGCTTATTTATGGGTCGTCTTGGGAGAAATCGGGCTATATTGATGGAGCCAAAGGGTGTCCGCATAAAGTTACCCAGCGATCTTGCTGGCCTAACGACAATTCGATACGACTTCGACGAATCGTCACCACACAAGTTTGGACCTGCTTGCGATAAATTGCGAGAACACATTCAAAAGCTCGGCAGTATTGGGCGCGACTAATATTTTGAAAATTTGCCACTCAAGTAGAATTAAAAATCAAACTACTTAAGCCCGGCAATTAAAAAATAGATGCGTTTAAAGGACTTAGCAATGCGTCAGGGATCTGAGGGAGGCCGTGCTGCAACTGAACTTCGTTCAGGGAAAAATTCTGCCAACAAGCTAAAGTAATTTGGTTGCCGGATTGTCTTTCGACGGACGGTAGTACCCGACGACGCTAGCCACACTTCGATGTCCTGTCATTGCCATGGTGTCCGCCAACGGCACCTTCTGAACAGCAGCCTCGGTCACAAATCCAGACCGCAGCGAATGTGCAGAAAACTCCTCCGGCAGCCCGGCAAGTTTTGCGCGCTCTCGAACAATATCTCGCACGGCGGCAGGGGAGAGGGGGTCACCAACGTGCCCGCCTTTCCTGACCTGTCTAAATATTGCACCGTCCACGATGCCCGAAGCTGTCAACCAACCCTGCAGAGCTTCACCCGCAATGCCCTCCAGCGGTTTCACATTCTCCGGACGATCCGCCGCAGTCTGGTTGCTTTTGGAATAGGCGAGGGTGTAGGTGAAGCTGCTCGGCCCCACTCGGTGAAGATTCTTCATCGTCGCCCCCGTCACTTCCGACCGGCGGCGCCCGCCCGATGCCCAGGCAAAGAGGAGGAGGGCGCGGTCACGGATCCCCTTGAGTGAATCATCACAGGTGTCCAGGATGGCCATCAATGGGTCCTTGGTCAGCGCGTCTTTCTTCTGAGGAAGCTCGCCGCGTTTACCGTAGGCCCGGCGAGTCTTGGCCAACAATTCGCGGACTTTGGGATCCTGGCAAGGGTTTTTCAGCTCTCGGAGCTGATGCGCCTTGGACAGCACGGCAATCCGATGGATCAAGGTATTGAGCGCCATCGGGCCTGGCTTGCCTTTGAATCCCGCATCCACCAGAGCTTGGTCAATTGCTGGCGGTAGCTCGTGAGCCAGGCCATCGGCGGTCGTCCGCTGCGCGTGATCCACGATGAACTGCAGGACGGCGTTCGCAGGCAGCGGCAGCGTGATGCCTTGCCCGTACCGAACGCCAAACCAGGCAGCCCAGTAGCGCAGCGCAGAGCGATAGCTGGCCAGCGTGTTCACGGACTCGCCCTCGCGCATCAATTCCTCAACAGCCTTTGCGGTCACTTGCGACAGTGAAGAGGGCTCCAGCGAGGGGCTATTTCTCAGAGACGGCAGGCGCATGGTTGAAACCGAGGTTGTAGACGCAAAATTCCCATAAACGCTACATATGATGTATTGTTTACAACAAGTTTTGTTGATAGGTCACGATAAGCATCGATTATCGTTGGTAAAAATGTAGTGGAGTAGGGCGATGCAGTCAAAAATTGTTCGAGGTCCGCGTGGTGTGCAAATGGAAGAGGTCTGGGCAGCAGCCGACACCGTTCTCAAACTCGGGGAGCGGCCGACGATCGAGCGTGTGCGCCAACAGCTCGGCCGTGGCTCCCCCAATACTGTGGGGCCGATGCTTGATGGTTGGTATGGTTCACTGGCCAAGCGGCTGCAGTCGCCGGTGGATGCAGTGGAGCAAGATGGCGGCGCCGAAGTCCCCTTGCCCGCGCCGGTTGTCAGGGCTGCAAAAGCAATCTGGGGCAGGGCCCTCCAGTATGCAGAAGAGCGTGCAACGGCTCAATTCAACGAAGCTCGTAAAGAGCTGAGTCTGCAAGCTGAGGCGCTACGCCAGGAGCAAGAACTGTTGGCTCAGGAAACACAGCGCCTGGCCGACCGGAGCGAAGCCTACGATCTGGCAATGCAGGCCAGGGATGCGCAGATCGCCGAGATGGGTCGTCTGGCCCAGGAGCTGCAGCAACAACTTGCAGGAACGCAGGAAATGCTGGCTGCGTCACGATCAGAGAGCAAGCAACTTCGGCTAGCAGCGGATGCAGAGCATCGGCGCCAGGAGGAAACGGAGGTTAACCACCGGGCAGAACGCACGCGCCTGGAAGAACGTGCTCAGGCTCAGGAGCGCAGACTCAATGCAGAGGTGGATCGGGCGCGCCAAGAATCGAAGCGGCTGGCGCTCAAATTGGAGGGCGATGCCCGGGAATCCGCCAAATCATTGTCGGCTTCGCTGGAGAAAGCTCGAGTGCTGGAGGCCCATGTGGGCGCACTGCAGGCGGAGAAAGCAGGTTTGGTCAAAGACCTGCAGGCCGCCAGAGACGAGACGAAAGACCTGCGAGCAAAGCTTGAGCAGCGCAGCACTGAGATGTTCGCAGTCCTCAGCGAACTGCGCGATCGATTGCCGACGAACCCGACCAGCGATCCGGTGCAGTCCACCGTGAAAACTCGCAAAGCACGACTACGAGCGAGCAATCGATCGAACTAGCCAACGTGATCCAGCCGACGAGCGATTTCTAGCGGTAGAGAAGTCATCTTGCGGAGCCGTCATTCTGCTGAGATTGAGGGCAAGCCGGGATAAAGCCAGTTTTGACTCATAAGCCTTTCGGTTATGTGAAATCGTTCCTTTATTCAAAATAGAAACTCAATTGGTCACCTGTAGTGTTTCCAGCGGTTCAATCAGCTTCACCCATTCCTGCAGCGTAGCGATTGTTTGACGGATCTCTGAAGTTGCTTCAAAAGCCAGTTCGGGCAAGCTCTCTTCCGCAGAGCCTGACAATCCGGCCCCGTTGACCACAGCGTGCGCCATCCCGTGAAGCCGCAGCAGTACGTCCCGAAGGCCGTCCTGGCCTCGTGCGTTGCCCACAACTCTGTCGAGCTGTTCGACTACGCGCAGCAGTTTTGAGGTGTCGTAGGTGCTCTGTAGTCGTGTCAGCGAAGCCCTGTCAAGCCGACCATAGGCCGTGAGGACGGTGGTTTCTGGATCGCTCATGCTCCTGCTCCCTTTTGGCCGGCTCGCTGCCCCTCCGCTGCCACTGCAGCTGCCGCAGCTCGTGCACGCTTGGCCGCCTCACGAAACTGTGATTCCTTGACCCAGGGCTCCGGGGGCCGCTTCAGGTCGAGGTGATAGTTGCCAAACCGCTTGATACCCGAGGTCATGTAGGGACTCAGGTACTCAACGTCGGCCGCAGAAACCGGCTCCCCATCTGCGTACATTTCCTGCAACACCCTCATCATGTCCACCGTGTTTTGCAGGATCACCGATGAGGCAACGAGATCGATGAAGCGCACCCGCTTTTGCTGCTCGTTCGGATCGTTCTCAT
>MEDL01000129.1 GCA_001724785.1 Acidovorax sp. SCN 68-22 | reverse complement strand
TGGAGGGCGCCAACAAGGCCTTCGGCACCGGCATCCTGCTCTCGGACGCGACGGCGGCGCTGCTGCCCGCAGGCATCGCCCTGCGCGCACTCGACGAGGTCGTCGTCAAGGGCAAGAGCGCGCCGGTGCGGGTCTACACCCCGTGCGCCGATGCGGCGCTCTGCCGCCTCTCGGCCGAGGCGCTGGACGCCTTTGCCCGGCGCGACTGGGTGGCCGCCTCCGCCGCTTTCCACGCCCTGCTGGAAGCGGCCCCCGGCGACCCTGCCGCCCTGCGCCTGCTCGGGCGCCTGGAAGCCGCCCGGGCCCTCCCGCCGGGCGCGCCGTGGTCGCCGGCCGAAGCGCTGGACAAGCTGTAGGCCTCCGTCTATTCCTGTTTTGATAGCTAACTATTGTTCATGAACAAGCGCTAGGGGCCATTTTCACTAGGATTTTGAGCGTGAAGCCCGGCGTGCTCGCCAGCCGCGCCAGCGGCGCCCCAGCACCTGGCGCAGGAGCGCCCCGGCAATCAGGCCGACCACCACGCCCACCGCGGGTTCGGGCGCGGGCCGGGCGGGCGGCGCGGGCGGCGCCGCGGGGGACCCAAGGACGTCCGTGCCCTGCGCCGCCACCTCGGCGCTGACGCGCGTGGCCTGCACCGCGCACTGGCCGGCGTGCCCGCCCCGGTCGTCGGAGTACACCTTGGTGAACTCGGCGCCGAGCAGGAAGATCTGCGCGGCGTAGTACACCCAGGCGAGCAGCACCACCAGCGAGCCGGCGGCCTGGAAGGATTCGCCCACGCCGCTCTTGCCCAGGTACAGGCCAATGAGGAACTTGCCGGCTTCGAGCAGCACGGCCGTTACCGCGCCGCCCACCCACACGTCGCGCCAGGCGATGGGCACCGAGGGCATGAACTTGAAGATCATGGCGAACAGCAGCGCCGTGATGGCCATGGTGACCAGCATGTTGACCCCCTGGAGCAGCAGCTCCCAGCCCGGCATCAGCGCGCCCGCCCAGCCACCGAACGCCGCAATGGCAGCGCTCAGCACCAGCGAGACCATGAGCAGGAAGGCCAGCCCGAGGATCAGCCCGAAGGACAGTACGCGCGCACGCAGGATGGCCCAGACGCCGCTGGGCTTGCGCTTTTCCGGTACGTGCCAGATGCGGTCCAGCGCGCTTTGCAGTTCGGCGAACACCGTGGTGGCGCCCACCAGAAGCACCACCCCACCGATGCCGCCAGCCACCAGGCCCCGCTCCGGCGCGCTGGCGCTCTCGATGATGCCTTGCACCACCACCGCGCCCTCGCGGCCGATGAGCCCCTGCAGCTGGCCGACGAGCTGCCCCTGCACCGCGTCGCGCCCGAAGAGGGCCCCGGCCACGGCAATGACGATGACCAGCAGCGGCGCGATCGAAAACACCGTGTAGTAGGAAATGGCCGCGCCCATGCTCGGCGCAAAGTCGTCGATCCAGCCGTTGACGGCGCGTTTGCAGAGTTCGAACAGGTGGGCCGGGCGCATGGCGAAGCTTCGTCCAAAGGTAGCGCCATCCTCGCGCCGCGCGCCGGGGCGCACGCCCGGTGACCGCCGCCGCACGGCGTAGGCCAAAACCGACAGGCACAAAAAAGCCCGCGCGAAGGCGGGCTCTTGCCGGCGGATGAACCGTTTACTTGGCGGCGACGACGCGCACCATGTCCAGGCACTTGTTGGAGTAGCCCCATTCGTTGTCGTACCAGGCGACGACCTTCAGGAAGGTGTCGTCCAGCGCAATGCCGGCCTCGGCGTCGAACACGCTGGTGCAGGCTTCGCCGCGGAAGTCGGTCGCCACGACCTTGTCTTCCGTGTAGCCCAGGATGCCCTTCAGGGCGCCTTCGGATTGCACCTTCATCTCGGCGCAGATTTCCTTGTAGGTGGCGGGTTTTTCCAGTTCCACCGTCAGGTCGACCACCGAGACGTCCGACGTGGGCACGCGGAAGCTCATGCCGGTCAGCTTCTTGTTGAGCGCCGGAATCACCACGCCCACCGCCTTGGCCGCGCCGGTGCTGCTGGGGATGATGTTCTCCAGGATGCCGCGACCGCCGCGCCAGTCCTTGTTGCTTGGGCCGTCCACGGTCTTTTGCGTGGCGGTGGCGGCGTGCACGGTGGTCATCAGGCCGCGCTTGATGCCCCACTTGTCGTTCAGCACCTTGGCCACGGGCGCCAGGCAGTTGGTGGTGCAGCTGGCGTTGCTGATGATGGCCTGGCCGGCGTAGCTCTGGCAGTTCACGCCGTGCACGAACATCGGCGTGTCGTCCTTGGACGGCGCCGACATGATGACCTTCTTGGCACCGGCGTCGATGTGCTTTTGCGCGCCTTCCTTGGTCAGGAACAGGCCGGTGGCTTCGATGACGATGTCGGCGCCGACCTCGTTCCACTTCAGGTTGGCCGGGTCGCGCTCCTGCGTCAGGCGGATGGTCTTGCCGTTGACGATCAGGTTGCTGCCGCTCACCGAGACTTCGCCCTTGAAGCGCCCGTGCACGCTGTCGTACTTGAGCATGTAGGCCAGGTAGTCGGGCTCGAGCAGGTCGTTGATGCCGACGACCTCGATGTCGGAAAAGTTCTGCACCGCGGCGCGGAACACCATGCGGCCGATGCGGCCGAAACCGTTGATACCAATCTTGATCGCCATAGCTCAGTCTCTCCAGGGTTGGATTGCCAAAAATTACTTGCGCTTGAGCGCCGCCAGCACCGTGGCGGCCACGTTCTCTTCGGTGAAGCCGAAATGCTTGAACAGCACCGGCGCCGGGGCGGATTCGCCGTAGGTGTCGATACCGACGACGGCGGCGCAGCCGTACTTCCACCAGCCGTCGGTCGCGCCCATTTCCACGGCGATGCGCGGCACGCCGGTGGGCAGCACGCTCTTCTTGTACTTCACGTCCTCGCGGTCGAAGGTGGTGGTGCTGGGCATGGAGACCACGCGCACGGCAACCTTTTTGTCCGCCAGCAGGCGCTGCGCCTTGAGCGCCAGCTGCACTTCGGAGCCGGTGGCGATGATCACGGCCTGGGCCTTGCGCTTGAGGCCCACGTCCGCCGGCTCGGAGAGCACGTAGGCGCCGCGCGAAATCTCGCCCAGGTCGCGCTTGGGCAGGTAGGGCAGGTTCTGGCGGCTGAGCAGCAGCGCCGTGGGCTTGGCGCGGTTGGACAGGGCCACGCTCCAGGCGACGGTGGTTTCCGCCGTATCTGCGGGGCGCCACACGTCCAGATTGGGGATCAGGCGCAGGCTCGCCGCGTGCTCGATGGACTGGTGCGTGGGGCCGTCCTCGCCGAGGCCGATGGAGTCGTGCGTGAAGACATGCACCACGCGCTGCTTCATCAGCGCGGCCATGCGGATGGCGTTGCGGCTGTAGTCGCTGAAGGTCAGGAAGGTGCCACCGTAGGGGATGAAGCCGCCGTGCAGCGCAATGCCGTTCATCACCGCCGCCATGCCGAACTCGCGCACGCCGTAGTTGATGTGGCGGCCGATCCGGCCGTCTTCGGTCTGGACCACCGCGCCCTGGGCGTCCATGCGCAGCGGCGCCGTGGACTTGGTGTTGGTCAGGTTGGAGCCGGTGAGGTCGGCGCTGCCGCCCAGCATCTCGGGCAGGCGGGCGGTGAAGGCTTCCAGCGCCAGCTGGCTGGCCTTGCGGCTGGCGACGGTCTCGCCCTTGGTGTGGGCCTCGACCACGGCGTCTACGGCCGTCTGCGCGAAATGCCTGGGCAGGTCGCCCGCCATGCGGCGCTCGAACTCGGAAGCCAGTTCGGGGAAGGCGGCGCGGTAGGCGGCAAAGCGCTGGTCCCATTCGGCCTGCGCCTTGGCGCCGGCGGCGTGGGCGTTCCAGTCGGCATACACCTCGGCCGGCACGGCGAACGGCGTGTGCGGCCAGTTGAGCGCGGCGCGCGTCAGGGCGATCTCGTCGGCGCCGAGCGGCTCGCCGTGCGCCTTGGCGGTGTTGGCGCGGTTGGGCGAGCCCTTGCCGATGTGCGTCTTGCAGACGATGAGCGTGGGCTTGTCGCCCTGCTTGCGCGCCTTGGCGATGGCCTGGTCCACGGCGTCGGCATCGTGGCCGTCCACCGGGCCGATCACGTTCCAGCCGCAGGCCGCGAAGCGCTTGGGCGTGTCGTCGATGAACCAGGGCGCAACCTGGCCGTCGATGGAAATGCCATTGTCGTCGTACAGCGCAATCAGCTTGCCGAGGCGCCAGGCACCGGCGAGGGCCACGGCTTCGTGGCTGATGCCTTCCATCAGGCAGCCGTCGCCCAGCATCACGTAGGTGTGGTGGTCGACCACGGTGTGGCCGTCCCGGTTGAACTCGGCCGCCAGCAGCTTTTCCGCCAGCGCCATGCCGACGGCATTCGTCAGGCCCTGGCCGAGCGGGCCGGTGGTCGTCTCGACGCCGGGCGTCACGCCCACTTCGGGGTGGCCGGCGGTCTTGCTGTGCAACTGGCGGAAGTTCTTCAGTTCCTCAATCGGCAGGTCGTAGCCGGTGAGGTGCAGCAGCGCGTAGATCAGCATCGAGCCGTGGCCGTTCGAGAGCACGAAGCGGTCGCGGTCGGCCCAATGCGGGTCCTGCGGGTTGTGGCGCAGGTGCCGGCCCCAGAGCGCGACCGCCATGTCGGCCATGCCCATGGGCGCACCGGGGTGGCCGGAGTTGGCCTGTTGCACGGCATCCATTGCGAGCGCGCGGATCGCATTCGCCATTTGTTGAGAATTGGCCATCGGGAGGGGCGGTCCAGTGCGGACGATGAGGGGAAACCCGTGATTTTAACGGGCCCCCACCGGCACTCCGGCGGCCAGGGTCTCGCGGTGCACTAGAGTGGCGGCCGTGCCCATGCCACCATCCGCTTCCTCCACCGCCCCGCGCACTGCGCTGCCGCCCGGCGCGCAAGCCCCCGCGTTGCTGCTGGCCGCCGGGCGCGGCGAGCGCATGCGCCCGCTCACCGACCACACGCCCAAGCCCTTGCTGCAAGTGCGCGGCCAGCCCCTGCTGGCCTGGCACCTGCAGGCGCTGGCGCGCGCCGGCGTGCCGCGCGTGGTGGTGAATACCGCCTGGCTGGGCGGGCAGATCCCGCAGCATTTTGGAAGCGTTTTTGGCCTCCAGCGCAATACTGGCAACGATTTTCAGCTACCAATTTCATACTCCGACGAAGCCCGCGACTTCGGCGGCGCGCTGGAAACCGCCGGCGGCATCGCGCGCGCCCTGCCGCTGCTGGACAGCGACATCTTCTGGCTGGCCGCCGGCGACGTGTACGTGCCGCAATTTCCGTTCGACGCCGCCGCCGTGCAGGCCTTTCGTTCGGGCGACGCCCTGGCGCGGTTGTGGCTGGTGCCCAACCCGCCGCAGCACCCGGGCGGCGACTTCGGCCTCTCGGACACCGGCCTGGCGCGCGACCTGCCGGAGGGCGACGCCGCGCCGCGCTACACCTACAGCACCGTGGCGCTGCTGCGCAGCGCGCTGTTTTCCGCGCCCTGGTGCGACATCCCCTGGGGCAACCCGGCCGGGGTGCGCGCGCCGCTCGCGCCGATCTTGCGCCGCGCCATGGCGGCCGGCCGCGTGCAGGCCGAGCTCTACACCGGCCAGTGGGTGGATGTGGGCACGCCCGAGCGGCTGCACGCGCTCAATCCGTAGGCGCGGAGGCGTTGCCCCGCCCCACACGCGCATGCGCGCCAGTCCGACAAGGTCGGCGCCGCGCCTCTCGACAATGGGAACCGGGGCCGATCCGAGCTGCCCGCCGACCAGGAGAGCGCCATGTTTGACTTTTTCACCCTCAGTTCCCGCGCCTACGCCCGGCGCACCGAGACCATGCTGCGCGAAGCCCGTTTCGCGCAACTGGAGCACGAAGCGGCCGCCGAGCACCACCATGCCCTGGCCAACATGTACGCCGACCGTGTGCTGCGCCTGGAAGCCGCGCAACGCGCCGCCCGCGCGCCGGAAGTGAGCCTGCCCGGCGAGGCCCCGCTGGCCGAACTGCAGCGCGCCGAGCGCGCCCTGCTGCGCGTACTGACGCCGCAGAGCGCCAGCGCCCAGCAGGCCGCCGGCTGAAGCCGGCACCGCCCGCCCCCCGCCGACGCGCCGGGGCGCGCCCGGCGCTACGATACGGCGCATGACCATCCATGCGCAGCGCCGCGCCGCCCTGGCCCGGCAACTCGGCCCCGGCGGCATCGCCATCATTCCCACGGCCCCGGAGCGCCCGCGCAACCGCGACAGCGACTTCCCCTACCGGCACGACAGCTATTTCTATTACCTGACGGGCTTCACCGAGCCGCATGCCTGCCTGGTGCTGGACGGCGCAGGCGGCAGCACCCTGTTCTGTCAGCCCAAGGACCTGGAGCGCGAAATCTGGGACGGCTACCGCCTGGGCCCGGAAGCGGCGGTGGCCGCGCTCGGCGTGGACACGGCCCTGCCATCGGGCGAACTCGAAGCCCGCCTGCCCGCCCTGCTGGAAAACCGCGCGTGCGTGTGGTTCCCCTTCGCCACGCACGAAGGCCTGGCGGCGCGCGTGGAAGGGTGGCTGGCCAAGGTGCGCGCCCGGGTGCGCTTCGGCGCGCTGTGCCCGCAGCAGCAGGGCGACCTGTGCCTGCTGCTGGACGAAATGCGCCTGGTGAAGGACGCGCACGAAATCGGCCTGATGCGGGAAGCCGGCGCCATCAGTGCGCGGGCCCACCTGCGCGCCATGCGGCGCTCGGCCCGCATGCTGGCGGCGGGCGAGGACGTGCGCGAGTACCACCTCGAAGCCGAGCTGCTGCACGAGTTCCGCCAGAGCGGCGCCCAGGCGCCGGCCTACGGCTCCATCGTCGCCGCCGGCGCCAACGCCTGCGTGCTGCACTACCGCGCCGACCGCGCGCCGGTCCGGGCGGGCGAACTGGTGCTCATCGACGCCGCCTGCGAGCTTGACGGCTACGCCAGCGACATCACGCGCACCTTCCCGGCGAACGGCCGCTTCACCGGCCCGCAGCGCGACCTCTACGACGTGGTGCTGGCCAGCCAGGAAGCCGCCATTGCCGCCACGCGCCCCGGCGCGCGCTTCACCGACCCGCACGACGCCGCCGTGGCGGTGTTGGCGCAGGGCCTGCTGGATCTCGGCATCCTCGACCGCAGCCAGCACGCCAGCGCGGCCGACGTGGTGGCGACCCGCGCCTACTTCCCGTTCTACATGCACCGCACCGGCCACTGGATCGGCATGGACGTGCACGACTGCGGCAGCTACGTCGAACCCGGCGAGCAGGGCCAGGCGAGCGAGCGGCGCGACGCCCTCTCCGGCGAGACCATCATCGACCGGCCGAGCCGCATCCTGCGCCCCGGCATGGCGCTGACCATAGAGCCCGGCCTGTACGTGCGCCCCACCCCCGGCGTGCCCGAGGCCTTCCACGGCCTGGGCATCCGCATAGAGGACGACGCCGTGGTCACCGAGGACGGCTGCGAACTGCTGACGCGCGGCGTGCCGGTGGCGGCGGACGCCATCGAGGCGGTGATGCGGGAAGAGGCTGAGGCCGCGTAGCCGCGTACGCGTGTTCCCCCCACAAAAAAACCCCCACGGCATAGCCATGGGGGTTGAAGGGGACAGGCAGACCGGCGGTGCGGCCTGGCGCAGTCCCGGGGAGGGATCCTGTTGGCGGGCGATTACATGCCGTGCGCGCGCTTGGCGTCGGCTTCGCACTT
>MEDL01000128.1 GCA_001724785.1 Acidovorax sp. SCN 68-22 | reverse complement strand
GGTGGAAAACTTCCTCGCCGGCGGCGCCGCCGTCAGCGTGCTGGCGCGCCAGCACGGCCTGGCGCTCACCGTGGTCGATTGCGGCGTGGCGCGCGATGTGGCACCGCGCGAAGCCGCCCCCGGCCAGCCGCGCCTGCTGCTGCGCAAGGTGGCCCCCGGCACGCAGGACGCCAGCACCGGCCCGGCCATGAGCGCCGACCAATGCGCCCAGGCAATCCACCACGGCATCGAACTGGTGCGCGAACTGCCCGGCAATGCGCTGTTGCTGGGTGAAATGGGCATCGGCAACACCTCGGTGGCCGCGCTGCTGCTGGCGCGCCTGTGCGGCCTTTCGCTGCACGACTGCACCGGCGCGGGCACCGGGCTGGACGCTGCAGGCATAGCACGCAAGCGCGCCGTGCTGCAACAGGCGCTGGACGCCAACGCCGCCGCCACCGCGCCGCTCGATGCCCTGGCTGCGCTGGGCGGCTACGAGGTCGCCACCCTGGTCGGCGCCGTGCTGCAGGCCGCGCAAGAGCGCCGCGTGATCCTGGTGGACGGCTTCATCACCAGCGCCGCCGTGCTCGTCGCCAGCCGCCTGCAACCCCCTGTGCTGCAACGCTGCGTGTTCGCCCACCGCTCGGGCGAGCACGGCCACCAGCTCATGCTGGCGCAGATGCAGGCCGAGCCCCTACTGGACCTGGGCCTGCGCCTGGGCGAAGGCTCCGGCGCAGCGCTGGCCTGGCCGCTGCTGCAGTCGGCCTGCGCCATCCTGCGCGAGATGGCGAGCTTTGAGGCGGCGGGGGTGTCGGAGAAGACCGCGGCGTAAGGGGTGGCCCTGTCGCACCTTGGAGGAGAAGAGATGTGTTCCCAGCTATTGAAACAATAGCTGCTGGCGCTTTTGGGCTGGGCGCTACAGGGTGATTTTGCTGTATTTTTCGCGCGCTGCGGGGGGGCAGCGGCGCGCGACGGCCGCTTAACAGCCCGACGATTCAGGCCGCGCGACGTGGGCGCTGTCCGCAACGGTGTTGGCGTTTCCCGTCCGTTCCGGGTCGGCGGCACCTGCCACGGGTACCGCCGTGCGCATCTCTCGTTCGCGGCGTGCGAAGTGCGCCGGGGGACGGCCGGCGTTTCGGGCGAATGCGACGCTGAACGCGCTGGCCGAGCTGTAGCCGACGCGCTCTGCGACGTCGCCGACCGCCATGCCGTCGCGCAACAGGCACTTGGCGAGCGCCATGCGCCACCCGAGCAAGTATTCCATCGGCGTCACGCCGATGAGTCGGCTGAACCGGGCGAAGAATGCGGACCGGGACATCGCGGCCTCCCGCGCGAGCTCGGCGACGGTCCACGGCGCGCTCGGCTGCGCGTGCATCCGCCGCATCGCCACGGCCAGCCGATCGTCGGCGAGGCCGCGGACGAGGCCGGGCGAGGCCGCGAAGCGCCTCGATCAAGAGCACGTCCAGCAGGCGCGCGAGCACGATGTCGCGCCCCGGGCGCCGGGCGCGGAACTCTGCATGGATGAGCGACGCGAGCGTGGTGAGCGTCGGCTCGCCGCGCACGTGCACCAGCTGCGGCAGCAGGGACACAAGCAGCCCTGCGTCCGGCGACGCGAACACGCAGTAGCCGACGAGCATCCGCACATCGGGCGACGCGTTGGGGTCGCCGTGCCGGATCTCCCCGTCGGGGCGGAAGACGTACGCCGTCTCCTCCCCGTCCGCGGGTGGATCGAGGCTGGACACCGTGAAGTCGAAGGCGGCGGGCACGAGGACAAAGTCGCCCTGCTCGAGCACCAGGGCTTCGTGCCCCTCGACCGTCAACCGGGCTGCCCCCGCGACGATCGCGCAGAAGAACGGGCGACCGGTCTCCGCGCGGCGCGCGATCCACGTTCCGGCGGCGGTGGCCATCTTCGCGAACGGAGCACTCGGGCGCAGCAGCGAGACCACCTCGGTGAGCGGATCGGTCATTCCTGGACTTTGATCCAGCCGACGCACCTGTCGTCGGCCACCCTGCGCGGCGTGGTCGACGCCAACGGACCCGAGGGAGCGCTCTTCCGGCGCTCCCGCGCCCAGGACATGACGCGCCTCCTAGATGCGCTGGAGGCGATTGAGGAGGCCGTGCCGGGCCTGCGCGGTCGGATGGACCGGGGTCGCTGTAGCGGGGCACTCGCTCGGCGCCATGACGGCGGGCATGCTGCTCGGCCAGCGCGTCACCGACGCCGACGGTTCGGTGGCCGATCTGCGCGACGCGCGGATCGCTGCCGGCGTCATCATCGCCGGGCCGGGCAACCCGACCTATCTGACCGGGGCCGCGCGGGACCGCTATCCGGTCCTGCGCACGCTCGACTTCTCAGCGATGACCGCGCCCGCGCTCGTCGTAGTCGGCGACCGGGATGTCAACCCGATGTTCTCCGACCAGGCCGAGTATCGGGCCGGCGCGTACACCCTGAGCCCCAGCCCCAAGGACCTGCTCACCGTGTTCGGGGGCGAACACATCCTTGGGGGGATCTCCGGCTACGACGCGGCGGAGACGACCGACGAAAACCCGGCGCGCGTGGAGGCGGTGGCGCAGCTGACGTGGGCCTATCTGCGCACCGCGCTCAATCCCGCAGACCCCGCGTGGACGGCCGCGCGCGACGCGCTGCACGTTGCGCCGAGCCCTCTCGCCCGCGTCGATGCAAAGTGATGCCCGTTGGATCGCCCTGCATCGAGAGCTATTAAATAAATAGCTCCCGATCAATATGGGCGGTCGCTAGCGAACCATTTGAATCAAAACCGACCTGCTCCGTGGTGCCCAGTAACGTAACCCAGTACGGCACCTCGACGCGCGGCAAGCGGCGCTGTAGCGCGCCCTCAGGCGGTGCACGTCTGGTTGCGTCCCTGGGCCTTGGCCTGGTAGAGGGCGGCGTCGGCGCGGGCGAGCATGGCGTCGAGCGAATCGCCCGGGCCCCGCCAGGCGGTGGCGCCGATGCTCAACTGGCAGTCCAGCGGGTGTCCGGCCTGCAGCGCGGCGTGAATGCGCGCGGCGACGGGTTGCGCCGCTTCCAGGGTGGTGCCGGGCAGCAGGGCCAGGAATTCCTCGCCGCCGTAGCGTCCCAGGCGGTCGGCGCGGCGCAGGGCGGCGCGGGCACATTCGGCGAAATGCACCAGTACCCGGTCGCCATGCTGGTGGCCGTGGGTGTCGTTCACGGCCTTGAAGTGGTCCAGGTCGACCATCATCAGCGCGAAGGGCTGGCCATAGCGCAGGCTGCGCTCGTGCTCCTCCTCGCAGCGGTCGAGGATGGCGCGCCGGTTGAGCGTGCCGGTCAGGCCGTCGTGCGTGGCCATGTGTTCGAGTTCGGTGCGCACCCGGTCGGTCGCCATCAGCACCGCGCCGATGGAGAGCAGCAGCACGGCGAGGACGTAGGCGCCCAGGTAATAGGTCTCCACGGCTGAGGCGATCATCAGGTCGGGCACGGCATCCGCCTGGAACAGGGATTGCAGCCGGAACAGCAGAACCGCCAGATGCGCGGCCACCGTGACCTGCACCATGCGCACGGGGAAGTTGTGGTTGCCGTGGCGCCAGAGAAACCAGAGCGTGGCGCAGTGCACGCCCGCGATGGCGGTGGTCACCAGGGCCGCGCGAATGGGATAGGACGGGCCGGCCCAGGAAAACCACCCCAGCGCCAGCATGAGCAGGGCCCACGCAGGCAGGAAGACCTGCCACGCCGTGGCTTGCCCGAAAAAGCGCCGGCAGCCGATGTGAAAGAGCACGAAGCCGCCGATCAGAAAACCGTTTCCCACCAGGCGGCGCGTATCGAGCCAGTCGCCGGCGTAGGCGAACAGGCCTGCGGTGATCAGCCAGGCAACCGGCGTCAGCGCCCAATAGCCCAGGCCCAGGATGCTCGGTGGGTAATAGCGCCGCATGGAGCCGAGCACGATGCCCATCACCAGGGCCATGAAGCCTCCCATGGCGATCAGGGAGCGCGGGTCGAGGCTGGTCATTCAGTGGGCATGCGGGCGTGGGGCGGTGCAGCCAGTATAGCCAGGGCCAGGGTGCGCATCGGCCCTGCAGCGGGGCTGTTGAACTTTCCGCGGTGCGTTGCCAGGGCTCGCCGGGCAAGCCTTTAATGATACAAAATCGATAGCGGCGCGCGTCTTCACGGCGGCGGCGTCTTGGGCCGGTAGTCGCAGTAGGGCGCCACCACGCATTCCCAGCAGCGCGGCTTGCGCGCCTGGCAGACGTAGCGACCGAGCAGGATCAGCCAGTGGTGCGCGTCGCGCGCATACGCCGCCGGCACGCGGCGCAGCAAGCGGCGCTCCACTTCCAGCGGCGTCTTGCCCGGTGCCAGGCCGGTGCGGTTGCCGACGCGAAAGATGTGCGTGTCCACCGCCATGGTTGGCTGGCCGAAGGCCACGTTCAGCACCACGTTGGCGGTCTTGCGGCCGACTCCGGGGAGCTGCTCCAGCGCTTCGCGCGTGCCCGGCCCCCGCCCGCCGTGCTGCTCCACCAGGATCTGGCAAGTTTGCATCAGGTGCCGCGCCTTGCTGCGGTACAGGCCGATGGTCTTGATGTAGCTCTCGAGCCCATCGAGCCCCAGGGCGAGGATGGCCTGCGGCGTGTTTGCCACCGGGAACAGCTTGCGCGTCGCCTTGTTCACGCCCACGTCGGTGGCCTGCGCCGAGAGCAGAACGGCGGTGAGCAGTTCGAAGACGCTGGTGTATTCGAGCTCGGTGGCCGGCTCGGGATTGGCGGCCTGCAGGGCGGCGAAAAAGGGTTCGATGAGCGCGGTTTTCATGGTGGGGCGGGCGGGGGCGGCGTACCGACTATAGAAGAGGCGCTGCCGGCGCGCAGGGGCACGGCGCGATCCCTTGCCGCGCCGGGGTCCGCCGGGCGCGTAAGCTCGCAGCGCGGCCGCGCCTGCCCGGCACCCGAGCGGGTGCCCGTGCGCGCCACGCCGCGCCTACAGGATGTCCCCATGCGCGTGTTGCTTCTCACCTTGCTGTCCATGCTGGCTTTTGCCGCCAACTCGCTGCTGTGCCGTCTGGCGCTGGCCACGGGGTCCATCGACGCGGCCAGTTTCTCCGCCATCCGGCTGGCCTCGGGTGCCGCGATGCTGGTGCTGGCGATGCGCCTGCGCGGCGCCTCGCCCGTGGCAAGCGGCAGCTGGGCGCAGGCCTTCTGGCTCTTCGCCTATGCGGCGGCGTTCTCCTTTGCCTATGTGCGCCTGCCCACGGGCGTGGGGGCGCTGCTGCTGTTCGGTGCGGTGCAGGCCACCATGATCGGCGCCGGCCTGTGGCGCGGCGAGCGCCTCGCCGGCCGCCAGTGGGCCGGGCTGGTGCTGGCCATGGGCGGGCTGGTGGCCCTGCTGCTGCCGGGCCTGAGCGCGCCGCCGCCCGGCAGCGCCGCGCTGATGCTGGCGGCCGGCGTGGGCTGGGGCGCGTATTCGCTGCACGGCCGGCAGGCGCGGGACGCCGGCGCGGCGACGGCGGGCAATTTCGTGCGCTCGGTGCCGTTTGCCGCGCTGCTGGTGGCGCTGTGCCTGCCGCAGCTGGCGGTCACGGGGCCGGGTCTGGCCTACGCGCTGTGCTCCGGCGCCATCACTTCGGGCCTGGGCTACATCGTCTGGTACGCGGTGCTGCCGCGCCTGCGCGCGAGCGTCGCCGCCACGGTGCAGCTGAGCGTGCCGCTGCTCGCGGCGCTGGGCGGTACGCTGTTGCTGGGCGAAACCTGGACGCAGCGGCTGGCCTGGACCGGCCTGGCCATCCTCGGCGGCATCGCCCTGGTGGTGGCGCCCCGGCGCGCGGCGGCGTAGCCGGCGGTTCAGCGCTTGGCGGCGCGCCGGCTCCAGTAGGTGAACGCATCTTCCTGCAGTTCGATGTCGAGTTCCGCCACGCGCGCCTGCAGGCGCTCCTGCGCCTGGGCGATGGCCAGGTTGTAGACGGCCGGTGCAATGTCGGCGAGGAAGAAGTTGAGCAGTGCGCCGGCGGCCATGTTGCCGATGCGCTCGCCGTGCTCTTCCTGGAAGTAGCGTTCGATCGAGGCGATCGCCTGGCTGCGCGCTTCCTTGGGCAGTTCTATGGTCATGCGTGCAGTCTACGGCGAGCGTCCGCGCATAGCACGCACGATTCCGGCGCGCGCATTGGCGACAATCGCGGCCAGACTTCCGAGGACCATCCGCCATGCCCCTGCCATTTGCCGACCGCCTGAACCAGGTCGAAACCTCCGCCATCCGCGAACTCTTCAAGCTGCTCGGCAAGCCCGGCATCATCAGCTTTGCCGGGGGCTTCCCGGACAGCGCCATGTTCGACGTGGACGGCATCCGTGCCGCCAGCAACGCGGCGCTGGAGCACGAGCCCGGCGCCGCGCTGCAGTACGGCGCCACCGAGGGCTACCAGCCGCTGCGCGAGCAGATCAGCGCCTTCATGGCCGGCAAGGGCGCAGAGCAGGTGGCACCGGAAGACCTCATCGTCACCACCGGCAGCCAGCAGGCGCTGGATCTGCTCGGCAAGACGCTGGTCGGCCCGGGCGACAAGGTGATCGTCGAAGGCCCGACTTTTCTGGCCACCATCCAGTGCTTTCGCCTCTACGGCGCCGAACTCATCAGCGCACCGATTGACGGTGACGGGGTGCAGACCGATGCGCTGGAGCGTCTTATCGCCGAGCACAAGCCCAAGTTCGTCTACCTGATCCCCACCTTCGGCAACCCGAGCGGCGCCACGCTCACCCTGGAGCGGCGCAAGAAGGTGCTGGAACTGGCCGTGAAGTACCAGACGCTGGTGATCGAGGACGACCCCTACGGCGACCTGTACTTTGGCGCGCCGCCGCCGCCCAGCCTGCTGGCGCTCTCGGCCCAGGTGCCGGGCAGCCGCGAGCTGCTGGTGCACTGCGGGTCCTTGAGCAAGGTGCTCTCGCCCGGCCTGCGGGTGGGCTGGATGATCGCCCCGGCCGAACTGCTCGCCAAGGCCACCATGTGCAAGCAGTTCAGCGACGCGCACACCAGCACCTTCGCCCAGGCCACGGCGGCGCAGTATCTGAAGGCCGGCCGCATGCCCGGCACGCTGGCCAAGGTGCGCGCCGTCTACGCCGAACGTGCCCAGGCCATGGGCGATGCGCTGCGCAGTGAACTGGGCGGCGCCATCGACTTCGTGCAACCGCAGGGCGGCCTGTTCGTCTGGGCGCGCCTGACCGGGGCGGGCGGCAAGCCGGCCGACGGCAACGCCTTCGCCAAGCGCGCCATCGACGAAGGCGTGGCCTTCGTGCCGGGAGCGCCGTTCTACTGCGCCCAGCCGGACGTGGCGACGCTGCGCCTGTCCTTCGCCACGGCCGACGTGGCCAAGATCCGCGAAGGCGTGGCCCGCCTGGCGCGCGCGCTCTGAGCCATGGCGGACAGCCACCGGGCCGGCGAGCGGCTGGAGAACCTGGAAGTCAAGCTGAGCTACCTTGAAGACCTGGTCGACGGGCTGAACCTCAGCATCTACCGCCAGCAGGAGCAGATCGACCGGCTGGCGCGCGAGCTGGTGCAGCTGCGCCAGCAGGCGCCCGGCAGGGACGCGGACGGCGCCCGCGACCCGCGGGGCGAGTTGCCGCCGCACTACTGAATGCGGCCTGCACCCCGTTGAACACTATTGAATATGTAGCTTGAAAGGCACGCCAGATAAGCGCTGGAGTCCTATTTGATTCATATTTTCCGCCCGGCAAGCGCCAGCGGGCCGCCCGGTGGCCGGCCAGGAGGTGCGGGCGCTACCATCGGGCCATGAAGAAAACCTTTGCCCTGCATG
>MEDL01000127.1 GCA_001724785.1 Acidovorax sp. SCN 68-22 | reverse complement strand
CGACAGCGCCGCTGCCGCCACAGCCACCAGAACCCACCTCGTCTTGCGCTGAAAATCCATACACCGCACTCCTCAAATAGAGAAAAATAGAACGACCGTACTATTTCAGTGCTTATGCTAACGCTTTGCGTTTGCAGCTCCCAGGGGGTAAACGCGTAGGCCGGCGCTCAGAGCGCACCGGTCCAGTCGATCATGGCGTCGAGTGCCGGGCGCGCCGCCGCCGCGCGCTCATGGTTCACCAGCGCCACCAGCACCCAGCGCCGCCCATCGCCGCCCAGGACGTAGCCGGCGAGCGCAAGCACGCCATCGAGGCTGCCTGTCTTAAGGTGGGCGCTGCCCACGGCCTGGCTCTGGCTGCGGCGCAGCGTGCCGTCGACCCCGGCGATCGGCATGGATGCCATCAGCTCGGGCATCACGGGCGATGCCCACGCCACCTGCAGCATGCGTGCCAGCGCGGCGGCACTGGCGCGCGCGTCGCGGCTCAGGCCGGAGCCGTTGTCGAACACCGGCGTCGCCGCCGGCCCCATGCGCCGCTGCCACCAGCCTTGCAGCACCCGGCGCGCGGCGTCCGGCGTGCCCGCGCCGCCCAGTTCCAACCCCAGCGTGAGGAAGATCTGCTGCGCCATGACGTTGTTGCTGAACTTGTTCACGCTGCGCACCGCCTGCGCGAGTGGCTCGGACGAATAGGTCAGCAGCGGCGCCAGCCCCGCGGGCACCTGCCCCAACACGGCCTTGCCCGCCAAGCGGCCGCCCAGCGCCTGCCACATGCCGGCGACGGCGCGCGGCGCGAACCCCTCCGGCTGCGGCGGCGCAACGGCCCAGCTGCGCTCGCCGCAGGATGCGGGGTAGCTGCCCTTGAAGGTCCAGCGCCCGCCGTCCTCCATCTCCATCTGCGTGCGCGCACGCCAATCGCCGCAGGGCGTACCCGCCGGCGCGAGCGGCAGGGTGGCTTGCACCACCAGCCCGGCGAGCGGCGGCGCGGCCTGTATGCGGGCCACGCCGGCGGCCGGGTCTGGCGCCCAGTCGAGCACGACCGATTTGAAATTCACCAGGAGCGCGTCCGGCCCGGCGTTGTAGGCCCGCTGGGGCTGGCCGTCGAATTCGCCCGCGTCGCGTGCCGCCATGGGAAAGGCCGAGCCGTCGACCACGATGTCGCCGCCGATGGTGCCGATACCGCGCGCCTGCACCTGGCGCAGCAGCAGCCACAGCCGCTCCACGACCAGCGTCGGGTCCCCGCTGCCGCGCAGGTAAAGATTCCCTTGCAACGTGCCGGCGTGCACCGGCCCCTGCGCATACACCGGCGTGCGCCAGGTGTAGGCCGGCCCGAGCAGGTCCAGGGCGGCGAAGGTCGTGGTCAGCTTCATCACCGAGGCCGGGTTCATGGCGCTGTCGGCGCGCCAGGCCAGGCGCGGCGGCTCGCGCGCATCCACCGGAGCCACCAGCACGGAAAAGGCCTCGGGCGGTATGCCGGCGCGCGCCAGGGCCGCCACTACGGTGGGCGGCAGCGCGTTGGCGGGCGCCGCATGGACCATGGTCGGGAGCAGCAGGAACACGACGGCGCCGCAGGCGCGGCGCACTAGAAAGCTCGGCAGTGTGCGCATGGCGGCTAGTCTATTGCGGCACCCCGCCCGCCGGCACAGATAATCGGTCCATGGCCCTGCCCCTGAACCTGCTTGCCCTGGACACCAGCACCGAGCGCTTGTCGCTGGCGGTGCAGCACGGCACGCAGGTCCACACGCACGAGGCGGCCGGCGGCGCCCAGGCGTCGGCGCAGCTGATCGCGGCGCTCTACGGCCTGCTGGCCAAGGCGGGGCTGTCGCTGGACCAGCTCGACGCGCTGGTGTTCGGGCGCGGACCCGGCTCCTTTACCGGCGTGCGCACGGCCTGCGCGGTGGCGCAGGGCCTGGCGTTCGGCGCGCGCGCCGGCCAGGGCCTGGCGGTGCTGCCGGTCGATACCTTGCTCGCCGTTGCCGAGGACGCACGCGCCCGCCACGGCTGCACGCATGTCGTGGCGGTGCTCGATGCGCGCATGGACGAGGTGTACTGCGCGCACTACGCGTTCGACAACGATGGCTGGCACGGCCAGGGCGACCTCGCCGTGCTGGCGCCCGAGGCGGTGCACGTCCCGCCGGGCTGGGTGCTGGCGGGCAACGCGCAGGCGGCCTATGGCGCACGGCTGGGCGCCGGCGCCGAGCAGCTGTTCGCGCTGCCACAGGCCAGCGCGCTGCTGCGCCTGGCACCGGCCTTGCTGGCGCAGGGCCATGCGCGCACGGCCGGCGAGGCGCTGCCGCTGTACGTGCGCGACAAGGTCGCCCAGACCACGGCCGAGCGCGCCGCGCGGAGCGCCTCGCCATGAACGCCGCCCTGCGACACCCCGGCGGCCCGCCCGAGGTCCACCTGGAGCCGCTTACGCTCGCCCGGCTCGACAAGGTGCTGGAGATCGAAGGCCAGGCCTACGACTTTCCCTGGAGCCGCGGCAATTTCACCGATTCGCTGGCCAGCGGCTACGCCGTGCACCTGTTGTGCGCGCGCGAGCACCTGCTGGGCTACTACGTCGCCATGCGCGGGGTGGAAGAGGCGCACCTGCTCAACCTCACCGTGGCGCCGGCGTTCCAGCGCCAGGGTTGGGCGCGCGTGCTGCTGGACGCGCTGGCACTGTGGGCGCGCGGCCAGGGAGGCCGCTGGCTGTGGCTGGAAGTGCGCGCCAGCAACGCGCGCGCGCAGGCGCTGTACCAGCGCTACGGCTTTCGCAGCGTGGGGCAACGCCGCGGTTATTACCCTGCACCCGGCGGCGCGCGCGAAGACGCCATCGTGATGAGCCTGGAGCTGTGAACATGCCGCTCAGCCCCCGGCACCGCGCCATGCTGCTGGAAATCGGCGTACGCACCTGGGCGCCGCCCACGCCTGGAGCGCGCGCCGAAACACCCGCAGCAGCAGGAGCCGCTGCGCCTCCACCGGCCGCGCCGCCACGGGCCGCCCGTCCGCTGCCCCCCGCTGCGGGCGGGGGCGAGCGCAGCCATGCCCCCGCTGGCCCGTGGCAGGTGCAGGCGCCGCGCCTGCTCTACCCGGGAGCAGACCCGGCCCAGGCGCCCCTGGCCCTGGGCGCCGGCTGGTTCATCGTCACCGACATCCTGCCCGAAGGCGAACCATTGGCGGCGGATGCCGACCGGCTGTTGGCCAACATGCTCGCCGCGCTGCAGTTGCACCGGCACCCGCGCGTCGCGCTGTGCGGCGTCGGGCCGGCGCCCGCCGCCGGCGGCGGCACGTCCGAGCCGGCGGCGGCGCTGGCGCAGCAGGTCGCCGCGTTCGCGCCCGCCGTCGTGCTGGTGATGGGGCGCAGCGCCGTGCGCGCCGCGCTGGCGCGCAGCGAGCCGCTGGGCAAGCTGCGCGGCGCCCGCTGGGAGATCGCCGGCGTGCCCGCCGTGGTGACCTTCGACGCCTGCTTCCTGCTGCGCAACCCCGGCACCAAGGCCGCCGCCTGGGCCGACCTGTGCCTGGCGCGCGCGCTGGCGGGGCACGGCGCCGCCGAACGCCCCGCCGGCCCGGTGCCATAATCGCCCGTCTCAATCCGGACACACATCCATGGAAGCCTATCCCAGTCGATAGCTTTCAGCTCCCAGGCCAGCGCCGGGGCTGAAAGCGCCCCCCGCCCTCCGCCACCGGCCTTGCATCAGGGAGTGAGCCCATGCTCAACATCTTCACGCTCGCCAACGGGCGGCTCGTTCAGGAAGAAATCGAGTCGCTTGAAGAGCTTTCCAAGTTCCAGCCGATCTGGGTGGACCTCGATTCGCCCACCCCAGACGAAAAGCGCTGGGTCACGCAGTACTACGGGCTGTCGATTCCCGAAGACGCGATGGACACCGACATCGAGGAATCGGCGCGCTTTTACGAGGAAGACAACGGCGAACTGCACATCCGCAGCGATTTCCTGATCGACGACGACGAGGATTCGCGTTCGGTGCGCGTGGCCTTCATCCTCAACCTCAGCAACCCCGACCTGCGCAGCAAGGGCGTGCTGTTTTCCATCCACGACGAGGACATCCCCGTATTCCGCCTGCTGCGCCTGCGCGCCCGGCGCGCGCCGGGGCTGATCGCCGATGCGCGCGAGGTGCTGCTCAAGCTCTTCGACGCGGACGCCGAATACTCCGCCGATACGCTCGAAGGCATCTACGACGACCTCAAGGAGGTCAGCACCCAGGTGCTGGCCGGCGACGTGACCGACGAGCGCGCCGGCGAGGTGCTGGGCGCCATCGCGCGCCAGGAGGACCTGAACGGCCGCATCCGGCGCAACGTCATGGACACGCGCCGCGCGGTCAGCTTCATGATGCGCAGCAAGATGCTCAACGCCGAGCAGTTCGAGGAAGCGCGCCAGATCCTGCGCGACATCGAGTCGCTCGACAGCCACACGGCCTTCCTGTTCGACAAGATCAACTTCCTGATGGACGCGACGGTCGGTTTCATCAACATCAACCAGAACAAGATCATCAAGATCTTCTCGGTCGCCAGCGTGGCGCTGCTGCCGCCAACCCTGATCGCCAGCATCTACGGCATGAACTTCAAGTTCATGCCCGAACTGGACTGGACGCTGGGCTACCCCTATGTGCTGCTGCTGATGCTGGCCAGCGCGCTCGGTCCGATGTGGTACTTCCGCAAGCGCGGCTGGCTGAAATAGGCGCCAGATTTTTAGTGAAATAAGGCACTAGCGCTTATTTCATAACGATAGTCAGCTATCGATTTGATAGTTTTTCGCACAGGGCCTGCACGATGCGCTCGGCGTAGCGGCTGGCGACCTTCTGGATGAACGCCGGGAAGTCCACGTGCGCGCTGTCGTCGGCGCGGTCCGATACCGTGCGCACCGCGGCGAACGGCAGCCGGTAGTCCAGGCACACCTGGGCGACGGCGGCGCCTTCCATCTCGACGGCCAGCACCGGGTGGCCGGCGGCGGCCAGCGGCGTACGCAGCGCATGCGCCACATCGGCGCTGGAGATGAAGCGGTCGCCGCTCGCCACCAGGCCCAGGTGCAGGCGCGGCGCGGCGTTCATGAATTCGTGGTCAAAATGGCCGTTCGCGCTTACCAGGCAATCGTTTACAGCTTCTGAAAGTGTAGCAGTCAAGGCAGTATCACACGGCAGGCGCACGCCGGCGTAGCCGGGCACGAGCCAGCGGTCGAACAGGGGCGAGGCGTCCATGTCGTGCTGCACGTAGTCCTGCGCGACGACGATGTCGCCGACCGAAACGCCCTCGCCCACGCCGCCCGCCACCCCGGTGAAGACAATGCGCGCGACGCGAAAGCGCTCGATGAGCAAGGTCGCCGTGGTGGCCGCCGCCACCTTGCCGATGCCCGAGAGCGCGAGGACCACGCCATGCCCGTGCAGGTTGCCGCGCCAGAACACGCGGCCGGCGTGCACCAGGCGCTGGCCCTGCTCCAGGCGGGCGAGCAATCCGGACTGTTCTTCGGGCAGGGCGCTGAGGATGGCGGTGGTCATGGACGCAAGGGTGGAACAAAAGAAAACCCTGGCGCTCGGGGTGAACACCAGGGTGGACAAGCCTACGCGCCGGGCGCGCGCCAGCGTTTACTTCAGGTCAACACCATAGAAGTTGTGGCGCCCGAAGGGGCTGAGCTTGAAGTCGACCACTTCCTTGCGCACCGGCTTGAGCTGCACCGCGTGGGCAATGGTGAACCAGGGCGCCTGCTCCTTGAAGATCACCTGCGCCTGTTCGTACAGCTTGGCGCGCTCGGCCTGGTCGGTCACGGTCTTGGCCTTGAGCACCAGGTCTTCGTACGGCTTGTAGCAGAACTTGGCGATGTTGCTGCCGCTGTTCGATTGCGCCGAGGCGCACCCGAGCAGGGTGTAGAGGAAGTTGTCCGGGTCGCCGTTGTCGCCCGTCCAGCCCAGCATGCCCATCTGGTGCTCGCCCTCTTGCATGCGCTTTCGGTACTCGCCCCACTCGAAGGACTTGATCTCGGCCTTGACGCCGATCTTGGCCAGGTCGGCCTGCATCAGCTCGGCAATGCGCTTGGCGTTGGGGTTGTACGGCCGCTGCACCGGCATGGCCCACAGGTCGGTCGTGAAGCCGTTCGGGTAGCCGGCTTCGGCCAGCAGCTTCTTGGCGGCGGCGGCATCGAAGGGGTCGTCCTTGACGGCGTCGTTGTACGACCACATGGTCGGCGGAATCGGGTTCTTCGCCGCCACGCCGGTCGAGAGGTAGACGCCGTCGATGATGGCCTTCTTGTCGATGGCCATGCTGATGGCCTTGCGCACGCGCACGTCGTCGAAGGGCTTCTTGGTGGTGTTGTAGGCCAGGTAGCCGACGTTCAGGCCGGGCTGCTCCAGCACCTTGATGTTGGCGTCCTTGCGGATCGCGTCCAGGTCGGCCGGGTTCGGGTACGGCATGACGTGGCACTCGCCCTTTTGCAGCTTGGCCCAGCGCACCGAGGCGTCCGGCGTGATGGCGTAGACCAGGTCGTCGATCTTGGCCTTGCCGGCCCAGTGGGCGCCGAAGGCCTTGTAGCGGATGACGGCGTCCTTCTGGTACTGCACGAGGTAGAACGGGCCGGTGCCGATCGGGTCCTGGTCGATCTTCTCGGGCGTGCCGGCCTTGAGCATGGCGTCGGCGTACTCCTTGGACTGCACTGCCGCGTACGGCATGGCCAGGTTGGCGAGGAACGGCGCTTCGGGCTTGTTGAGCGTGATCTTGATGGTGTGGTCGTCCACCTTGGCCACGGACACCAGCAGCTTGGGCATGCCCATGTCGTTGAAATACGAGTGGTTCGGGCTGGTGACCTTGAAGTAGGGGTTGTCTTCCTTCCACTGGCGCTCGAACATGAACAACACGTCGTCGGCGTTCATATCGCGCGTCGGTTTGAAGAGCTTGTTGGTGTTGTGCCACTTCACGCCCTTGCGCAGGTGGAAGGTGTATTCCTTGCCGTCGGCGGAGATCTCCCAGCGCTCGGCCAGGCCGGGCACGACCTTGGTGCCACCGCGCTCGAATTCCACCAGGCGGTTGTAGATCGGCTCATTGCCGTCGAACGAGGTGCCGGTGGTGTTGACGCCGGGGTAGAAGTTCTCCGGGCTGCCCTCGGAGCAGAACACCAGGGTCTTGGCCGATGCGGCGCCTGCCACCAGCAGCACGGGCAGCGCCAGCGTGGCGAGCGCAAAACGCTTGCGCGATGTACGGATTTGCATTTTTGGGGAACTCCTTCAGGGTGGAAGTCAAACCGCCGGGATCGGCGGCACGGTGAGCGGCGCCGGGCTCGTGGCCGGCGCCAGGAAATTTTCCGCGTAGTGGCAGGCCACCAGGCGCTCGTCCAGCGGCCGCTGCAGCGGCCGTTCGCTGCGGCAGCGGTCGGTGGCGTAGGGGCAGCGTGTGGAAAAGACGCACCCCGGCGGCGGATCGAGCGGCGAAGGCAGTTCGCCCTGCAGCACGATGCGCTCGCGCGGCGCCTGCCCGGCGCCGGTCAGGCCCGGCGTGGAGGCGAGCAGCGCCTGGGTATAGGGATGCAGCGGCTGGGCAAACAGCTTGTCCTTGGGCCCCTGCTCGACCGCGTGGCCCAGGTACATCACCAGCACATCGTGCGCGATGTGCCGCACCACGGCCAGGTCGTGCGAGATGAACAGGTAGGCCAGGCCGAGCTCCTGCTGCAGGTCGGCCAGGAGGTTGAGCACCTGTGCCTGGATGGACACGTCGAGTGCGGAAACGGGCTCGTCGGCCACCACCAGCTGCGGGCTGAGCATGAGCGCGCGGGCAATGGCGATGCGCTGGCGCTGCCCGCCGGAGAACATGTGCGGGTAGCGGCCGGCAAACTCCGGGCGCAGGCCCACGCGCTCGAGCATGGCGCGGGCGCGCGCCCGGCGCTCGTCCCTGCCGAGCGTGGTGTTGATGGCCAGCGGCGCCTCCA
>MEDL01000126.1 GCA_001724785.1 Acidovorax sp. SCN 68-22 | reverse complement strand
TGGTCCCGAAATCGGAAAACAAAAAACCGCCGGGACAGCGGTTTCTTGGAAGGTGGTAGGCCGTGTTGGACTTGAACCAACGACCAAAGGATTATGAGTCCTCTGCTCTAACCAACTGAGCTAACGGCCCTCGTCGCGCGGCGAGAACCGCGCCCAACCAGAGCGGCGATTGTAGGGGCTCAAAACTTCGGGTCCGTGCGGTGGCTGAGGGCGTTCGACACCAGCCGCGAGGTGATGTCCACGATCTGGATCATCTTGTCGTAGGGCATGCGCAACGGGCCGATGACGCCCAATGTGCCGACGATCTGGCCGTCCACCTCGTAGGGCGCGCTCACCACGGACAGCTCCTCGAACGGGACCACCTGGCTCTCGCCGCCGATGAAAATGCGCACGCCTTCGGCCTGGGAAGAGACATCGAGCAGGCGCAGCAACTGCGTCTTCTGCTCGAACATGTCGAACGCACGCCGCAGGTTGCCCATGTCCTTGGAAAAGTCGCTGACCGCCAGCAGGTTGCGCTCGCCCGAGATCACCACCTCGTCCTGCGCGTCGGCTTCGCCCCCCACCTGAACGGCGGCCTGCATGAGCTCGGCAATCTCTCCCTGCAATGTGGCAACTTCGGTCTTGACGCTCTCGCGCACCTGCTCCATGGTCAGGCCGCTGTAGTGGCTGTTGAGGTAGTTGGCGGTTTCGGTGAGTTGTGCTTGCGAAAAATCGCTCTGGAGGAACACCACCCGGTTCTGCACGTCCCCATCGGGCGAGACCAGAATGATCAGCACGCGCCGCTCGGACAGCCGGAGAAATTCAATGTGCCGGAAGACCGAGGCCCGGCGCGGCGCCATCACCACGCCGACGAATTGCGACAGGCTGGACAGCAGGTGGGCCGCGTTGGCGATCACCTTCTGCGGCTGCTCGGCAGCGAGCGAATGCGGCGTGATGTGCTCGCGCTGCACCGTCAGCATGGTATCGACGAACAGTCGGTAGCCCTTGGCGGTGGGAATGCGCCCGGCGGAAGTGTGCGGGCTGGCAATGAGGCCCAGATCCTCCAGGTCCGCCATGACATTGCGGATCGTCGCGGGCGAGAGTTCCAGCCCGCTCGCGCGCGAGAGCGTGCGCGAACCTACGGGCTGCCCGTCCTCTATGTAGCGCTCTACCAGCGCTTTGAGCAACAACTTGGCGCGTGCATCCAGCATGCAATCATTTTAGTGATGTAATTTCATCATGACCCCTTCGTTTCACCATGTGGCATTGATAGGCAAGTACCACCATGCGGCCACGGGCACGGTGGCACCGGGCTCGCGCGAGGTGCTCGAAGACATTGCCGCCTTGCTGGTGCAGCAGGGGTGCCAGGTATCGCTGGAGTCGCAAACGGCGGAGAACAGCGGCATCTCCGGGTACGAGGCCTTGACGCCCGAAGAGATCGGCACCCGATGCGACCTGGGCCTGGTGGTCGGGGGCGACGGCACCATGCTGAGCATCGGCCGCAAGCTGGCGCGCTTCGGAACGCCGCTCATCGGCATCAACCAGGGTCGCCTGGGGTTCGTGACCGACATACCGCTCGAAGACGTTCCTTCCACGCTCGTGCCCATGCTGCACGGCGAGTTCGAGGAAGACCGGCGCCCGCTCATACAAGGGCAGGTGCTGCGCAGGGGTGCCTGCGTTTTCGACGCCCTGGCGATGAACGACGTGGTGGTCAACCGGGGGGCCACCTCGGGCATGGTGGAGCTGCGCGTGGAGGTCGACGGGCATTTTGTCGCCAACCAGCGCGCCGACGGCTTGATCGTCGCCTCCCCCACCGGCTCCACCGCCTATGCCTTGTCGGCCGGGGGGCCCATGCTGCACCCTTCCATTCCAGGCTGGGTGATCGTGCCGATCGCGCCGCACACGCTGTCCAACCGCCCCATCGTGCTGCCGGATGGCGGGGAAATCGCGATAGAGCTCGTCAACGGCCGGGATGCAAGCGCCAGCTTCGACATGCAGTCCCTCGCCAAGCTGCACCGTGGCGACCGCATCCTGGTCCGGCGCTCGGAGCATTGCGTGCGCTTCCTGCATCCGCGCGGCTGGAACTATTTCGACACCTTGCGGCGCAAGCTGCGCTGGAACGAAGGAGGCTCCTGACCATGGCGCTGCGCCATCTCAGCCTGCGCGATTTCGTCATCGTCGACACCCTGCAACTCGAATTCGAGTCCGGGTTTACCGCGCTCACGGGCGAGACCGGGGCCGGGAAATCCATACTTATCGACGCACTGCAGCTGGTGCTGGGCGCCCGTGCAGACGCCGGCGTGGTCCGCGAGGGCGCCGCGCGTGCCGAATTGAGTGCCGGCTTCGATCTGCCTGCTGCGCTCACGTCCTGGCTGCAGGACGGGGGGTTTGAAGCCGACGGCGAATTGCTGCTGCGCCGCACGGTGGATGCCAGTGGCAAGAGCCGCGGGTGGATCAACGGCAGCCCGGCCACTTCGGCGCAGCTGCGCGAGTTGGCCCCGGCCCTGCTCGACATCCATGGCCAGCATGCCTGGCAGCAGCTCACGCGGCCCGGCGCAGTGCGCGATCTGCTCGACGCCTACGCCCGAACGGACACCGAGCGTGTCGCGCAGGCCTGGACCACCTGGCGTGCGGCCGACCAGGCCCTGGCCCAAGCGCGCGCAGCGCAGGAATCCGCCGGTGCGGAGCGCGAGCGCCTGCAATGGCAGATCGGTGAACTCGACAAGCTTGCCCCCCAACCGGGCGAGTGGGATGCACTGAACGAGGAACATACCCGCCTCGGCCACGCCCAGGCGCTGCAGGACGCAGCACGCAACGCGGCCGACCGCCTGGAAAACGACGACGGCGGCGCCCGCTCGGCATTGGCGCAGGCGCTGGCCGCGCTGAGCGCCCAGGAGCACCTGGAGCCGCAGTTCCGCGACACCGTCTTCCTGCTCACCGACAGCCTGGCGCAAACCGACGAAGCGCTGCGCACCCTGCACGGCTACCTGCGCCGGGACGCCTGGGACGCCGCGCAGATGCAGGCGCTTGACGACCGCGTTTCCCTGTGGCTCGGCTTGGCACGACGCTTCAAGCAAGCGCCTGGGGAGCTGGCGCGGGTCCACCAGGAATGGAAGGCCGCCCTGGCCCTGCTCGACGCCGGCCAGGATTTGCAGGCGCTCGATGCCGCGCAGCGCGAAGCCGCCAGCCGTTACCAGGCGGCGGCCAAGGCCCTGACGCGCCAGCGCAGCGCCGCCGCGCCGCGCCTGGCTGCGCAGGTGACCGCGATGATGCAGGACCTCGGGATGGCAGGCGGGCAATTCACCGTGCAGGTATCCCCCGCCGCGCAGCCCGGCGCAGCCGGCGTGGACGACATCGAATTCCATATCGCCGGCCACGCGGGCCAGACGCCCAAACCGCTCGGGAAGGTCGCATCGGGCGGCGAGCTCTCGCGGATCGCACTGGCCATTGCCGTGACCACCAGCGCCATGGGGAGCGCCGGAACCTTGATATTCGACGAAGTGGACGCGGGCATCGGCGGTGCGGTCGCGCAAACCGTCGGCCGGCTCATGCAGCAACTGGGTCAGGAGCGCCAGGTACTCGCCGTCACCCACCTGCCGCAGGTGGCGGCCTGCGCCGACCACCATCTGGTGGTATCCAAGCAGCATTCGCCCGCCGGTGCCAGCAGTACGGTCGTGCCCGCCACGGGCACGGAGCGCGTGGCGGAAGTGGCGCGCATGCTGGGCGGCGAAAAATTGTCCAGGGCCAGCCTGGCGCACGCTCGGGAAATGCTCGGCGAGGGCGTGCCAGCGCCCGAAACGGAGTAGGCGATGGCGATCGAAATTGCCCTGATTACAGGCATGTCGGGCTCGGGCAAGTCCGTGGCCCTGCGCGCCTACGAGGACGCGGGCTACTACTGCGTGGACAACCTGCCGCCCGAGTTGCTGCTCAGCTTCGTGGCCTTGGAACACGCCCACCACGGCAACCGCCTGGCCATCGCCATGGACGTCCGCAGCCGGACCTCGCTGCCCATGGTTCCGGAGAAATTGCGCGAGTTGCGTGCCCAGGGCTGCACGGTGCATTCGATCTTCCTGGATGCGGACACCGAAACCCTGGTGCGCCGATTCTCGGAGACACGCCGCAGGCACCCCCTGACCGACCGCATGACACCCCAGGAGCCGCGCGGGCTGGTGCAGGTGATTGAGCTCGAACGGGAACTCCTGGCCGACCTGCGCGAAAGCGCACGGGTGGTGGACACCAGCACCATCCGCGCCGCCCACCTGCAAAGCTATCTCAAGTCCTTGATGGCCAAGCCGCCGAATCCGCTTTCCCTCGTGTTCCAGTCGTTCGCCTTCAAGCGCGGCATTCCACTGGACGCCGATTACGTGTTCGATGTGCGCATGTTGCCGAACCCCCACTACGAACCCGAGCTGCGCGACCTGACCGGCAAGGATGCACCTGTGGCGGCATTCCTCTCGGCGCACGGGGAGGTCGCGCGCATGGAAGCGGACATCACGCGCTTCCTGACCGAATGGCTGGACGTGCTGGTCGAAAACCACCGCAGCTATGTGACGGTCGCCATCGGATGCACGGGGGGCCAGCACCGATCGGTCTACCTGGCCGAACGGCTGTCGCAACGCTTTGGAAGCCGCTGGCCCACGGTGACCCGGCACCGCGAGCTGGAAGCGCAGAACGTCTGAATGAACCGCTGCCTCAGCGGCGATCCGCCAGCATGCTGCGTATCGGCGCCGGCAGGCCAAGGGTGGGCCACTCACGCGGCGCGAACCAGGAGCCGCCCTCTTCCAAAAGGTCCGCCGTGCCCAGCTCCATGTGCACCGGGTGCAACAGCAACTGCCGGTGCGTGAGGGCGTGGCGCACCGGTGCCCATGCCTGCAACTGCCTTGCTCCCTTGCGTGCCGCGTGCGCCAGCAGGGCCTCTTCGTCGGCGAACACTGGCGCACAGAAAAGGCCGGCCCAGATCCCCGGCTCCGGGCGCCGCTGCAACCAGACCCGGCCGCCCGGCTCGCGCAGGAAGAGCAACCACCAGCTCTCACTCTTGCGCAGCAGCTTGCGCGAACGAACCGGGAAACGTTCCGGCTCGCCGCTGCACCGCGCCGCGCACGCCGATTCGAGCGGGCACACCGCGCAAGAGGGCTCGCGCGCCGTGCACACCGAGGCGCCCAGATCCATCAGTCCCTGCGTGTAGGCCGGCATATCGCCGGCGCGCTCCGGCACCAGCCCGGCGGCCAAGCCCCATAGGGCGCGCTCATGGGGCGCACGCGCCAGGTCGTGCTCGAACGCGAGGAAACGGCTGAGCACCCGCCGGACGTTGGCATCAAGGATCGGCACGCGCTCACCGAAGCAGAAAGCGGCGATGGCGGCTGCGGTGGACCGCCCTATGCCGGGCAGTTGCGCGAGCTGCTCAGCGCTGCCGGGAAATACCCCACCATGCTCGGCCACCACCCTGCGCGCCGCCCGGTGCAGGTTGCGCGCGCGGCTGTAGTAGCCCAGTCCGCTCCACTCCGCCAGGACGGCATCTTCCGGCGCCGCGGCCAGCGCAGCCACGTCGGGAAAACGCAGCAGAAATCGCCGGTAGTAGCCCAATACCGTGGCCACCTGGGTCTGCTGCAGCATGATTTCGGAAAGCCAGACGCGGTACGGGTCCCGCGTGTTCTGCCAAGGCAGTTCGTGGCGGCCGTGCTGCCGCTGCCACAGCACGACGGCCTGCGCAAATGGCTGCGCGCCGCTCATGCGGGATTGGCGTGCACAAACGGATCCGCGTTCTGGGGATCACCGGCTGAAAGCGCCGGAAATGCCAGCAACGACTGGGTAAGTTGCTCCAGCCGCTCGCTCAAGCCATCAAGGGTCTGCTGGCCTTCTTCGATTTCTGCAATGCGCTCTTCGAGTCCCGATGCGGCCGCCTGAATGCGGTCCACGGCATCGATCCGCCTGCTGAAACTGCGCCGGCGTTCGCGCAACTGGGCATCGAGCTGGGCCATCGCCGCATTGCTCCATAGCTCCAAATCGTTGGCCGCCGACTCGTACACGGCGCGTAGCCGCGTCGAAAGCGCGCGCGCCAAGCGCTCCGCAAACTCTGACTGAACCAGCTTCAAGGCGTTGCCTACGCTCAGGTATTGGGCATGGCTGCGCTCGATGCGCACCAGGTCGAGCACGAATTGGTCAAGTTGGATGGGCTGCGGGACCTGTAGGGAAAAGCCGAACTCCGCATTGAGCTGCCGGAACGTTCCGGCAAGCATGGCCTGAACTTCCGTCGCATTGGCCTGGGCTTCGTCCAGCACCCTGCGCAACTGGTCGAAAGTGTCCGCATACTGCTTCTTGACGCCCAGCTTGAGCCCCTTCTGGCGCAGCGCCTGCACCAGCCCGGCCAACGCCGCCTTGAGTGCCCTCGCGCTCAAGCGGTCGAAGATGTCGCGCAGCAGCTTGAGGTGCACGGCGCGGACGGCCTGGATTTTGGCGGCACATTGGCCGAACTCATCGCGCTCCTGCTCGATGCGCTGGCGCATCGCACTGATGACGGCGGCGTTCTTGCCGCGCAAGCTGCCCAGCTCAACCATCTGGTCGTCCAGGTCGCGCCGGCGGATATTGAGCACCCGCGCGGTTTCGCTGCGCACGCCCGTCAGGGCGGCGCCGATGGCCGAGCGCAGGATGTTCTGCCTCTGGCCCATGATGCCCTCCGCCAGTGCGTCCTCCAGCTCCGGCAAACCGCTGGATTCGAGCATCACGTCGTCGCAAGAGATTTTCGCCACCAAGCCTTTTTGCGCCGATACCAGCAGCACCTGTTCGGGTGCGATGCCCAGGGTTTCGGCCGACGCATGGCGCTGGCGCTGAAGCTGGGCTTGGACCTCGCTGGCGGAGCTCAAGGTGTCCCACAAGGTGTCGATCTTGTTGAGCACCACGAGGCGCGCCGCCGCGTTGTCGGTGGTATCGGCCAGGTGTTCGCGCCATATGGCCAGGTCGGAGCGCGTCACGCCGGCATCGGCGGCCAGAATGAACACCACCGCATGGGCCTGCGGAATCAGGTTGACCGTCAGCTCGGGTTCCGCACCAATGGCATTGAGGCCCGGGGTATCGAGGATCACCAGGCCGTGCTGCAGCAAGGGATGGGGCAGGTTGATGAGCGCATGGCGCCACTTCGGAACTTCCACCATGCCGTCGGCGTTTTGTGGAGGATTTTCCTGGGGCAGCTCGTCGTGCCAGAAGCCCAGCGCACGCGCCTGGTCCACGCTGACGGGTGACACCTCCGCCACCTTGGCAATGGCGGCGGCGATCTGTGCGCCGTCGTGGACATCCAGGGGAATCTCTTCCCAGGCGTCCCGCACGGAACGCCAATCCGCCAGCCCACGCGACGAAAGCCGCGTATCTATCGGCAGCAGGCGCAACGAGGCGGCCTGGCCGGCGTCGTAGCCCAGCTCGGTCGGGCACATGGTGGTGCGCCCCGCACTCGCCGGCATGATGCGGCGCCCATAGCTGGCAAAGAACACCGCGTTGATCAACTCGGACTTGCCGCGTGAAAACTCCGCGACGAAAGCCACCATGATCTTGTCGGTGCGCACCTGGGCCTCGAGCCGCTCCATGCGCTCGCGCACCGACTCATCCATCAGGTCGTGGGAAGACAACCAGCCGGCCAATTGCCGCAGCCGGCGTGCGAAATCGCGCCGCCAGGCGTCGTGCTGCTCGAATTGCTGGTTGAAGGAAGGTCCCACTGGGGCTTTCGGATGTTCAGGACAACGCGGAATGCATCGTCAAAATATAGTGCATCGCCTGCGCATCGCCCACTTGTCCACGGCGCCGTTGCGTCCTCGCATCACGGTCGTTGGCAAACGGGGCAGAAGAAACTGCTGCGCTGGCCCTGCCGGACCATGGCAATCGGCGTCGAACAAGTATGACAGGGCGCGCCCTCGCGGCCATAGACATCGCTGCGGCCGTCGGCGGCTTGGAAGTCCCGCAAGGTGCTGCCGCCGGCGGTCACGGCCTGCTCGAGCACGCTGCGGATCGCCGCGTGCAGGCGTTCCGCCCGCGCAGGCCCGATGCGCCGCGCCTGGGTGGTGGGCCGGATGCGCGCTAGAAACAGCGCTTCGGAGGCGTATATATTGCCCACCCCTACCACCAGCCTGCCCGCCAGGAGGAGTCGCTTGATGGACGCCCGGCTCGCCTTCAGCCCCGCCTTGAAGGCGGCGAGTGAAAAATCGTCCGCCAGCGGCTCCATGCCGAGCCGCCCCAGGAGTTTGTCCAGGACGGGAGCGTGATCGTCCGGCGCCCAGACCACCGCGCCGAAGCGCCGCGGGTCGTGCAAGCGCAGTTGCCCAGCGTCGGTCAGCAAATCAAAGTGGTCGTGCGGCCCGCCCGCCGGTAGCGCGGGGGCGAAGGACAGGCTGCCCGACATGCCCAGGTGCAGCACCAGCAAGCCTTGGTCCAGGCGCAACAGCAGGTATTTGCCGCGCCGGTCGACACCCAGCACCCGGCGCCCGGCCAGGGATTCCACGCTGCAGCCCAGGGGCCAGCGCAAGGGTTTTCCCAAGCTGGCACCGACGATGCGGGCACCGGCAATGCGGCCCTCGAAACTGCGCCGTGTGACTTCGACCTCGGGCAACTCAGGCATGGCAAGCCGGGCAAGGGCGGGCGATGGGCATGGATTATTATGGCCCGATGCCCCTTTCATCACGCGTTCTCGCGGCGTCGCTGCTGGCTGTCGTCTCGCTGGCTGGCGTTGCCAACGCCCAGAACGCCGCACCACCCACGCCCGCGGCATCGACAGCACCGGCCACCGCCGAACCGAACGCCGGGCTGGACGCCGAACTGTTCTACGAGATCTTTCTGGGCGAATTCGCCGCCCGCTCGGGCGATGCCGGCGCCGGGTATGCATTGCTGCTGGAAGCGGCGCGCCGCAGCAACAATGAAAAGCTCTACCAGCGCGCCACCGAGATCGCCCTGCAATCGCGCTCCGGAGAGCCCGCGCTCGCCGCCGCGCGCGCCTGGACCACCGCCTGGCCAAGGTCGCAGATGGCGCAGCGCTACCTGCTGCAGATCTTGCTGGCGCTCAACCGCACCGCCGACACGGCCGCCCCCCTGGCGCAACTGCTGGAGAGCACCGAACCTGCCGCGCGCCAGAGTGTGGTGCTCTCGCTGCCACTTCTGTACCGCCAGTTGAGCGACAAGGCGCTCGCCGCCCGTGTGGTGTCGGAGGTGCTAAAGCCCTATTTTTCCGATCCGCTGCTCGGGCCTGCGGCCATGGCGTCGAGCGGGCGCATGCAGCTGTTGGCCGGCGACCGTGCGACGGCACTGGCGCTGGCCCAGGAGGTAGCGGCCCGAGCGCCCGATTCGGACGAACTGGCCTCGTTTGCGCTTGACCTGATGGAAGCCAGGGTCGCGGGTGCCGAGACGCTGGTGCAACAGGCCTTCTCGGGCACGCGTTCGCCACAGCTTCGAATGACCTACGCACGGGTCCTGCTCGAGCGCCAGCAGTACGCTGCGGCCCAAGCGCAAATCGAAACTGTTACCCAGCAACACCCGGAACTTGCGCAAGCGTGGCTGGCGCTGGCCGCCCTCCAGGTGCAAAACGGCGACCTGGACGCCGGCCAGACATCCTTGGACCGTTTTTCCAAATCCGCTGCCGGAATGGCCGAGTCACCGGAAAAAGACGCCGCCACAACCCAGACCTACGTGCTGCAATCAGAGATCGCCGAGAAACGCGGGCAGCTCGATGAAGCCGAAGCCTGGCTGGCACGCATCGACAACGCCGATGCCCGCTTTGACGTACAGGTGCGCCGTGCCACACTGTTGGCACGGCGCGGCAAGCTCTCGCACGCGCGCGCCCTGCTGCAAAGCCTTCCCGAGGAAACCCCCGAAGACAAGCAGCGCAAGCTGGCCGCGCAAGTCCAGCTGCTGCGCGACAACGGGCAGTATGCCGACGCCTATGCGCTGCAGGGCGAACTGGTCCGGGAAGCTCCGGGCGACGCCGATCTTCTCTACGACCATGCGATGCTGGCGGAGAAGACCGGCGACCGCGACACCATGGAGCGCTTGCTGCGCCAGATCATCGCTGCCAAGCCCGACTACCACCACGCCTACAACGCCCTTGGTTATTCCTTTGCCGATCGGGGTATCCGGCTGGCCGAAGCCCGCAGCCTGGTGGAAACCGCATTGAGGCTGGCCCCCGGCGACCCCTTCATCACCGACAGCCTGGCCTGGGTGGAGTTCCGGGCCGGCAACAAGGCACGTGCGTTGGAACTGCTGGCGAGCGCATTCGCCGCCCGCAAGGACCCGGAAATCGCCGCACACTACGGCGAAGTGCTCTGGGCTACGGGCGATCACGAGCGCGCCCGGGCGGTGTGGCGCGAGGGCCTGCGCCGCAGCGCCGACAACGCGACGCTGCTGGAGACGCTCAAACGCCTGGGTGTCACGCCTTGACCGCGCAGCGCGCATCGGCACTGGGGCGCGCGGGGTGGTATTGGGCGGTCTGCCTGATGGCGCTGCTGCTGGCGGCCTGCGCCCAGGCACCACGCGTGGAGCAGCCGGGCGCCTGGAGCGGGCGCATGGCCTTGCGCGTGCAGGACGATGCCGGCGCATCGTTCTCCGCGCTGTTCGTGCTGCAAGGCGACCCTGAGCGCGGCAGCCTCACGCTCAGCACACCGCTCGGCACCGTGCTCGCCGCGCTGCGTTGGGCGCCGGGACAGGCGGCGCTGCAGTCGCCCCAGGGGGATCGGACAGCGGATTCCCTGGATGCGCTGCTGGCCGACGCGCTGGGCAGCACCATCCCGGTGCCGGCCTTGTTCGCCTGGCTGCGGGGCGAGGCGGCCAGCGCCGAGGGCTGGGAAGTGGATTTGGGCGAGATCGGCAGCGGCCGCCTCGCCGCCGTGCGCCAGCACCCCGCGCCGAGCGCCACGCTGCGCATCGCACTGGATCGTTGAGGCGGGCATGCAAGCGCTGTACGACGTCCCAGCCCCCGCCAAGCTGAACCTCTTTCTCCATGTGACGGGCCGGCGGGCCGACGGCTACCACCTGCTGCAGTCGGCATTCATGCTGATCGACTGGTGCGACACGCTGCACTTCGAACTGCGGCCCGATGGCCGCATCACGCGCGAGGACCTGGCCGGCGCCCTGCCTGAGGAAGACCTCACGGTGCGGGCGGCGCGCGCCCTGCAGCAGGCCTGCGCCTGCCCCCTCGGCGTGCACATCGGCGTGGCCAAGCGCATCCCGGCGCAGGCCGGCATGGGTGGCGGCTCCTCCGACGCCGCCAGCACGCTGCTGGCGCTGAACCGCTTATGGAGGCTCGGCTTGACGCGCGCACAGCTCATGGCGCTGGCGTTGCCGCTCGGCGCCGACCTGCCGTTCTTTCTCTGCGGCACCAATGCCTGGGTCGAGGGGATCGGTGAACGGATCACCCCGCTCACCGGGCAGAACGCCCTGCCGGCGCAGCGCTTCGCGGTGGTCAAGCCCGCCGCCGGCCTGGCGACCGCCGGAATTTTTTCCAGCTTGTCTTCGCAAGACTATTTCGGCAATGCTACAATCTCAGGCTTTGCTGCAGACCCCTTCGGCTTTGGCCGGAACGACTTGCAGGGCGTCGCCGAGGCGCTGTGCCCCGAGATCACCCAAGCCATTTCCTGGCTCAGGACCCTTGGATTGCATGGCAGAATGACGGGCTCTGGAAGTGCGGTGTTTGCAGCGGTATCGCAAGCGGTACACCTCCCCGCGCCACCGGGCGCATGGCAGGTTGAGGTTTGCGATAATCTGGCGGTCCATCCTCTGGCAGGCTGGGCAACAGAGTGAGTTTTGGGTTGGTCGCCACCTGAGGCAACCGACCTGTGTAGGGGAGTCGCCAAGCTGGTTAAGGCACTGGATTTTGATTCCAGCATGCAAAGGTTCGAATCCTTTCTCCCCTGCCAAATTTTTGCCCCCCAGGGCAACTTTTACACACCGCTGGGATGCTCATGCAGGCCAATCACCCCGACTTCATGGTCTTCACCGGCAATGCCAATCCGCAGCTTGCCGCTGAAATCGCGCAGCATCTGGGCATTGGCCTCGGCGCTGCCCACGTAGGGCGCTTTTCCGACGGCGAAGTGACGGTGGAGATCCGGCAGAACGTACGCGCCCGCGACGTGTTTGTCGTGCAGTCCACCTGCGCACCGACCAACGACAGCCTGATGGAACTGCTCATCATGGTCGACGCCCTCAAGCGCGCGTCGGCCGAGCGCATCAGCGCCGTCATCCCCTATTTCGGCTACGCCCGCCAGGACCGCCGCCCGCGTTCCACGCGCGTGCCGATCAGCGCCAAGGTGGTCGCCAACATGCTGCAGGCCGTGGGCGTGGCGCGCGTGCTGACCATGGACCTGCACGCCGACCAGATCCAGGGTTTCTTCGACATCCCGGTAGACAACATCTACGCCTCGCCGGTGCTGCTGGGCGACCTGCGCCAGCGCGATTACCACGACCTGATCGTCGTATCGCCCGACGTGGGCGGGGTGGTGCGCGCCCGGGCGCTGGCCAAACAGCTCAATTGCGACCTGGCCATCATCGACAAGCGCCGCCCGAAGGCCAACGTCTCCGAAGTGATGCACGTCATCGGCGAGATCGAAGGCCGCAACTGCGTCGTCATGGACGACATGATCGACACCGCCGGCACGCTGGTGAAGGCGGCCGAGGTGCTCAAGGAGCGCGGCGCCAAGCAGGTCTATGCCTATTGCACGCACCCGATTTTCTCGGGCCCGGCGATCGAGCGCATCGCCCAAGGCGCGGCACTTGACGAAGTCGTCGTCACCAACACCATTCCCTTGAGCCAGGAGGCACGTGCCTGCGCCAAGATCCGCCAGGTTTCCGTGGCCCCGCTGTTCGCCGAGACGATCCAGCGCATTGCCCGCGGCGACTCGGTCATGAGTTTGTTCTCGGACCAGGAAAATCTTTTCTGATCCTGGGCAATTAGCCGGGTGGCTTCGCGGCCGCCCACCAATCAACCGGAAGCGCCACTGGTCGCGGTGCGCTTCATTTCGGAGAAAACTATGAACATCGTCGCTTTTGAGCGCGCCAAGCAGGGTACGGGTGCGAGCCGCCGTCTGCGCAATTCGGGCCGCACGCCCGGCATCGTCTACGGCGGCAGCGCCGAGCCCCAGGCCATCGAGCTGGACCACAACGCCCTGTGGCACGCCCTGAAGAAGGAAGCCTTCCATTCGAGCGTGCTCGAGATGGAAGTGGCCGGCACGACCAGCAAGGTGCTGCTGCGCGACGTGCAGTACCACCCCTACAAGCAGCAGGTGCTGCATGTGGACTTCCAGCGCGTGGACGCCAAGACCCGCCTGCACATGAAGGTGCCGCTGCATTACAGCAACGCCGAGGAATCGAGCGCCGTCAAGGTGGACAAGTGCACCGTCAACCCCGTCGTGACCGAACTGGACGTGGCCTGCATGCCCTCGGACCTGCCCGAGTTCATCGCCGTCGATCTGAGCGTGCTCAAGAAGGGCTCTTCCCTGCACCTCAAGGACATCAAGCTGCCCAAGGGCGTAAGCGCCGTGACGCATGGCTCGGCCAACAACCCGGTGCTGGTGTCGGTGATTCCCCCGCTGGTGATTGCCGAAACCCCGGCAGCCGACGCGGCCGCCGCCGATGCGGCCCCCGCCAAGGGCAAGGGCAAGAAGAAGTAAAGCCTGCCCCTTCCTGGCCGCTGCGTGCGGCCGGCGGCAACGGCCCACCGCGTGTGGGCCGTTTTTCATGGTGCGTGCGGCCGGCACGCCCGCCTTTCGGATAATCCTTGCCATGATCAAACTGGTGGTGGGCCTGGGCAACCCCGGCCCGGAATACGAAGCCACGCGGCACAACGCGGGCTTCTGGTGGGTCGATGCCCTGGCTCGCGAACTCAAGGTGCAATTGGTGCCCGAGCGCAGCTACTGGGGCCTGGCGGCGCGCGCCACGGTGCAGGGGCAGCCGGTGTGGCTGCTGCAGCCGCAGACCTTCATGAACCTCTCGGGCAAGGCCGTGGCGGCGCTGGCGAGGTTTTTCAAGATCGCGCCCGAGGAAGTGCTGGTGGTGCACGACGAGCTCGACCTGCCGCCCGGCCAGGCCAAGCTCAAGCGCGGCGGCGGGCACGCCGGCCACAACGGCCTGCGCGACATCCATGCCCAGCTCGGCACGCCCGATTACTGGCGCCTGCGCATCGGCATCGGCCACCCCGGCGACCGCGCGGACGTCGCGGCCTGGGTGCTCAAGCGCCCGCCACAGGAGCAGCGCACCCTCATCGAGGACAGCATCGCCCACTCGCTCAAGGCCTGGCCGGCGCTGCTCGCCGCCGACATGGACAAGGCGGCGCAGCAGATCCACACCACCAAGCCGCCCAGGCCCAAGCCGCCGCGGCCTGTCGCGCCTGCCTGA
>MEDL01000125.1 GCA_001724785.1 Acidovorax sp. SCN 68-22 | reverse complement strand
CGAGGACATCAACAACACCAGCCACGCGCTGCAGCTGCGCGCCGGGCGCGACCAGGTGGTGCTGCCCAGCCTGGACCGCATCGTGCTCAAGCTGCGCGAGATGGCCCACCTGTACGCCGACGTGCCCATGCTCAGCCGCACGCACGGCCAGACGGCCAGCCCCACCACCGTGGGCAAGGAAATGGCCAACGTCGTCATGCGCCTGCAGGCCGCCGTTGAGCGCATCGCCGCCGTGAAGATCATGGGGAAGATGAACGGCGCCGTGGGCAACTACAACGCCCACCTGGCCGCCTGGCCGGATTTCGACTGGGAAGCCTTCAGCCGCAAGGTCGTGGAAACGCACGAGCCCGAGGGCCTGGGCCTCACCTTCCAGCCGTATTCCATCCAGATCGAGCCGCACGACTACATGGCCGAGCTGTTCGACGCCGTGGCGCGCGCCAACACCATCCTGATCGACCTCGCGCGCGACATCTGGGGCTATGTGAGCCTGGGCTATTTCAAGCAAAAGCTCAAGGCGGGCGAGATCGGCTCCTCGACCATGCCGCACAAGGTCAACCCCATCGACTTCGAAAATGCCGAGGGCAACCTGGGGCTGGCCAATGCGCTCCTGCGCCACCTCTCGGAAAAGCTCCCGGTGAGCCGCTGGCAACGCGACCTGACCGACAGCACGGTGCTGCGCAACATCGGCGTCGCCCTGGGCTACAGCGTGCTGGCCTACACCTCGCTGCAGGCCGGCCTCGGCAAGCTCGAACTGAACGAACAGGCCCTGGCCGAGGACCTCGATGCGGCCTGGGAAGTGCTGGCCGAGCCGATCCAGACCGTGATGCGCCGCTACGGCGTGCAGGGCGCCTACGAAAAACTCAAGGAAGTGACGCGCGGCCAGCGCGTCACGCCCGAGGCGCTGCACGGCCTGATCCGCTCGCTCGACATCCCGCAGGGCGAGAAGGACCGCCTGCTCGCCATGACGCCCGCCAACTACATCGGCAAGGCCGCCGAGCTGGCGCGCCGGGCGTGATCTATTTTTCAAGTCTTTTTGGCCTCCAGCGCTTGATGCACAAGCGTTGAAAGCTATTTAAACCATAGCGACACCATGGCCACCAAGTCCACCATCTTCAAGGCGAACCTGCAGATCGCCGACATCGACCACGGCTACTACGCCGACCACGCGCTGACGCTGGCACGCCACCCCAGCGAGACCGACGAACGCATGATGGTGCGCCTGGTCGCGCTGGCGCTCAACGCCCATTTGCTGCAGGACCTGTGCCAGGGCGACGCCACGCTGGCGTTCGGCGCCGGGCTGTCCGACCCGGACGACCCGGACGCCTCGCTGACCGACTTCACCGGCAGGAAGCGCGTCTGGATCGAGGTCGGCCAGCCCGAGGACAAGCCCCTGACGCGCGCCTGCAGCAAGGCCGATGCGGTGCGTGTCTACGCCTTCGGCCACGCCGCCGACATCTGGTGGCGCGGCATCGAGACCAAGCTCACGCGCCTGGGCAAGCTGGAAGTCTGGCGCCTGCCCGCCGCACAGGCGCAGGAGCTGGCCCCGCTCGCCGAACGCAGCATGCAGTTGCAGGCCACGGTGCAAGAGGGCGCCGTCACGCTGAGCAGCGAACGCGGCAGCGTCCACCTGGAATTGCAGCGCTGGAAATAGTGCGGCCGGCGAGGTGCCGCCGGCGCAGCCAGCCTTCAATCGCGCGGCATCAGCGCGCCGCAGTTCCAGCACTGCTCGAAACCGCCTTCCACCAGTTCGCCGCACGCCGGGCAATGCCAGCGCCGCTGCGGCAGGTCGCGCAGGGCGTTCAGCAGGGCCAGCGCTGCCTCCCGGTGCTCGGCGTACTGCAGCCAGATTTCGGGCAGGCATTCGTGCGGCGGCAATTCGCCCGCCGCGGCGCCCAGGTACAGGCGCTGCACATGGGCCGGCATGCCCGCCTCGCACAGCAGGTCGGCCCAGAGCATGGCCAGGGCGGCGTTGGGGGCGCGGGTCAGGCGGTGCATGGGGACTGGGCGTGGACCGGTGGACACACGATACCAGCGCCGTGCAGAAAAGCCGCTGCTCCTACAACCCGGCGGGCGCGCCCGGTGCTACAAAGCCATATGCCCGATCCCCGCCGCCTCAAAATTGGCCTGTCCGCCTGCTTCCAATACGCCGACCCGGCGCGCCCGCTGTTCACCGGCAAGACGCTGCAGTACGTCGAGCAGTCCATCGCCCACTGGATCATGTCGGCCGGCGCCATGGTCGTCATGGTGCCCTGCCCGACCGGCGAGACGGCGCGTGGCGACGTCACGCTGGACCACTACGCAGAGTGGCTGGACGGCGTGGTCATGCACGGCGGTGCCGATGTCTGGCCGGGCAACTACGGCGAGGAGCCGCTGCGCGCCGAGTGGGTGGGCGACCGCATCCGCGACCTCTACGACCTGGCCGTGGTCAAGGCCTTCGCCCAGGCGGGCAAGCCGGTGTTCGGGGTGTGCCGCGGGCTGCAGCTGATCAATGTCGCCTTCGGCGGCGCGCTCTACCAGGACTTGCAGACCCAGCACCCCGGCGCACTCGAGCACCGCAACGCCACCACCTACGACCAGCACTTCCACGAGATCAACATCGTGCCCGGCACGCACCTGGCCAAGCTCTACCCCGGGCAGACGCGCGCGCGCGTCAACAGCATCCACCACCAGGGCATCAAGCGCGTGGCACCGGATTTCGTCGTCGAGGCGCTGAGCGAACCCGACGGCGTGCCCGAAGCGATCCGCCTGCAGCCGGCGCCGGGGCGCGGCTACATCGCCGCCACGCAGTGGCACCCCGAGTTCCACAAGCGGGAAATGCAGACCCTGGACGACACCGCATTGCTGCACGACTTCCTGGCCGCCTGCAGCGCCGCACAGGGCCAGCCGCGCGCCGCAGCGCGCCAGACGAAGGCGCTGCGCAACCGCGCCAGCGAACTGCTGCGCCGCGCCTTGCACCGGGAAGGGCATGTGAAGGAAAGGTCGGCATAACCCCCTCCAGGGATCATGCACACCTTTTTTGACACTCTTTTTGGCTTCCAGCGCTTATCCATAAAAGGGTTTCAGCTATATATTAGATAGCGTACGGCGCCTGGGTGCCGCGTGCCACTCACTCTTCGGCCGTGCGGATCGTGTCGCGGCCGTTCTTGTCCTTCATGCGCCCTAGGTCGGTGTCGAGCGCGCGCACCAGCTTGTCCAGCGCGGCGCTGAAGGCCACGGCGAGCTTGTCGCCGTCGGCCGTCACCGTGACGGGCTGGCGGCCGGCCGGGCGCGCTTCGAGGCGGCAGCGCTTGTCCTGCGCGCCCGATTTGCCGGCGTCCACATCGGTGAGAAAAACTTCCACGCGCGTTACCTGGTCGCGAAAGCGCGCGAGCTTGGCCGCGGTTTCCTCGCTGATCCAGCGCGCCAGCGATTCGCCGCCCTGGATGTGGTCGTCGGTGTGAACTTGTACTTGCATGCCTGCGCTCCTTCGTGTCGGGCCGGCCGGTGGCCGGCAGTCAAAATGCGAGCCCCCATCATGCCTGCGTTCTCGGCGTCCGCACGCGCGGCGCGGCCATCGCGCGGCCTCGCCCTACACGCGCGGCGGAGCGCGCCGCGCCGCTTTCGGGCGTTTTCGGGTCTAATAGCGCCTTCCGAAGGGGAGTAGCTCGCGCCCGCCGGCGCCCTGGCAACAGGTGCGGCGGGCATCGGCAGGTCGTCAACACGGCGCGCACAGCGCCCGGCCTGCAGGGTCCGGCGTGTCCGGGCCGAGCAAGACCTTCGATCCGTCCCTGCGGGGCGCGGTTCGAAGGCATGGTGCGGCACCCTCGGCGCGCCCCGCCCCGTTTTGCGCCACGCAGGCCCGCTTTTCACCCGAGATACCTTAGATGGAACAGTTCCTGACACCCGAATTCTGGGTTGCCGTCGGCCAGATCGTGATGATCGACATCCTGCTCGGCGGCGACAACGCCGTCGTGATCGCCCTGGCCTGCCGAAAACTCCCCCCCGCCCAGCGCACCAAGGGCATCCTGTGGGGCACCGCCGGCGCCATCGTGCTGCGCGTGGTGCTGATTTTCTTCGCCCTTACGCTCCTCGCCATCCCCTTCCTCAAGATCGCCGGGGCGCTGCTGCTGGTCTGGATCGGCGTCAAACTGCTGGCGCCGGATGCCGACGATGGCCACGCCAACATCGCCGCCAGCGACAAGCTGCTCGCCGCCATCAAGACCATCGTCGTCGCCGATCTGGTGATGAGCATCGACAACGTGATCGCCATTGCCGGCGCTGCCCAGGGCGCTGCCGACCACCACGAGATGCCGTTGGTGATCTTCGGCCTGGTGATCAGCATTCCAATCATCGTCTGGGGCAGCCAGCTGGTGATCAAGCTGATGGACCGCTTCCCGTTCATCATCACCTTCGGTGGGATGCTGCTGGGCTGGATCGCCGGCACCATGCTGGTGTCCGACCCGGCGCTGGCGGCGGCCGACCGACTCGCCTGGATGCCCAAGCTGGACCAGGCGAGCAGCGCCATCAAGTACAGCGCTGGCATCGCGGGGGCGCTCCTGGTGCTGGCGATCGGCAAATGGCTGGCCATGCGCCGGCCGCCCGCACCGGCCGGTTGAGGCCGGGCGGCATTCTGGCGCTATGCTGGTCCCATGTTGAAACTCCTCGCCAAATGGCTGCTCAGCGCCACCGCGCTGCTGGCGGTGGCCTACCTCTACAGCGGCGTGCAGGTGCAGAGCTTCCCCTCCGCGCTCATCGCCGCCTTCGTCATCGGCCTGTTCAATGCCGTGCTCCGGCCGGTGCTGGTGCTGCTGACGCTGCCCGTGACCATCGTCACGGTGGGACTGTTCCTGTTCGTCATCAACGCGCTCATGTTCTGGGCCGCGGCCGGCGTGCTGGAGGGTTTTCACGTCACCGGCTTCGGTGCGGCGCTGCTCGGGTCGCTGATGTACTCGCTGCTCGGCCTGGTGATCGAATCAGCGCTCGGCGGCCTGTTCGCGAAGAAGTGACTGCACGGCGCGCAGCCGCGTGTCGATGATCGAGGCCTCGACGTAGTCGGCCGGCGTGCTGCTCTTGGCGGCCAGCGCCTGGCCGGCCTTGAAGCGGTCGACGGCGGCGGCGTAGTCGTACTGTGCGGCCCGCGCCTCGCCCTCGGCGCGCACCGCACGCAACACCTGGCCCTGGGCCTGCCAGTTCGACGCCAGCGCCTGCCACACGCCCGCGTCACGCGGGTGCAGGGCAACCCAGTTCTGCAACCCTGCGGAGGCTTCACCCGCCCGCCCGAGCGCCAGCAGGGCCTGGGCGCGCAGCAGCAGTTCGGGCCGCTGGCGGGCGGGCGCACCATCGAGTTCGGCCAGCGCGGCGGCGGGCTCGCCCGCGCGCAGGGCGATGTCGGCCGCCAGCAGCCGGACCTGGCGGCTGGCAGCGGCGTCCTGCGCCACCAACGGGCGCAGCCGCGCCAGCAGGCCACGCGCCTCGGCGGCGTGCTGCAACTCGCTCGCCGCCAGCGCGGCGGCGTACAGCGCGGCGGCGCGCTCGGTCTCGGACCGCTGTGCGAAGCCGACGGCGCCGGGCGCCTGCATCCATTGGCGCAGCACGTCGACGCCAGGGCCGGAGAGCACGCGCGCGCGCGCTGCCAGCAGTGCGTGCGCGGCCAGCGAGAATCCTTCCGGCGCCTGGGCCGGCCCGGGCACGGGCGGCTGGCGCGCCTGCATGTCGGCGATGCGCTGCGTGGTCAGCGGGTGGCTGCGCAGGTACGGCCAACTACCGTTGTCGTTCAGGCGGTTGGCCTGCTGCAGCTTGTCGAACATGGAAACAAAGCCGCGCGGCGAGAAGCCGGCCGGCGCCATCAGCGCCAGGCCCACGCGGTCGGCCTCGCGCTCCATGTCGCGCGAGAAGTTGAGCTGGTTCTGCACCACCAGCGCCTGCCCGCCAATCGCCACGGCCTGCGCCGCCTGCGGGTTCTTGCTGGCGGCGAGTATGGCCAGCACCATCGCGCCGAGCATCAGCGGCGCGGCTTTTTCCTGCTGGCCGATCAGGCGCGCGATGTGGCGCTGCGAGAGGTGGCTGAGCTCGTGCGCCAGCACCGAGGCGAGCTCGTCCGGCGTGGCGACCACACCCACCAGGCCCAGGTTCACGCCCATGTAGCCACCGGGCAGGGCGAAGGCGTTGACGGTGCGGTCGCGGCCGAGGAACAGCTCGAAGGAAAAGCGCTCGTCGAGCTCGGGCGGGATCTCGCCGCGCGCGCGCGCCGCCGCCAGCAGTGCCTGCCAGATGGCGCCGACGTATTCCTGCAGCGGCCCGTCGTCGAGGTAGTCCGGGTCGCGGTACAGCTCGCGGGCGATGCCGTCGCCCAGGCGCCGCTCGGCGCTGGCACCCATCTCGCCGGAATCGCCCAGGGTGGGCAGGCGTTGTGCCCCGCCCTGCGCTACCACCGGGCCGCCATGGACTATTAAAAAAGTAGCTACTAAGGTCCTGCCTATAAGCGCTAGAGGCCAATTTCGCATTCAAAATCCTCATGGCAAGGGCGCAGGGGCCGCCCGACGCGCCCCGTATGATGGCCGTCCCGGGCGAAGGTTCGCCACGCAGCCATTCTTGTCCATGTCCGCACTCACCCATTTCGACGCCCAGGGCCAGGCCCACATGGTGGACGTCGCCGCCAAACCGGCCAGCCACCGCATCGCCGTTGCCACGGGCCGCATCGAGATGCTGCCGGCCACGCTGGCGCTGATCGAGGCCGGCAACGCCAAGAAGGGCGACGTGCTCGGTATCGCCCGCATCGCCGGCATCCAGGCGGCGAAGAAGACCAGCGACCTGATTCCCCTCTGCCACCCGCTCGCGCTCACGCGTGTGGCGGTCAATTTCGGGCCGGCGAGCGCCCAGCAGGCGGGCGCGGTCGGCATCGCCTGCAGCGCGACGGTGGAAACGGTGGGCCCCACCGGCGTCGAGATGGAGGCGCTCACCGCCGTGCAGGTGGCGCTGCTGACCATCTACGACATGTGCAAGGCGGTGGACCGGGGCATGGCCATCCACGGCGTGCGCGTGCTGGAAAAGCACGGCGGCAAGTCCGGCAGCTTCGTGGCCGACGCGCCGGGCTGAGGCGCCGGCTTCATCGCCCAGCGGGTGCAGGTGCGGATACGGGTGTGGCCGCCCGTTGCCAGCGTGCGTAGGCGGCCGGGTGGGCGGCGGCGTAGCGCTGGCGGTGCCAGTCGGCCTCCTCGGTGCGGCCGAGCAGTTCGGCGCTGCGGATCAGGCGCTCGATGACCCGGGGCTCGGGCGAATAGTGCAGCAGGTCGGCTGCCAGGTCGTGCATCTGCGCGGCATTGGAGGCGTCCACCTCGCGCGTGGTGAGGAAGGCAAAACGCGCGGCGTCGTCGAACAAGGGGGCCCCCGCCACGCGGCCCTGGGCATCGCGCAGCGGCGCGGCACCGCGCTCGGCAGGCGGGAGGTACAACTGGCTGACCGCCAGGTACTGGCGCGCCACGGCGGCGACAATCACTATCATTAAGATAGCAACAAACCCTTTTAAATAGGGCGCTACCGGCCATTTTTCCTTTGAACCCGGTGCGGCCTCACGCGCCAGCAACAGCGCCAGCGCACACAACGCCGCCAGCTGGAACGGGCCGTACCACAGCGGAAACTCCAGCAGGCTGTGCGCAGCGATGGGCAGCAGCACCCCCCAAGCCAGCTGGCGCTGGGGCACACGCTCGCGCCAGGGCGCCGCGCGCCACACCAGCCACGCCACCACACCCAGCAGCAGGCACGCGGCCGGCACGCCGAGTTCCACCGCCAGGTGCAGCGGCAGGTTGTGCGCGTTGTCCAGCAGCGCGCAAAAGCGCTGGCCCGGAAACAAGGTGACGTAGTGCGCGTAGTCAAGTTCGCCCCAACCCCAACCCCCCCAGGGGCGAAGGGCGATCAGGTCCAGAACGTTGGACCACAGCACGCGCCGGCTGCCGCAGCCGTACGACGCAGCGACA
>MEDL01000124.1 GCA_001724785.1 Acidovorax sp. SCN 68-22 | reverse complement strand
GGACCGATTTACCAGATCGCGCCAGTAAGATCACCAAGCCGCCTCACGATTGAGTGACGGATTCAACAGCCTCACACACAGAAATCCTGACACTCCCCGGTTCTGCAGCGGTTACTGTCGGTCGCAACTACATCGTCCAAATTCCGCTATTGGCCCCAAAGATGCCCAACGATTGGGAATCGTCCGAGCGCCCTTGCCAAAACCACCTCAGAACTCGTACCTCTCTTTGCGCTGAATAAAGGCGTCGCGTCCGCCTTCCAAAATGCTGGCCACCTGATCCCGAATCACAAGAACGTCAATTGATCCTTGTGCTTCCAGCCCGAAACACCCTTGGTTCTCGGCAGCCGTGAACGCGTCAAGACCCTCTGAGGGCAGGCTTCCTGCTTCTTGCTGGCGTATAGCCATCACATTTTTTGCATACCTTGGGCGCAGAAACGGTATTTCTCACCCCTTCAATGTTTGACCATACTCAAAGTCAAAGCCATAACAGGAGACAAGCGATGAACACCACCCGCCGCCAGTTCGCGGGCCTGCTGGGCGCCTCGGCCCTGGCCGCCCACAGCCCCTTCGCCTTTGCGCAGGACAAGACCATCCGCGTGCTTGTGGGATTCGCCGCTGGCGGCGCAGCCGACACGGTGGCTCGTGCCGTTGCCGAGGGTGTACGCGGCCACGGCTTCAATATGCTGGTGGACAACAAGGGCGGCGCGGGCGGGCGGCTGGCCACCGAGGCTCTGATCTCTGCACCGGCCGATGGGGCCACGCTGCTCATGACGCCCATGGGCAACCTGACACTATTTCCCCATGTCTTCAAGACTCTGTCGTACGACCCGCTCAAGCAGTTCGTGGGCGTGGGCAAGGCTTGCAGTATGAGCTTCGCGCTGGCAGTGGGCGCCAACAGCCCCGCCAAGACACTCAAGGAATTTTTGGACCTCGCGCGCAAGGACAACTCCATGGCAGCCTACGGCACGCCGGGTGCGGGCACGGCCATGCACTTCATCGGCCAACTACTTGGCAAAGCCTCCAAGGTGCCGCTGGCACACGTGCCTTACCGTGGCGGCTCGGCCGCAGTGACCGACGCCATCGGCGGAGTTTTGCCCTGCGTGATCACTACGTTGCCCAACCTCTTGCCCCTGCACCAGTCGGGCAAGTTGCGCATCCTAGCTATCTCTGACGAGGTGCCACTGTCCGCGCTGCCGGGCGTGCCCACCTTGAAGTCGCTGGGCTATAGCGACCTGGTGATCACGGAGACCTTTGCGCTGTTCGCCAGGGCTGGAACACCGACGCCGCTGGTCGCGCAGTTGAACAAGAGCGTCACGGAGGCAGTGCAGTCCGACAAGATCGCCTCGTTGCTGCGCAAACTCGAATACCAACCCCAGACGGCGACAACAGAAGCCCTGGACAAGCAACTGCGCGACGAACATGCGCGCTGGAGCCAGATCGTGAAGGCATCCGGCTACGCCCCTGAAGACTCGTGATTTGAAGAGAGACTGCTGCCCTATGACCCGCCGTAACGTCATCGTGATCATGTCCGACGAACATGATCCCCGTATCATGGGCTGTGCTGGTCACGCCTTCGTGAAAACGCCCCACCTGGACGCACTGGCCGCGCGCGGGGTGCGTTTCACCGATGCCTACACCCCCAGTCCAATCTGCGTGCCCGCGCGTGCTGCCTTTGCCACCGGTCTGCGCGTGCATCAAACACGCCACTGGGACAACGCGATGCCGTACGTGGGCGATCCGCGTGGTTGGGGCCACGTGCTCCAGCGCCAGGGCATCCGTGTCGAGAGCATCGGCAAGCTGCACTATCGGGCCGAGGAGGACCCCGCCGGCTTTGACAAGGAGCACATCCCCATGCATGTGTTGGGTGGCCATGGCATGGTGTGGGCGTCTATCCGTGATCCGTACATCTCCAGTCCGAGCGGCAAGCGCATGCTGGGCGAATACATCGGCGCCGGTGAATCACACTACACGGCCTACGACCGCGAGGTCACCGGCCGCGCCGTGGACTGGATCCATGACGCCGGCACCCGCCCCGACGAGCCCTTCGTGCTCTATATCGGCCTGGTGGCACCGCACTTCCCGCTGGTCGCGCCCGAGGAGTTCTTCGCGCTGTATTCCAGCGAGGTGATGCCCGAGCCCAAGCTGCAGCCGGCAAGCGGCTACCAGCGCCACCCCTGGGTGCAGGCCTACGCGGATTTCATGGACAACGAGGGTGAGTTTAAGAGTCCTGAGGAGCGGCGCCAGGCCTTCGTCGCCTACTACGCGCTGTGCAGCTTTCTGGACCACAACGTGGGCCGCATCACCCAGGCGCTGTGCGACGCGGGCCTGGAGGGCGACACCACCCTCGTCTACACCTCGGACCATGGCGACAACCTTGGCACGCGCGGGCTGTGGGGCAAGTCCACCCTGTACCAGGAGAGCGTGCGCGTGCCCATGGTCGTCGCGGGCCCGGGTGTGCAGCCCGGCGTCTGCGAGACGCCGGTGGATTTGCTCGACCTGTTCCCCACCATCCTGCAGGGCGTGGGCATGGACCCGGCACCCGAGATGCAGGACCGGCCCGGCCGTTCGCTGCTGGAACTGGGTGCGGCCCCCGCAGAGCCCGAGCGCGTGGTCTTCAGCGAATACCACGCCGCCGGCAGCAACACGGCCGGCTTCATGGTGCGTAAGGGGCGCTACAAGTTCCACTACTACGTGCGACACCGGCCCGAGCTGTTCGACCTGGTGGCCGACCCCGAGGAACTCGCCGACCTGGCCAGCGACCCCGCGCATGCCGACGTGCTGCGCGCCATGGAGCTCGAACTGCGCGCCATCTGCGATCCTGAGGCCGTGGACGCGCTCGCCAAGGCCGATCAGCTGCGCATGATCGAGCGCCTGGGCGGCGTGCAGGTGGCTTCGCGCATGGGCGCCGGGGGCGCCACGCCCGTGCCGCAGGAAGTGCTCTCGGCCGCCGAACCGGGATGAGCAGGCAACCCGCCTGGCGGCGCGAGGGCGAGGAGCCCGACTACCGTTTCACCCTGGCCAATGAGCGTACCTTCCTAGCCTGGATCCGCACCGCCCTGGCCGTGCTGGCGGGCGGCGTGCTGCTGGAGCAGTTCGCCACGCATCTGCAGCCGCGCCTGCTGGTGTCGGCCATTGCGCTCTTGATGTGCGCGCTGGCCGCCGCCCTGTGCGTGCTGGCCTACCGGCGCTGGCGCGCCAACGAGATCGCCATGCGCCGCAAGGGACCGCTGCCCGCCACGGCGGCGCTGGCTGTGCTGGCGGTCGGCATGTCCCTGGTGGCGGTGCTGCTGCTGGGCCTGGTGCTGTGGCTTTCGCGTTAGGGATTGCGCGCGACCCGGGCCTGCAGCCCGAGCGCACCAGCCTGGCGTGGACGCGCACGTCCCTGGCCGTGCTGCTGAACGCGCTGGTGGCGCTGCGAGGCGCTTGGGTCGATGGCTCGGCCATGCTGCAGGCCACCGGCGCCATGCTGGTGCTGGCAGCCTGCGCGCTGTATGGCTACGGCGTGCACCGTGCCCGTGTGCTGCTGGCGTGTGAGGGCCAGGTGCCCTACCCGGCCGGCCTGGCCTGGGTGGCCGCGCTGGTTTTGCTGGCCTGCGCCACGGGGGCGGCGGGTGTGGCCTGGCACCTGCTGCATTAGAGTTTGGGCATGACCCCCCGCCAGCTCAAGTACTTCGTCGAGATCGCGCGCTCCGGCAGCATCACGACGGCCGCCGCCACCCTGCACATCGCCCAGCCCGCGCTGAGCCACCACATCGCGGCGATGGAGGAGGAACTGGGCGTGCCGCTGCTGCAGCGCCATGCGCGAGGCGTGCGCCTGACCATGGAGGGGCAGCGACTGTTCGACCGGGCGGCCTCCATCCTGCGCCAGATGGAGCGCCTGCGCGAGGATGTGCGCGATGCCGCCTCGGAATTTCGTGGGGTGGTGCGCGCCTGCATCGTGGGCTCGGTCGCGCCCGTGCTGGTGGTACCTCTGTACCGGCTGATCCAGGAGCGCGCGCCCGAGGTGCAGTTGCACCTGACCACAGCCATGTCGCGCGAGGCCCAGACCCTGGTGGAGGCACGGCGTGTCGACCTGGCGCTGCTGCCCACCGCGTCGGAGATGTCCAAACTCGAATCGCGGCCGGCCTACGAGGAGGACTTCTGCCTGTTCGGCACCCGCGAGCAAATGGGCAACGCCACGGGCGACATCGCCTTCCGCGAGATCGGCGACCGTCCGCTGGTCGAGCCCGACCGCGAACACGATCTGCGCAAGCTCATTGAGCGCACGGCGGTTGCGCTGGACTGCCCTCTCAACGTGCTCTACGAGGTCAACAGCTCCGACCTGCTGCGCAGCATGGTCTGTGGCGGACTGGCCTTCGCCGTCATGCCACGTAATTCCTTTCCGACGTTCGAGGCGCGCGGTATCGCGGCGCGACGCATTGTGGAACCGGTGCTCAGCCGGACCCAATCGGTGGTCTGGTCCGTGGATCAGCCGCTGACGCCCGCGTGCCACCTGGTGCGCGACCTGTTGCTGGAGCTCATCGCCCAGCTGCTGGCCGACGGGCAGCTGGTGGGGCGCACGCTGCCATGAGTTTTATCTGATGCTGTGCGGGGGCAAGGCATATTTCTCCACGCGCCGATCTTTCCGTAGAGTTCGATGCATTCATCCGGAGAAAAGTGCAATGCAGACGACATCGCGGCAGGACGTGCCGGTACAAGACTTGGTGGATGCCCTGTCCGGCATTCTTTCGCCAACCCAGATCGTGCGTGACCCCGGCGTGGCCGCCAGCCATGCGGGCGACTGGAGCGAGGCGCCGCGCCATACCCCGGCCGTGGTGCTGTTTCCCTGTACGCCCCAGGAGGTGGCTAGCGTGCTAGCGGTCTGCAGCCGACTGGGTCAGGCCGTGGCGATCCAGGGCGGACTGACCGGGCTTGCGGGCGGAGCCACGCCCGCAGGCGCGGAGGTGGCCCTATCGCTGGCCAAGCTCAACGCCATCGAGGACATCGACACCGTGGGCGGCACAGCCGTGGTGCAGGCCGGCCTTGTGTTGGAGGAGCTGCAGCAGCGTGTGGAGGAAGAGGGCTGGTCCTTTCCCCTCGACCTGGGTGCGCGCGGCTCGTGCCAGGTGGGCGGCAATGCGGCCACCAATGCGGGCGGCAACCGGGTGATTCGCTTCGGCACCATGCGCGACCTGGTGCTGGGGCTGGAGGTGGCGCTGCCCGACGGCCGGCTCATGACCATGCTCAACCGCGTGACCAAGAACACCACGGGCGTGGACCTCAAGCACCTGTTCATCGGCGCCGAAGGCACGCTGGGCGTGATCACGCGCCTGGTGCTCAAGCTCTCGCCCCAGGCCACGGCGGCGAACACGGCGCTGTGTGCGCTTCCCTCGTTCGATGCAGCCACGCGTCTGGTGCGCGACCTGCGCCGCGCGCTGCCAGCGCTGTCTGCCTTCGAGGTGATGTGGGCCGACTACCTGGACGCGGCCATGGAAGTGATGCGGCTGCGTCAGCCCTTCGATGCGCCCCACCCGGTCTACGTACTGGTCGAGACCCTGGGTGCCAACGACGAGCGCGACCGCGAGGCTCTGGAGCGCGAGCTGGGCGAGGCCCTGGAGCAGGGCCTGATTTCAGACGTGGTGGTGGCCCAGTCGGTCGAGGACGGCAGGAAGCTCTGGGCCTACCGCGAATCCATTGGCGAGCTGCTGGGCCAGCTCAAGCCGTTTGCCGCCTTCGACGTGGGCATTCCCATGGCCGCCATGGACGCCTTCGTGGAATCGGTGGGGGCGGAGCTCGAGCGCCGTTTCCCGGCGCAGCGCCACCTCTTCTTCGGGCACATCGGCGACGGCAATCTGCATGTGCTCTCGGGCCCGCATGCATCGCCGGACAGCCTGCACCAGGTGGAAGAAGTGGTCTATGCAGCCACTGGTCGCGTGGGCGGCTCCATCTCGGCCGAGCACGGCATCGGCGTGGTGAAGAAGGAATTTCTGGCGCACAGCCGCTCGTCGGTGGAGATCGATCTCATGCACAGCCTCAAGGCGTTGGTCGATCCCAAAGGCATCCTCAATCCTGGTCGTATCTTGGACGTTGCGACCTGAGAGTTTTCGCTTCCAGATGGCGACTGGGCTTCCGTTAAGATCGTCCGCCCGACAAAAAACAGAAGTTGGGATGGTCGAATGCAAGCCCCAGCGGCATTCGCGCACACGTAGCAGTTCGACTCCCAGAGATTGCCGTTGTTGACTTCAAATCGACGAACTCCTGGTGTCCAAACCGGTCATTTGTTTGAAGGTAAGCACCCCGAAAAAAGGGCATCGCGAGCGATGCCTTTGTGTGCACAGGGGCGTTCTTACAGGGCCTTGACCAGTTCAGGCACAGCCGTGAACAGATCCGCTTCCAGCCCATAGTCGGCCACACTGAAGATCGGTGCCTCAGGGTCCTTGTTGATCGCCACGATCACCTTCGAATCCTTCATGCCCGCCAAGTGCTGGATCGCACCCGAGATACCGGCCGCCACATACAGCTGCGGCGCCACGATCTTGCCCGTCTGGCCCACTTGCCAGTCGTTGGGGGCGTAGCCTGCATCCACCGCCGCGCGGCTGGCACCGAGAGCGGCGCCCAGCTTGTCGGCCAGCGGGGTCATGACTTCGTCGAACTTTTCCTTGCTGCCCAGGGCCCGGCCACCGGAGACGATGATCTTGGCAGCCGTCAGCTCAGGGCGGTCGCTCTTGGCGATCTCGCTGCCCACAAAGCTGCTCTTGCCGGCGTCTGCCGTGGCGGCGGCGGTTTCAACAGCGGCAGAGCCACCGGTGGCGGCTGCGGCGTCAAAGCCGGTGGTGCGCACGGTGATGACCTTGACGCTGTCGGCACTTTGCACGGTGGCAATGGCGTTACCGGCGTAGATGGGGCGCTCGAAGGTGTCAGGAGAGACGACCTTGGTGATGTCGCTGATCTGGGCGACATCGAGCTTGGCGGCCACGCGGGGGGCCACGTTCTTGCCGCTGGCAGTGGCGGGGAACAGGATGTGGCTGTAGTTGGAGGCGATGGCGAGCACTTGGGCGGCCACGTTCTCTGCCAGGCCGCGTTCCAGGCCTGCTGCGTCTGCGTGGATGACCTTGGCGACACCGGCGATGCTGGCGGCCGCTTGTGCAGCAGCACCGGCGTTGTGGCCGGCGACCAGCACGTGCACGTCGCCACCGCAGGCGACGGCGGCCGTGACGGTGTTCAGCGTGGCGCCCTTGATGGACGCGTTGTCGTGTTCAGCAATAACGAGTACCGACATTTAGATCACCTTCGCTTCGTTCTTGAGTTTTTCGACCAGTGCGGCCACGTCGGCCACCTTGATGCCTGCGCCGCGCTTGGCGGGTTCGGTCACCTTCAGGGTCTTCAGGCGCGGAGCCACGTCCACGCCGAGGTCTTCGGGCTTGACGGTGTCCAGCTGCTTTTTCTTGGCCTTCATGATGTTGGGCAAGGTGACGTAGCGGGGCTCGTTCAGGCGCAGGTCGGTCGTGATGACTGCGGGCAGTGTCAGGGCCAGGGTTTCCAGGCCGCCGTCGACTTCGCGGGTCACGCTGACTTTGTCGGCAGCGAGTTCGACCTTGCTGGCGAACGTGGCCTGGGGCAGGTCGGCCAGGGCTGCCAGCATTTGGCCGGTCTGGTTGGCGTCGTCGTCGATGGCTTGTTTGCCCAGGATGACGAGAGAAGGTTGCTCTTTGTCGACCAGGGCTTTGAGGAGCTTGGCCACGGCCAGGGGCTGCAGTTCGACGTCGGTCTCCACCAGGATGGCGCGGTCGGCGCCAATGGCCATGGCGGTGCGCAGGGTTTCCTGGCATTGGGCCACGCCGCAGCTGACTGCGATGACTTCGGTCACCAGGCCTTTTTCTTTCAGGCGCACGGCCTCTTCGACGGCGATTTCGTCAAAGGGGTTCATGCTCATCTTCACGTTGGCGATGTCCACACCCGTGTTGTCCGACTTCACGCGGACCTTCACGTTGTAGTCCACCACGCGCTTGAC
>MEDL01000123.1 GCA_001724785.1 Acidovorax sp. SCN 68-22 | reverse complement strand
CCCTCTCACCGCAGGCCTGGGCCTCAAGCCCCAGCACTATGGCGCAGCCCTGCACTGCACCGCCAGCGGCCTGTGGTGGGAGGTGCACCCCGAGAACTACCTGGCCGATGGCGGCCCGCGCCTGGCCTGGCTCGAAGCCATCCGGGCGCGGCACCCGGTGTCGCTGCATGGCGTGTCGCTCTCGCTCGCGGCCGACGCGCCCCCCGATGCGGCCCACCTGCGGCGCCTGGCGCAACTGGCGCGGCGCATCGAGCCCGCGCTGGTGTCCGAGCACCTGGCCTGGTCGGCCTGGCGCGGGCGCTACCACCCGGACCTGCTGCCCTTTCCGCGCACGCACGAGGCGCTGGCGCGCATTGCCAGCAACATTGCACGCACACAGGACTTGCTGCAACGCCCCATTGCCATCGAGAACCCCACGCACTACCTGCAGATCGACGGGCACGACTGGTCCGAGACCGATTTCCTGGCCGAGCTGGTGCGCCGCACCGGCTGCGGCCTGCTGCTGGACGTGAACAACGTGTACCTCAGCGCGCACAACCTGGGTACCCGCGCCAGCGACTACCTGGACGCCTTTCCTCTGCACGCCATCACCGAGATCCATCTCGCGGGCCACCACGCCGACCCGCGCCTGGGCGACGCGCTGCTGATCGACAGCCACGACGCGCCCGTGGCCGAGCCCGTGTGGGCGCTGTACGAACGCCTGATCGCGCGCACCGGCCCCCGGCCCACGCTGATCGAGCGCGACGATGCCATTCCGCCCCTGCCCGAGCTGCTGGCCGAGCGCGAGCGTGCGCACAGCGTCCTTACCAATAAGGAGGCCCTGCCATGCGCCTGAGCGACTTCCAGGACGGCCTGGCCAGCGCCCTGCTGCCCGCGCCCGGCGCCAGCACGCCACCGCCCGCCTGGCTGGACGCGCTATTGGCCCAGCCGGGCTTTGCGGTGTACCGCAACACCGTGGCCAAGGGCTGCATCGACGCGCTGCAGGCCAACTACCCCGCCGTGCACGCCCTGGTCGGCACCGACTGGCTGCGCGCGGCGGCACACGCTTTTGTGCACCAACACCCGCCCAGCGACGGACGGCTGATGGACTACGGCGCGGGCTTTGCTGCATTTCTGGAAGGCTCCGGCCCGGCTGCCAGCATGCCCTACCTGGGCGCCGTGGCGCGGCTGGACCGCTGCTGGACCGAAGCCCACCTCGCCGCCGACGCCCCCACCCTGCAAGCCGCCTGGCTGGCCCAGCAGGCGCCCGAAGCCCTGGCCCTGCTGCGCCTGCAGCCCCACCCGGCCGCGCGCTGGCAGTGGTGCGCAGAACACCCGGCCTACCAGCTGTGGCAGCGCCAGCGTGCCGGTGTGTCTTGGGATGACCAACTGCCCTGGCAGGGCGAAGGCGCGCTGCTGACCCGCCCGCAAGACGCCGTGCAATGGTCGCCCCTGCCCCGCGCGGGCTGCGCCCTGCTGGACGCCTGCGCCGCAGGCGCCACTTTTGAGGACGCCGCCGCCCAGGCGCTGCAGACCGACCCCGGCGCCGACCTGCCCGCGCTCGTGGCGCTGCTGCTGCACACCGGCGCCCTGCGCGCGCCCGAAACCCCGTTGAACTAGGAGGCCCCTATGCACACCACCCATTCCCCCGTTGGTTCAACCACAGCGCCCCACCCCAGCCTGCGCGGGCTCTGGAACGGCCTGGCCCAGCGGCTGGAGCAGCTCACGCCGCACCATCTGATCGCGCTGGCCGCGCGCCTGGCGCTGGCGGGTATTTTCTGGATGTCGGGCCGCACCAAGGTGGAGGGTGTGTTCACGATCACCGACACCACCTACCTGCTGTTTCGCGAGGAATACCAGCTGCCGCTGATCCCCCCGGAATGGGCGGCGCCCATGGCCACCGTGGCCGAACATCTGTTCCCGGTGCTGCTGGTGCTGGGGCTGGCCACGCGCCTGTCGGCGCTGGCGCTGCTGGGCATGACGCTGGTGATCCAGGTCTTCGTGTACCCCGACGCCTGGCCCACGCACCTGTCGTGGGCCGCGCTGATGCTGTACCTTGCCGGGCGCGGCGCGGGTGCGGCTTCGTTCGACCGAGCCCTCGGATTGCGCTGAGGTCTTCCGATCAGAGCACGCTGCGCACCCAGCGCTCGATGTCCGCCGCCCCCAGCGCGCCCGAGATGCGCGCCACCTCGCGCCCGCCTTTGAACAGCACCATGGTCGGAATGCTGCGGATGTTGTAGGGCGCCGCCACCTGCGGATGCGCTTCGGTGTCGAGCTTGGCCAGCCGCACCTGCGGCTCCAGTGCGCGCGCCGCCTGGGCAAAGGCCGGGGCCATCTGGCGGCAGGGGCCGCACCAGGGCGCCCAGAAATCGACCAGCACCGGAATGTGGCTGCGCTGCACATGCCTGGCAAAGCTGTTGGCATCCAGCGCCAGCGGCGCGCCCATGAACAGCGGCTGGTGGCAACTGCCGCAGTCGGGCGCGTTCCCCAGCTGCGCTGCCTGAACGCGGTTGGTGGTGTGGCAATGGGGGCAGACGATGTGCAGGGATTCGGTCATGGGGGGTGCGTGCTCCGGGTGGCAATGCCGCGCAGATGGCGGCGGCAGGCCTGTGATTCAAGAGCGCCGCTGCGCGCCGGCCAACGGTCTGCTAAGGTAACCGCCCATGTCCGCATTGCCCTCGCTGACTGCGCGCCACGCGCTTTTTCTCGATTTCGACGGGACGCTCACCGACATCGCGGCGCAGCCGCACGCGGTGCAGGTCCCTGCCGGGCTCACCGCCACCTTGGCCGCGCTGGAGCGCCTGCTGGGCGGTGCGCTGGCCATCGTCACCGGCCGCCTGCAGAGCGATATCGACGGCTTCCTCGCCTTGCCCGGCTTGCCGCTGGCGAGCGAGCATGGCGCCGAATTCCGGCTCGGTGGCGCGCACTTTCCCGCCGCGGAACTCCCGGCGCTCGCGCCCGTGCGCCAGGCCGCCGAGCAGCTGGCTGCACGTTGTCCGGGACTGCTGGTCGAAGCCAAGCGCGCCGGCGTGGCCCTGCATTTCCGCCAGGCTCCGCACCTGGAACCCCTCTGCCGCGAGACGCTGGAGCGGGCCATGCAAGGCTTCACCGGCCTGGAACTGCTCAGCGGCAAATGCGTGTACGAAGTCAAGCCCGCCGGCGTGCACAAGGGCCGGGCGATTGCCGAATTCATGCGCCAGCCGCCTTTCGCCGGACGCATTCCCCTGTTCGCAGGCGACGACGTCACCGACGAGGCCGGCTTTGCCACCGCCCTGGAGCTCGGCGGCACGGCCATCAAGGTCGGCGACGGCATCACCCAAGCCCCCTTCCGCTGCCCCACGCCGACGGCCCTGCGCGCATGGCTGACGGCGTCGCGCAGCGCCCTGGAGTCCGCCCCATGAGCGCCGCGCCGGGCCGTTCCCAAGCAAGCTCGCACCGCAGCCCGCAGGGCGAAGGCACCCCTATGAACGACGCGTTCCAACCCCACTTGACCGCCCCGCTACCGGGCTCGCTCGCGCTGGGCATGATCGGCAACTGCGCCATCAGCGCGCTGGTCGACGCCCAGGCACGCATGGTCTGGTGCTGCCTGCCGCGCTTTGACGGCGATCCGGTGTTCAATGCCTTGCTGGAGCCCGGCGAGGATGCCAGCCACTTCGCCATCGAGGTCGAGAATCTCGCCTCGACCGAGCAGCACTACGAGCCCAACACCGCCATCCTGCGCACGCGCCTGCTCGACCAGGCCGGCCACGGCATCGAAATCAGCGATTTCGCGCCGCGCTTTTTCAGCCGCTCGCGCGTGTTCCGGCCGATGACGCTGGTGCGCCGGGTGCGGCTGCTGCAGGGCTCGCCGCGCATCCGCGTGGTGCTCAAGCCCCGATTCGACTGGGGCCAGAGCACGCCGCGCGTGACGCGCGGCAGCAACCACATCCGCTTTGTCGGCGAACACATGACGCTGCGCCTGTCGACCGACGCGCCCGTCTCGCACGTGCTCTCAGGCCAGCCCTACGTGCTGACGCGCGAGCAGAGCTTCATTCTCGGCGCCGACGAGACCCTGGACCACGGCATCGCCGACACCGCGCGCATGTTCGAGCAGGAGACGCTGGACTACTGGCGCCACTGGAGCCAGCGCCTGGCGGTGCCACTCGAATGGCAGGAGGCGGTGATCCGCGCCGCCATCACGCTCAAGCTCTCGCTGTTCGAGGATACCGGCGCCATCGTGGCGGCGATGACCACCAGCATTCCCGAATCCGCGCACAGCGGGCGCAACTGGGACTACCGCTACTGCTGGCTGCGCGACGCGTTCTTCGTCGTGCGCGCACTCAACAGCCTGTCCGAAGTGGCCACCATGGAGGACTACCTGCGCTGGCTGGGCAATGTGGTGGTGGATGCCGGGAGCGGCCACATTCAGCCGCTCTACGGCATCGGACTGGAGCGCGAGCTGCCCGAATCGACCGTACCCACGCTGGCCGGCTACCGCGGCATGGGCCCGGTGCGCGTGGGGAACCAGGCCGCCGAGCATTTCCAGCACGACGTGTACGGGAACATCATCCTGGGCGCGGCGCAGGCCTTCCACGACCACCGCCTGCTGTACCGCGCCGGCACCGCCGACTTCACGCGCCTGGAGTTGGTCGGCGAGCAGGCGGTGCGCGTCTACGGCCAGCCCGACGCGGGCATGTGGGAGCTGCGCACGCGCGCCCGGGTGCACACGTCGTCCGCGCTCATGAGCTGGGCCGCCTGCGACCGGCTCGCCAAGATCGCCGCCGTGCTCGCCCTGCCTGAGCGCGCCAGCTACTGGAGCGGCCACGCGGCACGCATGCAGCACGAAATCCTGGAGCGCTCCTGGAGCGAGAAGCGCCAGGCCTTCGCCGAGAGCTTCGGCGGCCACGAACTCGACGCCAGCGTGCTGCTGATGGCCGAGGTCGGCCTGATCGACGCGCGCGACCCACGCTTCGTCAGCACCGTCGAGGCGATGGAAAAAAGCCTGTGCGACGGTCCCTACATGCGCCGCTACGAGGCGGCGGACGATTTCGGCAAACCCGAAACCGCATTCAACATCTGCACCTTCTGGCGCATCGACGCCCTGGCGCGCATCGGCCGCCGGCAGGAGGCGCGGGAAATCTTCGAAACCATGCTGGCCGCCCGCAACCCGCTCGGCCTGCTGTCGGAAGACACGCATCCGGTGAGCGGCGAAATGTGGGGCAACTTCCCGCAAACGTATTCCATGGTGGGCATCATCAACGCCGCAGTGCGGCTCTCGGCCCCATGGGACAGCGTGATTTGAGGCAGCGTCCGACAGACCGGCGCACGCAACCGGGAGACGATGCGCCGTGATGTCCACCAGCCGCCTCGTCGTTGTTTCCAACCGCCTCGCCGACCCGCGCAAGCCCGCTGCGGGCGGCCTGGCGGTGGCGCTCGGCGAGGCGCTGTCGAAAAGCGGCGGCCTCTGGTTTGGCTGGAGCGGTACGGTGGACGAGCCGGGAACGCCGGGCGAATGCCGGCTGCACACGCGCCAGGCCGGGCGGGTAACGCTGGCCGAGATCGGGCTCAGCCGCGAAGACCACGACAGCTACTACCTGGGCTACAGCAACAGCGTCCTGTGGCCGGTGTTCCATTGCCGGCTCGACCTGGCGGACTTTGAATCCGGCGCCGTGGCCGGCTACCGCCGTGTCAACCGCATGATGGCGCGTACGCTCCTGCCGCTGCTCCGGGACGACGACGTGATCTGGGTGCACGACTACCACCTGATCCCGCTTGCGGCCGAGCTGCGCGCGCTGGGCTGCCGGCAGCGGATCGGGTTCTTCCTGCACATCCCGCTGCCACCGCCGGTGATCCTGGCCGCGATTCCGCAGCACCAGTGGCTGATGCGCTCGCTGTTCGCCTACGATCTGGTAGGCCTGCAAAGCGAGACCGACATGCAGCACTTCGACCGCTACGTCCTGGAGGAAGCCCAGGCCGAGCGCGTGGGGCCGCACCTGTACCGCGCGTTCGGCGCCGTGGTGCGGGCGCAGGCCTTCCCGATCGGCATCGACGTGGAGGAATTCGAGCGCCTGGGCCAGGCACGTGAGGCCGTCGAGACCTGTGATCGCATGCGCGAGGAATACGCGCGCCGGCGCCTGTTGCTGGGCATCGACCGGCTCGACTATTCCAAGGGCCTGCCGCAACGCGTGCGCGCCTTTCGCAACATGCTCCAGCGTTACCCCGAGACGCACAGCGACGCCACGCTGATCATGATCGCCTCGCCCTCGCGCGACTCGGTGAATGCCTATTCGGACCTGCGCCAGGAGCTCGAAGGCCTGTGCGGCGCCACCAACGGCGATTACGGCGAGCTCGACTGGATGCCGGTGCGCTACATCCACCGCATGGTGCCGCGCAAGCGCATTCCCGGCTTGTGCCGCGCCGCCTGCGTGGGCCTGGTGACGCCGCTGCGCGACGGCATGAATCTCGTCGCCAAGGAGTACGTGGTGGCGCAGGAGCCCGAAGATCCCGGCGTGCTGGTGCTCTCGCGCTTCGCCGGTGCGGCCGAGCAGCTCAAGGAAGCGTTGCTGGTGAACCCCTACGACACCACGGGCATGGCCGACGTGATCCACCGTGCGCTGCACATGCCGCTGGAAGAGCGCCAGCGCCGCCACCGCGCGCTGGTGGCCAACATCCGCGCGTTCGATGTGCACTGGTGGCGCGCGAGCTTCCTGAAAGCGCTGGCAGAAGCCGACACCGACACCCAGGTGTTCAGGCCCCCAGCCATTTCACGAGCAGGCTCACCAGCACACTGACCAGCACCGTGCTGGCCAATGGCACGAACACGTCGCGGCCGAACAGCCGGAACCGCAGGTCACCCGGCAACCGGCCCAGGCCCAGGCGCTGCAACCACGGCGTCAGGCTGTTGACGAGCAACAGCACCACGAAGACAGCGAGCAGCCAGCGGACCATGCCTGGAATGTACCGGTCCTCTCGCCCGCGCCCGGCACGCGGGACGAAAACCCCGTGGTATTTTCCGGCCACCAAGCCTGCGCCTCCGAGAAGAAGGGTCATCCATGCGCCTGCGGCATATCGAGGTTTTCAACGCCGTCATGCTGACCGGCAGCGTGAGCGCCGCCGCGCGCCTGATCAACATCACCCAGCCGGCCGTCAGCCGCACGCTGCAGCATGCCGAGCTGCAGCTCGGCTTCGCCCTTTTCCAGCGCGTGCGCGGGCGGCTCAAGCCCACCCTGGAAGCGCAGACGCTCTACCCGCTCATCGAACGCCTGTTCGCCCAGCTCGACGAGGTGCAGCGCCTCTCGGCCAGCCTGCAGGTCGGTCGCGGTCAGGGGGAGCTGCGTGTGCTGACGGTGCTGGCGCTGAGCTACGAGGTGTTCCCGCGCGCCATGCAGCTCTTTCGCGCGAAGTACCCCGGCGTGGTGGTGCACCACCAGGCGCTGCACTCGCCGCAGATCGTGTCGTCCCTGGTGTTGCAGGAGTCGGACGTGGGCTACGTCTTCAGCGCCGCGTCGCACCCCGCGCTGACGCAGGAGCGTCTGGCCGAGCGGCGCGTGGTCTGCGCGGTGCCCAAGGGCCTGCTCACGGCGCGCCAGGCCGCCGGGGGCACGCTGACCATGGCGCAGCTCGCGGGCCTGCCGGTCATCGGCCTGGACGGCCGCGACCCGCTGGGCATGGTGCTGGGCCATGCGCTGCAGAACAGCGAAACGCGGCTGCGCGAGGTGATGTCGGTGCAGACCTACCACGTCGCCCTGGCGCTGGCGCACCACGGCGTGGGCGTGGCGCTGGTCGAATCCTGCACCGCCGCATCCGCCGACCTCGACAAGGTGGACATCCTTGCGCTGGAGCCCGCCATCGCCACCACGGTGCACGCGCTGCGGCCCACGGCGCGCCCCAATTCGGTGATGGCGCGGCACTTCACACGCTGCATGCAGCAGGCGCTGACGCAGATCGTTTGAGATCCATCGACACCCCCTGAGTCGCTTCGCGCCTTCCCCCCGCTCTCGCATTGCTGCGCACTGCGGGCAGGGGGACGCAGCCGGCGCGGCGGGGCGGCCCTTGCGCGGCTGCCCCCGCCTGGGCCGTGTCGCTCTCATGGGCTGTGGGCGACGCACAGCG
>MEDL01000122.1 GCA_001724785.1 Acidovorax sp. SCN 68-22 | reverse complement strand
CTCCTTCGCCATGATGACCCAGCAGCTGGCCGATGCGCGCGCGGCCGTGCAGAGCAGCATGCAGGCGGTGGACACGGCGCGTGAGCGCCTGCAGACCATTCTGGACAACCTGACCTCGGGCGTGATCGTGATGGATCCGTCGGGCCGGGTTCAGTCGTTCAACCCGGGTGCAGAGCGCATCCTGCACCTGCCACTCGCACCCGTGCTCGGCAAGAGCTTGGCCGACCTGCCGGAACTGGCGGACTTCGCCCGCGCCGTGCAACGGCAGTTCGACACCTGGTTGGCCCAGCCGAGCCAGGCTGGCGCGGCCCATTGGCAGCAGACCTTCGAACTGCACGCATCGCCCGACGGCGCCCAGCAACACGCCACCAGTTTGGTCGCCCGAGGTGCCGGCATGCCGGAAAACGCCCGACTGCTGGTGTTCGAGGACATCACGGAAATCGTCTCGGCGCAGCGCGCCCAGGCGTGGGGCGAAGTGGCGCGGCGGCTGGCGCACGAAATCAAGAACCCCCTGACGCCCATCCAGTTGTCGGCCGAGCGGCTCGAGATGAAGCTGCTGGCCAAGCTCGAAGCGGCGGACCAGGCCATGCTCGCCAAATCCGTCAAAACCATCGTCGAGCAGGTCGAGGCGATGAAGCGCCTGGTGAACGAATTCCGCGATTACGCGCGCCTCCCATCCGCGGAGCTCCAGCCGCTGGACCTCAATGCGCTGGTGCGCGACGTACTGCATCTCTACGAACCCGGCGACGTGCGCGTGCCCGTGCACGCCACGCTGGACCCGGAATGCCCGCCCATACTCGGCGATGCCCAGCAACTGCGCCAGGTGCTGCACAACCTGGTGCAAAACGCGCAAGACGCCACCGAGCAGACGGCGGGTGGGTCCGGGGAGGCACAGGCGGATGCCGTGTTGTTGCGCACCGCGTTCAATGCCGAGACGCGGCGGGTCCAGCTCGTGGTGTCGGACAGCGGTGCCGGCTTTCCGCCCCATATCCTGCAGCGGGCGTTCGAGCCCTATGTCACCACGAAGGCGCGCGGCACGGGCCTGGGGCTGGCCGTTGTGAAGAAAATTGCCGACGAACATGGCGCGCCCATCAAGCTCTCCAACCGAGAGCAGGACGGGCAAATATGCGGCGCGCAAGTATCGCTATCATTTGCGACTGCGCTAACGGCGGCGAGGTGAGCTTGGCACGCTGCAGATTCAAGGCATTTCCCACATGGCAAACTTATTGGTGGTCGACGACGAACTGGGCATACGGGATCTTCTGTCCGAAATCCTGAATGACGAAGGGCACAGCGTTGACCTGGCGGAAAACGCCACGCAGGCGCGGATCGCGCGCAATGCCCACGACTACGACCTGGTCCTGCTCGACATCTGGATGCCCGACACCGACGGGGTGTCGCTCCTCAAGGAGTGGGCGGCCACGGGCTTGCTCACCATGCCGGTAATCATGATGAGCGGCCACGCCACCATCGACACGGCGGTCGATGCCACCCGCATTGGCGCATTTGCCTTCCTGGAAAAACCCATCACGCTGCAAAAGCTTCTCAAGTCGGTCGAGCAGGGGCTGGCGCGCCATGCCTTGCGGGCCACACCGCCAGTGCCCGTGGTGGCCGCGAGCACGCCACCACCCGTGCCCTGCGCCGTGCCAGCCGTTGCGCAGTTCGCGGCGGTTGCGGAAGTCGATCCTGGCCCCCATGCCCACCAGGGCTTCGACCTCGATCGCCCGCTGCGCGAAGCGCGCGACGGTTTCGAAAAAGCCTACTTTGAATTCCACCTCGCACGCGAGGGCGGCTCCATGACGCGCGTGGCCGAAAAGACGGGCCTGGAGCGAACCCACCTCTACCGCAAGCTGCGCCAGCTTGGCGTCGACCTGGCGCGGGGAAAGCGCAATTAGTTGCGGCTTGCGCCGAAGCCGAAGGATTTTTTGGCTATAATTTAAGGCTCAGGCCCGGTAGCTCAGTCGGTAGAGCAGAGGATTGAAAATCCTTGTGTCGGCGGTTCGATTCCGTCCCAGGCCACCACCTTCAGCGCCCAACTGTACTCAGTTGGGCGTTTCCATTTGTGCGTTCCGTGTGGGAGCTGTACCTGCACCCGCACGCATCACCCTTGCGGGTCTTCTTCGCGGCTGCCGCGCAGCGCCAGTGCCTGTTCGTACAGCGCGTTGCGCGGCGCCTGGGTGAGGTCGGCGGCGATGCGCACCGCGGTTTTCAGCGGCAATACGGGAAGGAGCTTCTGCAGCAGCGCCGTGGGCAGGGCATCGTCCCCTTGCAGGATTTCCGGGTGCAGTACGAGGACGAATTCTCCCCGCGCGCGATTGGCATCGCCGGCGAACCAGGCTGGGAGCTGCTCGGCAGCCACCGTCGTGACGCTTTCGTACTGTTTGGTCAGCTCGCGCGCCAGGGTCACCCTGCGGGCGCCCAGGGTGGCCAGGGCCTCGGCCAGGTCCAGCACCCGGTGTGGCGCCTCCAGCAGCACCGCGCAGCGGGGTTCGTTCTTGAGTGCCTGGACAGCCGCCTGACGCTCCCCGGCCTTGCTGGGCAGGAAACCCTGGAACACGAAGCCCGGTGCCATGCCTGGCCCAGCCAGGGCGCCCGCGACGCTGAGTGCCGCCGTCACGCTGCTGACGCCCGGAACGGGGACGGCGCGAAAGCCCGCCGCTTCTACCGCGGCGACGAGGCGCGCTCCGGGGTCGCTGACGGCGGGCGTTCCGGCGTCGCTGACGTAAGCCACCCGTTCGCCCTGCTGGAGTCGCGCCACCACGGTTTGCGCCCCCTCCTGTTCATTGTGCTGGTGCAGGGCCAGCAACTGGGCACCGGACTTGGCGATGCCGTAGCTGCGCAGCAAGCCCTGGGTGTGGCGCGTGTCTTCGCAGGCAATGCAATCCGCGAGCTCCAGCACGTGCAGAGCGCGCAAGGTGATGTCGGCCAGATTGCCGATTGGTGTGGCAACCACGTACAAGGTGCCTTGGGGATAATGCTGCGCCGACGCAGCGTCGCGGGCGGCGTGCAGGGCGGTAGCAAAAGAGGCGCTCAATGGATTTCCTTCATAAGGCCGGGCGCCTTGCCCCGGCCCGCAAAACTACCCGTGCCCAGGGTGACGAAGCAGAGGATTGGGCGCTGGCGCACCTGCAGGCCGCAGGCTTGCGCTTGCTGGAGCGCAATTATCGGACGCCCGGTCGCGGCGGCGGGGAGATCGACCTTATCTTGCGCGAAGGCGATGGCACCGTGGTGTTCGTCGAAGTACGGCGCCGCGCGAGCGCCGAGTTTGGCGGAGCCGGTGCCAGCATCCAGCCGGCCAAGCAGGGACGGATTGTCTTTGCCGCGCGCCACTACCTGCTGCGCCTGGGTGTGCCGCCGCCGTGCCGTTTCGACGTGGTGCTGGTCGAAGCCGGCCGCATCGAGTGGTTGCGGGCCGCATTCGACGCCGGTTGAGAGGCCCGCGGCGTACGTGTTGCTACAAAATATGTAACACCACAGGTTTATGATCAGTGCCTCTGCGTCAGGGTTTGATTTCATGCTTGAGCAACGCATCCAACAGCATTTCATCGACAGTGCCGACCTCAAGTACCAGGCAGCCCAGCTGCTGTGCCGGCCCGTTGCGGATGCCGTGCAGGCTTTGCTGGCCTGTGTCACCAGCGGCGGGAAGATTCTTGTCTGCGGCAACGGGGCCTGTGCCGCCGACGCGCAGCAGTTCGTGGCCTCGTGCGTGGCCGGGTTCGAGCGCAACCGGCCCGAGCTCGCGGCCCTGGCCTTGAATGTCGATGGCTCGCTGCTGACCGGCGGCGCGGACCCGAGCCAGCAGTTCGCGCGCCAGGTCCGGGCGCTGGGGCAGGCGGGCGACATCTTGCTGCTGCTGTGCGTGGCCGGCAACGAGGCCAACCTCCTGGCCGCGGCATCGGCCGCCCACGAACGCGAGATGGTGGTGATTGCGCTGACCGGCCGGGTTGTCGGGGCGCTGGGCGACATCCTGCGCGAGACCGACGTAGGTATTTGCGTACCGCACGAGCGCGCTGCGCGGGTGCGCGAAGTCCATGCGCTGGTGCTCAATTGCCTGTGCGATGGAATAGACGAACAGTTGTTTGGTGAACAGGAGGTGTCATGAAGTGCGTTTTCGCAACCAAGGTATTGGCCAGCGTGCTGGCCGCGGCCACCCTGGCCGGTTGTGCGGCCCCGCTGGTGCTCGGCGGCGCGGCGGTGGGCGGCATGGTGGCCATCGACCGGCGGACCACCGGCACCCAGGTGGAGGATGAAGGCATAGAGTTGCGCGCCACCAACCAGATCTTTGGCGACCACGGCGACAAGGTGCACGTCAACGTGACGAGCTACAACCGGCAGGTGCTGCTGACGGGCGAGGTGCCCACCCAGCAGGTGCGCGACGCGGTGGCGCAGTCGGTGGCCAAGGTGCCGAACGTGCGCTCGATCGTGAACGAGTTGGCGGTCATGCCCAACACCCCCATCACGCAGCGTTCGAACGACACCTTCATCACCGGGAAAATGCGCGCCAGCCTGGTGGACGCCAAGGATATTTCGGCCAGTGCCTTCAAGGTGGTGACCGAGCGCGGGGTCGTGTACCTGATGGGTATCGTGAGCCAGCGGGAGGCAACGCGCGCCACGGCGATCGCGCGCGGCATCACCGGCGTGCGCAAGGTGGTGCGGGTGTTCGAATACGTGAGCGAAGACGACCTCGCCCGCATGAACGCACCGGGCCGCGCGCCGGTCACGGACACCAATGCCGAAGCGGTCCCAGCGACCAAGTAGCAGGCATCCGGCGGGGTGCCGGGCCGGCGCTGTCAGTCCAGCCGCTTGATGAGGCTCGACGTGTCCCAGCGCTGGCCGCCCATGCGCTGGACGTCGGCGTAGAACTGGTCCACGAGCGCGGTAACCGGCAGCTGCGAACCATTGCGCCTGGCTTCGGCCAGTACCAGCGCCAAGTCCTTGCGCATCCAGTCGACGGCGAAGCCGAAGTCGAACTTGCGCTCCACCATCGTCTTGCCGCGGTTGTCGAGCTGCCAGCTTTGCGCGGCGCCCTTGCCGATGACATCGAGCACCTGCGGCAAATCGAGGCCCGCGCGCTGGCCAAATGCCACGGCCTCGGCGAGGGCCTGCACCAGGCCGGCAATACAGATCTGATTGACCATCTTGGTCAGCTGGCCAGAGCCCGGGCCGCCCATGCGCGTGAAGGCGCGGGAGAACGCCATCGCCACGGACCGGGCAGCGTCGAACGCCTCGTGGTCGCCACCGCACATCACGGTGAGCTGCCCGTTGCGCGCGCCGGCCTCGCCGCCCGAGACCGGGGCGTCGACAAAGCCCAGGCCGAGCGTGCGCGCGGCGCCGTGCAACTCGCGCGCCACTTCGGCCGAGGCCGTGGTGTGGTCCACGAAGACGGCGCCCGGTGCCATGCCGGCAAAAGCGCCATCGGCCCCGAGCGTGACGGCGCGCAGGTCGTCGTCGTTGCCCACGCAGCAGAAGACAAAATCCGCGCCCTGCGCCGCCAGGCGCGGAGAATCAGCATGTTTTTGGCCGCTAGCGCTTGTGTATTCTGCACACCATGCTATTGATTTGGAAGTCGTCCGGTTGTACACCGTGACCGAATGGCCGGCACGCGCCAAGTGCCCGGCCATGGGATAGCCCATGACCCCGAGGCCGAGAAAAGCGACTTTTTTGGCGGGCGTGGCGTCGTAGGTACGGGTGTTGGTCGAGGACATGGTGGCAAAAGTAAGTGCCGCCCGGCGCCTGCGGCGGCCAGGGCGGGCAGCGGGGAATCAGACGATGACGAAGTGCTCGGTGCCCGCGGCCAGGTCGTTGGTCTTGGCGCGCTGGCTGGAGAGCTTGATCTGCAGGCGCAAGTCGTTGAGCGAGTCGGCGTTGCGCAGCGCGTCTTCGTAGCTGATGACGTTGGCTTCGAACAGGTCGAACAGCGCCTGGTCGAAGGTCTGCATGCCCAGGTTGCGGCTTTTCTTCATGATTTCCTTGATCTCGGCGACCTCGCCCTTGAAGATCAGGTCGGAAATGAGCGGCGTATTGAGCATGATCTCGACGGCGGCCGCGCGGCCCTTGCCGTCCTGCTTGGCGATCAGGCGCTGCGAAACCAGCGCGCGCAGGTTGAGCGACAGGTCCATCAGGAGCTGTGCGCGGCGCTCTTCGGGGAAGAAGTTGATGATCCGGTCGAGCGCCTGGTTGGCGCTGTTGGCGTGCAGCGTGGCCAGGCACAGGTGGCCCGTTTCCGAGAAGGCAATGGCGTGCTCCATGGTCTCGCGGTCGCGGATTTCGCCCATCAGGATGACGTCGGGCGCCTGGCGCAGCGTGTTCTTGAGCGCGGCCTCCCAGCTGTCGGTATCGAGCCCCACTTCGCGCTGCGTGACCACGCAGTTCTTGTGCGGGTGGACGAATTCAACCGGGTCTTCCACCGTGATGATGTGGCCGAAGGAGTGCTCGTTGCGCCAGTCGACCATGGCCGCCAAGGTGGTCGATTTGCCGGAGCCGGTCGCGCCCACCAGGATGCACAGACCGCGCTTGGTCATGGTGACTTCCTTGAGCACCTGCGGCACGCCCAGCCCGTCGATGGTCGGCAGCGTGAGCGGAATCACCCGCAGCACCATGCCCACGCGCCCTTGCTGGATGAAGGCGTTGACGCGAAAGCGCCCGATGCCCGAGGGCGATATGGCGAAATTGCACTCCTTCGTGCGCTCGAAATCGGCCGCCTGCTTGTCGCTCATGATGGAGCGCGCCAGCGTCAGCGTGTGGCTGGGCGTCAGGGGCTGGGGCGAGACCTTGGCAATGGCGCCGTCGACCTTGATGGCGGGTGGGAATTCCGCCGTGATGAACAGGTCGCTGCCGCCCCGGCTGACCAGCAGCTTGAGCAGATCGTTGATGAATTTACTGGCCTGATCGCGTTCCATCGCATGGTCCTCTCAACATCGGCGCAGGCGCCGCGCGGTGCGTTGCTGTTCGGCGGCTCCCGGAAGAGCTCCAGGAAAGCGGCGTGCCCCGCATTGCGGTGTTACTTCTGGTTTTCGCTCAAGCGCGCACTCACCGCCCGCAGGCGCAGCGACAGCTTGCGCGCCAGCAGGGCGACCAGGCTGGCCGCAAGCTGCGGGTCTTTCACCATCATCTCGTCCATGCCGTCGGCGCTGAGGACGGCGATTTCGCAATCGGTCAAGGTGGTGCAGGCGGAAAAGCGGATGCCACTGTCGAGCAGCGACATCTCGCCCAGGATGTCGCCCGGCCGCGTCTCGGCCAGGCGCAGCTGCTCACCCCAGGGCTGCACGCGGTCCACGGCGATGGTGCCGGTGAGCAGCACGACCATGAAATTGCCGTATTCGTCCTGGCGGATCACGTCGCGGTTGGGCTGCACGTGCGCAAATTCGAAGAATTGCTCCATGCGGCGCACGGCGTCGTTGTCCAGGTGCGCCATGTACTTGTCCTTGGCCCACAGGGCCTGCAGGAGCTTGCCGCCGCGGCTGGCGGGCAGGCGCTTGGCACCGACTTCGACGGCGCGCGCCTCCCAGGGCACCAGCATGTTGGGATCCACCCCCTGGTTGGCAAACGCGGTCGAGAAAAAGACGGAATCGCTGTGTTCCGCCTGGGACTTGGCGCTGCGCGAAGAGCGCAGCAGACCGAGAATGCCTTTCATGGGGTGCTCCAGTGGGCGGCCTCACAGGCCGCCGATAGACGAAAGAAGTTGCGGCGCGGCAATGGGCTTCAACCCGGGAAGTTGTCCGGGATCTTGGCCTTGCTGCGTGCCTCGTGCGGGCTGATGATGTTGCGGCGCACCAGGTCGGTGAGGTTCTGGTCCAGCGTCTGCATGCCCACGCTGTTGCTGGTCTGGATGGTGGAGTACATCTGCGCCACCTTGGCCTCGCGGATCAGGTTGCGGATGGCGCTGGTGCCCAGCATGATCTCGTGCGCGGCCACGCGGCCCGAGCCGTCCTTGAGCTTGCACAGCGTCTGCGAGATGACGGCCTGCAGCGACTCCGACAACATGGCGCGGACCATCTCCTTCTCCTCGGCGGGGAAGACGTCGATGATCCGGTCGATGGTCTTGGCCGCGCTCGAGGTGTGCAGCGTGCCGAACACCAGGTGGCCGGTTTCCGCCGCCGTCATGGCCA
>MEDL01000121.1 GCA_001724785.1 Acidovorax sp. SCN 68-22 | reverse complement strand
ACCCGGCCGTCGCGCGGCGTGACGTGGATGCGGCTGCCGGGCGCGGGGGCCGGGCCGCTTTCCTCGACGCGCACGATCAGCGCCTCGCCGTTCAGGCGGCCGTAGATCAAGCGTTCGGCGCCGAGCAGTTCGACCGTGTCGACCTCGACCTCCCAGCCGCCCGCGCCGACGTCGAAGTGCTCGGGGCGGATGCCCAGCAGGGTGCCGGGCTGCGTGCCCGGCGCTTTTTCGAGCAGGTTCATGGGCGGTGAGCCGATGAAGCTGGCGACGAAGGTGGTTGCCGGCCGGTGGTACACCTCCTCGGGCGTGCCGAACTGCTCCATGTTGCCGCCGTTCATGACGATCATGCGCTGCGCCAGCGTCATGGCCTCGACCTGGTCGTGCGTGACGAACAGGCTGGTGATGCCGAGCTCGCGGTGCAGCTTCTGGATCTCCAGGCGGGTCTGGGCGCGCAGCTTGGCGTCGAGGTTGGACAGGGGTTCGTCGAACAGGAACACCTGCGGCTGGCGCACGATGGCGCGGCCCATGGCCACGCGCTGGCGCTGGCCACCGGAGAGTTCGCGCGGCTTGCGCTCCAGCAGGTGGCCCAGTTCCAGGATCTTGGCGGCCTTGTCCACGCGGGTCTTGATCTCGTCCTTGGGCACCTTGGCAATCTTGAGCCCGTAGGCCATGTTGTCGAACACGCTCATGTGCGGGTAGAGCGCGTAGTTCTGGAACACCATGGCGATGTCGCGCTGGGCGGGTTCGAGGTCGTTGACCACGCGCTCGCCGATGAGGATTTCGCCGCCGGTGACTTCCTCCAGCCCGGCGACCATGCGCAGCAGCGTGGATTTGCCGCAGCCGGAGGGCCCGACGATGACGACGAACTCGCGGTCGTGGATGTCGGCGTTCACGCCGTGGATCACCTGGTTGGCCTTGGGCCCGATGCCATAGCGTTTGACGATGTTGCGCAGGGTGATGGATGCCATATTGCTCTTTTAATAATAGCTATAAACGCTTACTGGATAAGCGCTAGGTGCCATTTTTACTCTATTTTTCGGTATCGACCAGGCCCTTGACGAACCACTTCTGCATCAGCACCACGACGAGCGCCGGCGGCAGCATGGCGAGGATGGCGGTGGCCATGACCACGTTCCAGTCGTTGGCGGCGTCGCCGCCGGCGATCATGCGTTTGATGCCGATCACCACCGGGTACATGTCCTCGCTGGTGGTGGCCAGGAGCGGCCACAGGTACTGGTTCCAGCCGTAGATGAACTGGATGACGAACAGCGCCGCGATCGAGGTGCTTGAGAGCGGCACCAGCACGTCCTTGAAGAAGCGCATGGGGCCGGCGCCGTCCATGCGCGCCGCCTCGACCAGCTCGTCGGGCACGGTCAGGAAGAACTGGCGGAACAGGAAGGTCGCGGTGGCCGAGGCGATCAGCGGCACGGTGAGGCCGGCGTAGCTGTTGAGCATGCCGAGGTCCGAGACCACCTGGTAGGTCGGGCCGATGCGCACCTCGACCGGCAGCATCAGGGTGACGAAGATGGCCCAGAAGCACAGCTGCTTGAACGGGAAGCGGAAGTACACCACGGCAAAGGCCGAGAGCAGCGAGATGGCGATCTTGCCCACCGTGATGACCATGGCGGTGACGAAGCTCACCCACATCATGCGCGCCACGGGGGCGGTGGAGCCGGCGCCGTCGCCGCCGCCGAGCAGGGCCGTCTTGTACGTCTCCCACAGGTTGCCGCCGGGCAGCAGCGGCATGGGTGCCTGCACGATGTCCTGCGCCGTATGGCTGGAGGCGACGAACGCCAGGTACAGTGGAAACGCGACGATGGCCACGCCCAGCCACATCACGGCGTGCGAGAGCACATTCAAAACGGGATTGCGTTCAACCATGGGCGCAGGGGTTGTGTTGGAAAGGGCTGCTTGCGGCGCACGGCGCCAGGCGGCAGGGGATGGAGGTCAATACGTCACCTTCTTCTCGACATAGCGGAACTGCACCACCGTGAGCGCGATGACGATGACCATCAGCACCACCGACTGCGCGGCCGAGCCGCCCAGGTCGAGCGCCTTGAAGCCGTCGTAGTAGACCTTGTAGACCAGGATGGCCGTGTCCCGCCCCGGCCCGCCCTGGGTGGTGGCGTCGACGATGGCGAAGGTGTCGAAGAAGGCGTACACCATGTTGATCACCAGCAGGAAGAAGGTGGTGGGCGTGAGCAGCGGAAACTGGATGCTCCAGAAACGCCGCCACGGCCCGGCGCCGTCCATGGCCGCGGCCTCGATGAGCGATTTGGGGATGGATTGCAGCCCCGCCAGGAAGAACAGGAAGTTGTAGGAAATCTGCTTCCACACGGCCGCCAGCACGATCAGCGTCAGCGCGTGGCCCGAGTCGAGCAGGTGGTTCCAGTGGATGCCGATTTTCTCCAGCCCGTACGCCACCACGCCCAGCGTCGGCGAGAACATGAACACCCACAACACGCCGGCCACCGCAGGCGCCACGGCGTAGGGCAGGATGAGAAAGGTCTTGTAGAACATGGCGCCGCGCACGATGCGGTCGGCGAACACGGCCAGGACGAGCGAAATCGAGATGCCCAGCGCGGCCACCAGCAGAGAGAACCAGGCGGTGGTCTTGAACGAATCGAGGTAGGCCTCGTCGGTGAACAGCTGGCGGAAGTTTTGCAGCCCCACCCATTCGGTGGACGTGCCGAAGGCGTCCTGCATCTGCAGCGATTGCAGCAGCGCCTGGCTGGCGGGCCAGAAGAAGAACACCGTGATCACCGCCAGTTGCGGCGTCAGCAGCAGCCAGGGCAGCCACCCGGAGCGGAACAGAACGCGTTTTTCCATGGGTCCGTCTCAATTGCAGCGACCCGCCGCGCTGTGGGGCAGTGCGGCGGGTCGCGGGTAGAAGCGGGCGCGGGCGCGCCCGTCGGGTTCAGCCCTTGTTGGCTTTCTGGAAGCGTTCGAGCTGTTCGTTGCCGCGTTTCACGGCGGTGTCCAGCGCTTCCTTGGCGCTCTTCTTGCCGGCCCAGATCTGTTCGGTTTCCTCGTCAATGATGGTCCGGATCTGGTTGAAGTTGCCCAGGCGGATGCCGCGCGACTTGTCGGTCGTCTTGCGGATCATCTGCGTGACGGCCACGTCGGTGCCGGGCTTTTCCTTGTAGAAGCCGGATTTCTCCGTCAGCTCGAAGGCGGCCATGGTGATGGGCAGGTACCCGGTGCGCTTGTGGCTGGCCGACTGCACCTCGGCGTTGGAGAGGTAGGAGAAGAAGTCCGCCACGCCCTTGTAGTTGGCCGCCGGCTTGCCCGACATCACCCACAGGCTGGCGCCGCCGATCACGGTGTTCTGCGGCGCGCCGTCCACGTCGGGGTAGTAGGGCAGCTGGCTGATGCCGTAGGCGAACTTGGCTTCCTTGCTGACGCGCGCGTACAGGCCCGAGGAGCCGGTGATCATGGCGCACTCGCCCGAGGGGAAGGAGACGTCCGCCGCGTTGGCCCGGCCCTTGTAGACGAACAGGCCCTGCTTGGCCATGTTGGCCAGGTTCTCGAAATGGCGCAGGTGCAGCGGCGAATTGAACGCCAGGCGTGCCGAGGTGCCGCCAAAGCCGTTGTTCTGGGTGGCGAACAAGGTGTTGTGCCAGGTGGAGAAGCTCTCGAGCTGCGTCCAGCTGATCCAGCTCGTGGTGAAGGGGCACTTTTCGCCGTTCGCCTTGAGCTTGGCGGCCGCGGCCACGACCTCCGGCCAGGTGGTGGGCGCCTTGTTCGGGTCGAGCCCTGCTGCCTTGAACTTGTCCTTGTTGTAATAGAAGATGGTCGTCGAGCTGTTGAACGGGAAGCTCAGCATCTGGCCATTGGGCGCCGTGTAGTACCCGGCCACGGCGGGGATGTAGGCCTTGGGGTCGAACTTGGCCTTGCCCTGCTGCATGACCTCGCCCACCGGCTTGACGGCGGCCTTGGCGGCCATCATGGTGGCCGTGCCGACTTCGTAGACCTGCAGAATGTCCGGCGCGTTGCCGGCGCGGAAGGCGGCGATCGCGGCGGTCATGTTTTCGTCGTACGTGCCCTTGAACGTGGGCACCACCTTGTATTCCTTCTGGCTGGCGTTGTAATCCTTGGCCAGGTCGTTGACCCACTCGCCCAGCGGCCCGCTCATCGCGTGCCACCATTGGATTTCCGTCTGGGCATGGGCAGCGGTGCTCCCCATGACGGCGAGGGCGGCGCAGGTGGCGAGCAAACGGTATTTCATCGAGAGACTCCTGGAAGTGAAACGCGGATCCTGTAGCGGCACTGTGACATTCCTATGTCGCCGCGGGGATGACAGGGCTTTTTAACCACCGTTCGCTTGTTGGAATGAGCGGGTTAACCCCGGTGGCGGGCGCGAAAAAATTCCCTGTCGCAGGTAGTGGCGCCTGCCCGCCGATTTGGATGCTGCGCTGCAACATGCTAGGGTGCCGGCTTTCTTCCACTTCGCCGGCCCGACCGTTGTTCCATGAGCGCTGCTGCCCCCACGTCCCTCGATAAAAGCAAGATCAAGTTCCTGTTGCTCGAAGGCCTGCACCCCTCCGCCCTGCAAGTGCTGCGCAATGCCGGCTACGAGCAGATCGACGCGCTGCCGGGTGCCCTGCCACAGGAGCAGCTGATCGAGCGCATCCGCGACGTGCATTTCATCGGCATCCGCTCGCGCACCCAGCTCACCGCCGAGGTGTTGGCCCAGGCGCACAAGCTGGTCGCCATCGGGTGCTTCTGCATCGGCACCAACCAGGTGGACCTGAACGCGGCGCGCGAGCGCGGCATCGCGGTGTTCAATGCACCGTTTTCCAACACCCGCTCGGTGGCCGAACTGGTGCTGGCCGAAGCCATCCTGCTGCTGCGCGGCATTCCGGCGCGCAACGCCTCGGCGCACCGCGGCGGCTGGCTCAAGTCGGCCGACAACGCCTTCGAGACGCGCGGCAAGACGCTGGGCATCGTCGGCTACGGCGCCATCGGCTCGCAGCTCTCGGTGCTGGCCGAATCGCTCGGCATGCACGTGATCTTCCACGACGTCGTTGCCAAGCTGCCGCTTGGCAACGCGCGCCAGGCGGCCAGCCTGACCGAGCTGCTGGGCGCGAGCGATGTGGTCAGCCTGCACGTGCCCGAGCTGCCGTCGACGAAATGGATGATCGGCGCCAAGGAGATCGCCGCGCTCAAGCCGGGCGCGGTGTTCATCAACGCCTCGCGCGGCACGGTGGTGGAAATCGAGCCGCTCGCCGAGGCGCTGCGCGCCGGGCGCCTGCTGGGCGCCGCGGTGGACGTGTTCCCGGTCGAGCCGCGCAGCAACAAGGACGAATTCGAGAGCCCGCTGCGCGGCCTGGACAACGTCATCCTGACGCCGCACATCGGCGGGTCGACCCTGGAGGCCCAGGCCAACATCGGCATCGAGGTGGCGGAAAAGCTGGTGCGCTACAGCGACAACGGCACCTCCATCACCTCGGTCAACTTCCCCGAAGTGGCGCTGCCGCCGCAGCGTGGCACGCACCGCATCCTGCACGTGCACCGCAACGTGCCGGGTGTGATGTCGGACATCAACCAGGTGTTCGCCGAGAACCACATCAACGTCGCCGCGCAGTACCTGCAGACCAACGAATCCATCGGCTACGTGGTGATGGACATCGACGCCGCCTCGTCCGACCTGGCGCTGCAAAAGCTCCAGCAGGTGCAGAACACGCTGCGCTGCCGGGTGCTGTTCTAGCCGGGCAGCAAGGGGTAGCCCCCTAAAGACGCTGGCGCGCGCCCCGGCGCGGGAAGCGGGGCGTCTTTAAAATCGCGGGTTCCCGGGCGCAGGCGCGCCTGCCGGCTGCTCCACCCCAGGTTCCCACGAATGAATGCTCCCACCGCATTGGCCAGCTTGCTGGCGCAACCCCCCGAGCCCGTGCGACTGCGCGAGATTCCGTACAACTACACCAGTTTTTCCGACCGCGAAATCGTCATCCGCCTGCTCGGCGCGCCCGCCTGGGAGACCCTGCTGCAGCTGCGGGGCGAGCGCGACACCGGCCGCTCGGCGCGCATGCTCTATGAAGTGCTGGGCGACATGTGGGTCGTGCAGCGCAACCCCTACCTGCAAGACGACCTGCTCGGCAGCCGCGAGCGGCGCCGGCAGCTCGTGCAGGCGCTGGAGCACCGCCTGGGCGAAGTCCACAAGCGCCGCACGCCGCAGGTGGCGCCCGAGCGCGATGCGCTGGTGGGCGAGCTGCTGGACGCGGCCACCGCCGCGGTGCGCCGGTTCGAAGCGGCGTTCGACGCGGCGGCGCAGCTGCGCCGGGAAGCGCGCCGCACGCTGGGGCGGCTGACGGCCAAGGACAACATCAAGTTCGACGCGCTGTCGCGCGTCAGCCACGTGACCGACGCGACCGACTGGCGCGTGGAATACCCCTTCGTGGTGCTCACGCCCGACACCGAGGCCGAGATGGCCGGGCTGGTCAAGGGCTGCATCGCGCTCGGCCTGACCATCATCCCGCGCGGCGGCGGCACCGGCTACACCGGCGGCGCGATCCCGCTGACCGACAAGAGCGCCGTCATCAACACCGAGAAGCTCGAAGCCATGACGGCGGTGGAAATGCGCGCGCTGCCGGGCGTGGCGGGTGAGGTCGCCACCGTCTGGACAGAGGCCGGTGTCGTCACGCAGCGCGTGGCGGACGCCGCCGAGGCGGCCGGCTACGTCTTCGCGGTCGACCCGACCAGCGCCGAGGCCTCCTGCGTGGGCGGCAACGTCGCCATGAACGCCGGCGGCAAGAAGGCCGTGCTCTGGGGCACGGCGCTGGACAACCTGGCGAGCTGGCGCATGGTCACGCCCGACGCCGAATGGCTGGAAGTGACGCGCCTGGACCACAACCTGGGCAAGATCCACGACGCCGAGGTGGCGAGCTTCGAGCTGCAATATTTCGCCGCCGACGGCAAGACGCGGCTGCGCAGCGAGCGCCTGGACATCCCCGGGAAGCGCTTTCGCACCGAGGGCCTGGGCAAGGACGTGACGGACAAGTTCCTCGCCGGCCTGCCGGGCATCCAGAAGGAGGGCTGCGACGGGCTCATCACCAGCTGCCGCTGGATCGTGCACCGCATGCCCACGCACACGCGCACCGTGTGCCTGGAGTTCTTCGGCAACGCCAAGGACGCCGTGCCCAGCATCGTCGAGATCAAGGAGTTCATGTTTGCCGAGCAGCGGCGCTCCGGCGTGGTGCTGGCCGGCCTGGAGCACCTGGACGACCGCTATCTGAAGGCCGTCGGCTACGCCACCAAGTCCAAGCGCCCCGGCCTGCCGAAGATGGTGCTGGTCGGCGACATCGCCGGCGACGACCCGGACATGGTCGCGCGCGCGGCCAGCGAGGTGGTGCGCATTGCCAACTCGCGCAGCGGCGAGGGCTTCATCGCTATTCAAGCCGAGGCGCGCAAGAAGTTCTGGGCCGACCGCAAGCGCACGGCGGCGATTTCGCGCCACACCAACGCCTTCAAGATCAACGAGGACGTGGTCATCCCGCTGCCGCGCATGGCCGAGTACACCGACGGCATCGAGCGCATCAACATCGAACTCTCGCTGCAGAACAAGCTGGCGCTGTGCGACGCGCTGGAAGGCTTCCTGGCGCGCGGCCCGCTGCCGCTCGGCGCGGCGGGGGCGGAATCGGGCGACGCCATTTCGCCGGAAATGCTGGCCGAGCGCGTGCACGAGGCGCTGGACGTGGTGCAGCAGGCGCGCGCGCTCTGGTCCGGGTGGCTGCAGGACGTGAACGCGCTGTTCCCGCAGCTGCAGGACCACAGCCTGCGCGCCAGCTGGAAGGCGCAGATCCTCGCGCCCTTGCGCGGCATCTTCGCCGGCGACGCGCTGGCCCCCATCCTGGCCGAGTGCGTGGCCATCCACCGGCGCGTGCTCAAGGGCCGCGTCTGGGTCGCCCTGCACATGCATGCCGGCGACGGCAACGTGCACACCAACATCCCCGTCAACAGCGACGACTACGCCATGCTGCAGACGGCACACGCAGCGGTGGGCCGCATCATGCGCCTCGCGCGCAGCCTGGGCGGGGTGATCTCGGGTGAGCACGGCATCGGCATCACCAAGCTCGAATACCTGAGCGACGAAGAGCTCGCGCCCTTTGCCGACTACAAGCGGCGCGTGGACCCGCAGGGCCGCTTCAA
>MEDL01000120.1 GCA_001724785.1 Acidovorax sp. SCN 68-22 | reverse complement strand
AAATCGACGTTGGACGAGCAGTACTCGCTGTCATCGTCGTCTTCCCAGTTCTTCATGAAGATGCCGACGACTTCGTGCCCCTGCCGCTTGAGCAGGTAGGCCGTGACGGCAGAGTCCACACCGCCGGACAGGCCTACGACAACGCGTTGCTTTTTCATGGTGGGATTATCCGGCTGCTGCAATAGTGCCGGCACACGTCGGGCCGCGCCAACTCGCGGGCTGAGATACTTCGGGCAAGTCGTTTCTTGGTGCCCCTGACCCCGGGGCCATCGGAACTGAGCACCTACAAGGATGACGATGGCATTGCCCGATGGTTTGTACGACCTGTTGCTGACCGAGAAGCTGGCCCAGTCTCTTGCTGAACTGGAACCGTCCCGGATCAATGTGTCGCTCTTGCTGGGTGGCGCTGCCGAGTACCTGGCCGATGCCATCACCCAGCAGCTTGCAATACTTCTGGACGATGTCTCCGGCGACGCCGCCGACAAAGTCAAAGCCCAATTGGCATTGGTGAATGAACTGCTGGTGATGGTGCGGCAGCGGTTCGCCGGTGGCGATGGCGCAGTGGGGACCAACCCATCCGCGGATGTCATTGACCTCGTAGCGTCGCCGTTACGGGTCCTCCGGGCGGTCCAGCGTGACCAGCAGTTTCCGGTGTCGCCCGAGATGGGTCTGGCGGTGCCTTGGCTCTTTACAGCAGGCAAAGGTTCACCATCGCTGCTGCAAGAAATTCGACGTGAACTGGCTTCCAGCGACCAGGTGGACATTCTGGTCAGTTTCATCACGGTGTCGGGCGTGCGCAAGCTGCAGGACGTGTTGCAGCAAGTCACCGCCGTAGGGGCCCAGCATCCAGGGCAGACACAACCCAAGACCCGGCTGCGCGTTCTCACCACGACTTATACGGGCGCGACCGAGGCGCGGGCGCTGGACGAGCTTGCGCGCCTGCCGGGCTGCGAAGTGCGCGTGTCGCTCGATGGCCGGCGCACCCGTCTGCATGCCAAGGCTTGGCTGTTCCAGCGCAAGACCGGCTTCGGTTCGGCGTATGTCGGCAGTGCCAATCTGTCGGGCGCTGCACTGACCGGCGGGTTGGAGTGGACCGTCAAGCTGACCCAGCGCGCACAAGAGGCACTTTTTGCGCGCGCTGTGGCCCACTTTGAGACGTTGTGGGCCGACAGCGAGTTTCAGCGCTACGACCCGGACAACGTCGATCACCGACAGGCACTCGCGGCAGCACTGGGTCGCGAGGCCTTTGGCGATCAGACCGCCACTGCGATCAGTTTCTTCGATCTCCAGCCCAAGACCTATCAGCAGGAGATGCTGGAGCAGTTGGCCACCGAGCGCGCCCATGGCCGTAGCCGAAACCTCTTGGTGGCGGCCACGGGCACCGGTAAGACGATTGTGGCGGCGTTCGACTACCGCAACACCTGCTGCAGCGCAGGCGGGCGCCCGCGCCTTCTGTTTGTGGCCCACCGCGAGGAAATCCTGCGCCAGGCCCTGCGCACCTACCGCGAGGTGTTGCGCTCCCCCGAGTTTGGTGAGTTGCTCACTGGCAACCACCAGCCCGATCGCTGGGACCATCTGTTTGCCACCATCGACAGCGTAACTGCCCGCGGCCTGGTAGCCACTGTCGGTGCCGATCACTGGCACACGGTCGTGGTCGATGAATGCCACCGCCTGGCGGCTGACCGGTTTGACGCCTTCGCCAAAGCCGTGCGCCCCAGTGTGTTGCTCGGGCTGACAGCGACGCCTGAGCGCAGCGATGGCCAGCCGATCGCGCAGTATTTCGATGCGCGGCCAGACGGTAGCCCAGCGGTGGAATTGCGGCTGTGGCACGCGCTGGACCTGCAGCTGCTGGCGCCGTTCGAGTACTACGCCTGCGACGACGAGACAGACTTTTCACAAGTGCCTTGGGACCGGCCGGGAGAACGCGAAGCCATCGGCAAACTCGTCACCGGTAACGATGTGCGCGCCAAGCTGGTGATCAACGAATGGCGCCGCCTGGCGTCCGATGCTCGGCAATCGCGGGCCATCGTTTTTTGTGTGTCGGTGGCGCACGCCGAGTTCATGACCGGGTGGTTCAACCGAGCGGGTCTGCCCGCTGCTTGTGTGGTCGGTACCACGCCGAGCGAAGAGCGGCGACGTGCGCCACAGCGTCTGCTCATCGGCGAACTGTGCGCACTGGTCACGGTGGACCTCTACAACGAAGGCATCGACCTGCCGATGGTGGACACGCTGCTGTTGCTGCGGCCCACGCAAAGCCCGGTCCTGTTCCAGCAGCAGATTGGGCGTGGACTGCGTTTGGCGTCTGGGAAGGAGAGTTGTCTGGTGCTCGATTTTGTCGGCCAGCACCGCGCCGATTTCCGGTTCGACCGCCTCTTGTCGAGCTTGACTGGTTTAACGCGCCGCGAACTGGTGGATGGAGTGGAAAACGGGTTCGGCAGCTTGCCGCCGGGCTGTCACATCCACTTGCAGCGCCAGACGCGTGAGCAGGTGTTGCAGGGGCTGCGTGCTTTGACGTCCCAGAACTGGCGCCGTTTGAGAACCGAACTGCAGGCCTACGCCACAATTCGGGGCCGGGCATCCGTGCCAATGGCTGATTTCTTGCACGACCAGGCGCTGGAGTTGGAAGACATCTACCGTGCAGGGACAGGCCAAGGCCGTAGCGGCTGGACAGCACTGAAACGCGATGCGGGCCTGATGGTTGCTGAACCGGGTCCGGAAGAGGACTATTTCAGCCGCCGCTTTGCTGACCTGCTGCATGTGGACGATCCGCGCCGGCTTGATGTGATGGCCGCTGTCGGCGCGAGCCAAGTGGACGTGCCGGCGCTCCTGACAGAGAAGGCGTTGGGTGTGCAGATGCTGGCCTACCAGATTGATGGCCGCCACGAGCAGGCCGCCGGACACCAGGCCTTCTTGAAGCGCGTGGCCAGTCATCCCGCTATTGCGGCCGAGCTGGTGGAGTTGTCTGCGCTTTTGCAGGCCCGCAGCACTTTGGGGGCGCATTCGGTGCCTGGCCTTGAAGACACGCCTTTGTGCCTGCATGCCGCTTACGGTGTGCGTGAAATCCTCACCGCAGTGGGCTGGTTGACGGCTTCGCGCCGCGTACCCTTCCAAGCCGGTACTTTGTCGCTGCATAGCCGCAAGACCGAGTTGTTGTTTGTCACGCTCGACAAGAGCGAGGGTTACCACGATCGCATTGCGTACCACGATTACGCCATCAGCGCGGAGCGGTTCCACTGGCAAAGCCAGAACAGCGCCGGCCAAGATACCCCGGGTGGCCGGCGTTACCTGGAAAGCGCAACCAATGGGTGGCAGTTCCAGCTGTTCGTGCGGCCACGCAAGGGCGAGGCCTACCGCGCCTGCGGTCCCGTGGCGCTGGAATCGGCGGAGGGCGACCGACCCATGAACATCGTCTGGCAACTGCACACGCCACTGCCTGCACGGTTGTTCAGAGAGTTCAGTGTGTTGCGCGGGGTGTAGCACCTCGGGCGAAAAGGGTCACGCGGTGAGATGCTGCATCACGGAGGCATCCGTGTGCACCAGCTCCAGCGGAAAGCGCCGGCCCGCCAGGTAGTCGGCGATGCACTGCAGCACCAGCGGGCTGCGGTGGCGCTCCTGGGTGGCGTGCAGCTCGGCGAGCGTCAGCCACACGGTGCGCACGATGCCGTCGTCCAGCGTGCGCCAGGCGTGGTGCGCGCCCAGGCTGCCGGCGAAGGCGAAGCGCAGGTAGGTGATGTCGTCGCCGCTGCGGGTGCGCGTGAAGCGGTTCAAGTAGATGCCGACGAGCGCGGCGGGCGTGAAATCGTGCGCCGTTTCCTCCAGCACCTCACGCGCGCAGGCGGCCATGGGCGACTCGCCCGGGTCCAGGTGGCCGGCGGGGTTGTTGAGTCTCAGCCCGTCGGCGGTTTCTTCTTCCACCAGCAGGAAGCGGCCGCCCTGCTCGATGATGGCAGCGACGGTGACGTTGGGTTTCCAGCGATTGGGCATGGCGGCGATTATCCTGAACTGGCCGGTGGCCCGCTGGCGCCGGCCAGGCGGCGCAGCATGTAGCGCGCGCCCTCGCCATAGCCGGCGAGGTGCTCGCGCTGGTCCGCGTCGCCGAGGGCGTGCACGGCGTAGCCGCGCCGCTCCCAGAAGCCCTGCGCGCCCGGCACGGCGACCAGCGCCGATTGCGCCAGGCCCCGGCCCGGCGCGCTGCGCCATGCGGCCTCCAGCAGCGCGCGGCCCAGGCCCTGGCCGGCCAGCCCGGGCAGCACGGCCAGGTCGTGCAGGTACAGCGTGTCGGGCCGCGCCACGGGCTCGAAGGCGCCGTGCAGCGGCGTGAGCCGGCCGTGCGCCGAGTCGAATGCGGCAAGGTAGGCGCAGACACGCCCGCCCTGCGTGAGCACCAGCGAGCACTGCGCCGGGCTCGCCAGGCGGGCGGCGAACACCTCGGCGCTTTCCAGGTAGGCGCTGCCGTAGCAGGCACGCTGCACGGCGAGCAGGCCGCTCAGGTGGCGGTGCGCCAGCGGGCGCACGCTGGCGCCCGGCTCAAGGCGTGCTTGCATCGGCTTCGGGCAGGCACAGGCGCAGGCGCGCGCCGCCCAGGGGCGATGCCAGGGCCTGCACGCTGCCGCCGTAGGTTTCGGTCAGGGAGCGCACGATGTCCAGGCCCAGGCCGGAGCCAGGGCGCTGTTCGTCGAGCTGCACGCCGCGCTGGAACATGCGGGCGCGGGCGTCGTCGGGGATGCCTGGGCCGTCGTCATCGACGGTGAAGCACAGCTGGCCCTCGGCGCGCTGCATGTCCACCAGCACGCGCGAGCGCGCCCATTTGCCGGCGTTGTCGATCAGGTTGCCCAGCAGTTCGTACAGGTCTTGCGCCTCGCCGCGGAAGGCGCCGTCCTGGGCCTCGGGGGCCAGTTCGAACCGGACGCCGCGCTCGCCGTGCAGGCGCTGCATGGTGCGCAGCAGCGCCTGGAGCGGCGCGCGCACCGGTGTGGCCAGGCCGGTGGCGCGCACGGCAGCGGCGGCGCGTGCGCGCGCCAGGTGCCAGTCGACCTGGCGGCTTGCGCTGGCCACTTGCTCGGCCACCAGTTGCGCCAGCGGGCCCTGCTCCTGCGCGGCGGCATTGGCGAGGATGGACAAGGGCGTGTGCACGGCGTGCGCCAGGTTGCCGGCCTGGGTGCGGGCGCGCTGCACCATGTCGGCGTTCTCGCGCAGCACGTGGTTGAACTCGCTCACCAGCGGTTGCAGCTCCTGGGGGAAGCGCCCTTCCAGCTGGCCGGCACCGCCGCTGCGCACGGCGGCCAGGCGCGCGCGCAGCAGCCCGAGCGGTTGCAGTGCCAGCTGCAATTGCACGGCGACGGCGAGCGCCAGGCCCAGCGCCAGGATGGCCAGTGCCATGAGCAGCAGGCGCGTGAAGCGCTGGAGCGGTTCGGCCAGCAGGGCGGTGTCGCCCGCCACCACCAGGCGCAGCAGCGGCGCGTCGTCCTCGGGCAGCTGCAGCGTGCGCGCCACGGCCAGCAGTTCGTGGTGCTGGGCGTCCTGCAGCGTCAGGACGCGGTGGCCCTTGGCCGGATAGTCGCCCGGTGCGGCGGGCAGCGCCAGCACCTGGTCCCAGAGCGAGCGCGAGCGCGCCACGGCCGCCTGGGGGCGGCTGCCCAGCTGGTCGATCTGCCAGTACAGGCCCGACAGCGGCCGGCCCAGTTTCGGGTCGCCCACCATGGCCTGGGTGGCCACCGCCGCGCCGCTCCATTCGACGGCGGCGCTCAGCTGGTCGAGCTGCACCACCAGCTGCGCCTGCAACTGCTGCCGGATGTGGTCCTGAAACAGCGCGCGCAGCCCCCAGCCGAGCAGGGCGATGGCCGCCAGCATCCAGGCCAGCGTGCCCGCCAGGAGGCGCAGGCGCAGCGAATACCCCGGGGCGGCGGCGCTCACGGGAGTACCTTCGCCCTGCGGGCTGCGGTGCGAGCTTGCTTGGGAACGGCCCGGCGCTTCGCTCATGCGCTGTCCGTGCACAGCAGGCGGTAGCCCAGGCCGCGCACCGTTTCTATGCTGCCGGCGGGCAGCTTCTTGCGCAGGCGGCCGACGAAGACCTCGATGGTGTTGGAATCCCGGTCGCTGTCCTGTGGGTAGATGTGTTCGGACAGTTCGGTGCGCGAGAGCACCTCGCCCTTGCGCTGCATCAACAGCGACAGCAGCTTGAATTCGTGGCTGGTGAGCACCAGGGGCTGGCCATCGACCAGCACGCGCGCCTGGCGTGTGTCCAGCCAGATCGGACCGCACTGCCACTGCGCACTGGCGTGTTCGCCGCGTCGGCGCAGCAGCGCGCGCAGGCGCGCCAGCAACTCCTCCATATGAAAGGGCTTGGCCAGGTAGTCGTCGGCGCCGGCGTCCATGCCGGCGACCTTGTCCTGCCAGTTGCCGCGCGCCGTGAGGATCAGCACCGGCATGTTCCGCTTGGCCGAGCGCCAGCGGCGCAGCACCGAGAGGCCGTCGAGCAGCGGCAGGCCCAGGTCCAGCACCACGGCGTCGAAGTCCTCGACCTCGCCGAGGTACTGCGCCTGGACGCCATCGTCCGCCTGTTCGACGGTGTGGCCGGCCGCCGCGATGGCGCCTACCAGCTGGGCGCGCAGCAGCGGCTCATCTTCCACCACGAGGATGCGCATCGTGTTCCTTTCCAGCTTCCTTGCGCTGTATGCCGAGGACGCGGCCGTCCATGGCGTCCACCTTCAGCTTGGCCATGCGGCCATCGCTTTGCAGCAGGCGGATCTTGTACACGAAGCGGCCGTCGTCGCGCTCGAATTCGATCTTCAGCACCTGTCCCTGGTGTTCGCGCTCGACCTTGTCGAGCACGCTGCGCAGCGGCAGGACCTGGCCCTGCTCGAGCGCCTGGCGTGCCAGCTCGTGGTCTTCGGGGCCGTCGGCGTGCAGCGCCTGGCCGGCCCCGGTCAGGGCCAGCGCCAGCAGCAGGCGGCGAAGAAAGGGGGCGGTGGGGCGCATGGGAGGGTTATAGGGCGGATGCGATGAATGGCACATGAATCCTGCTTTCAGTCCGCGTTCAGGGTGGATTTTCCACACTCGCTCCCAACGAAAGGAGTCGCCATGCGCATGAAACTGACATTGGGAGCGTACTTGCTGGGCATCACCCTGGCATGGCTGGCGGTCGTGCCGCCGGATCTGGGCATCGTGCCCCTGGTCGATGTCCAGGGCGCCACGGGCTGGTGGCAGCTGCGCCAGCACGCGCTCTACCTGAGCGGCCTGTGGAGCATCGGCCTGATGGCGCTGGTCATGGTGCTGGCACTGCGCCTGCCGCTCGCCGAGCGCCTGCTCGGCGGCATGGACCAGGTCTACCGGCTGCACAAATGGGCGGGCATAGGCGCGGCGCTCGCGGCGATTGCCCACTGGGGCGCCAAGGAATCGAGCGACTGGATCAAGGCGCTCTGGGGCCGGGCCGGCCGGCCGGCGCGCGAGGCCGTGCTGCCCTGGTTGACCGATGCCCGGGGCTTCGCCAAGGACCTGGGCGAATGGGCCTTCTACCTGCTCCTGGCCATGGTGGCGCTGACGCTGATCTCGCGCCTGCTGAGCTACAGAAACTGGCGCGTTCTGCACCGGGCCATGCCGGTGCTGTTTCTCGCGCTGGTGCTGCATTCGGTGGCGCTCATGCCGCTTTCCTTCTGGGCGCTGCCCATGGGTTTGCTCATGGGCGGGATGCTGGCCCTGGGCAGCCTGGCGGCGCTGTGGTCGCTGGCCGGCTGGGTGGGCGCGCGCCGCAGCCACGCAGCGCGCATCCACAGCGTTCAGCGGCTCGGCGACGGCCCCGATGCGCCGCTGGAAGTGGTCTGCGCCATGCCGGCCGCGTGGCCGGGCCACCGCGCTGGGCAGTTTGCCTTCGTGCGTTTCGACGCCAGCGAAGGCGCCCACCCCTTCACCATTGCCAGCGCAGCCGGCAGCATGGGAGAGAGCGAGCGCGGCGAGCCGCTGCTGCGGCTGGTGATCAAACCGCTGGGCGACTACACGCGCACCCTGCACCGGCAGCTGCGCGTCGGCCAGCGCGTGGACATCGAAGGCCCGTACGGGCGCTTCGACGGCCGGGGCTCGCGCCGCCGCCAGCAGGTGTGGGTGGCGGCCGGCGTGGGCGTCACGCCCTTCCTGGCGCTGCT
>MEDL01000119.1 GCA_001724785.1 Acidovorax sp. SCN 68-22 | reverse complement strand
TTTCAGGAATGTGAGGAGGGTTCATGTACGTCAGAAAACAACACCAGTGGACGGACCGCGAAGAGGTCTTTGCGCTGATCGAGGCGCATGCGCTGGGCGAGCGGCCCGCCATGGCGCGCGCGCTGGCGCTGGCCGGGGCCGCGTTCCTGGCCGTGTACGGATGGCGCGCGCTGCGCCGGGCACGGCATGCGGGGGGCTTGCAGGCAGTGGCCAGTGGCGTGGGGCTGGGCCGGGGCGCGGCCCTGGCGCAGGCGGCGGCGTTCACGCTGCTCAACCCGCATGTTTATCTGGATACCGTGCTGCTCATGGGCAGCATCGGCGCCCAGCAGCCGCAGGCGCTGCGCGGCTGGTTCGTGGCGGGGGCCAGTTGTGCCAGCCTGCTGTGGTTTGGCCTGCTGGGCTTTGGGGCGCGCTGGCTGGCGCCCTGGTTCGCGCGGCCCCGGGCGTGGCAGGTGCTCGATGCGCTGATCGGCGCCACGATGTTCGTTTCAGGAATGTGAGGAGGGTTCATGTACGTCAGAAAACAACACCAGTGGACGGACCGCGAAGAGGTCTTTGCGCTGATCGAGGCGCATGCGCTGGGCGCCTGGGTGTGCCAGGCGGAGGGCGGGCTCATCGCCAACCATGTGCCCTTCGTGCTGGACCGTGGCCGGGGTGAGCACGGCACGTTGATGTGCCATGTGTCGCGCGCCAACCCGGTGTGGCGCGCGCTCGGTGCGGGCGTGCCGTCGGTGGTGATGTTTCGGGGGCCGCAGGCCTACATCACGCCAGGCTGGTACCCGGGCAAGGCGGAGCACGGCAAGGTGGTGCCCACCTGGAACTACCTGGCCGTGAACGCGCATGGCATGGCGCGGGTGGTGGACGACCCGGCCTGGCTGCTGGGCCTGCTCAATCGCCTGACCCAGACGCACGAGGCCGGGCGCCCGCAGCCCTGGCAGGTGGGCGATGCCCCGGCGGACTACATCGACAAGCAGTTGCGTGCCATCGTGGGCATCGAGATCCCCATCGACCGGCTGGAAGCCAAGTGCAAGGCCAGCCAGGACGAGGACCTGGAGGACCGGCGGGGCACGGTGGCGGGCCTGCGTGCGGAGCAGCGCGAGGCCTCCGCCGCGATGGCCGATTGGGTGCAGCGGGCCATGGAGGGCACTGGGCCCGGCGGCGCGTGAAGGGCGCCCGCCAACGGCCAGGCCGCCGCCGTCAGATCGCGTCGAGGAACTCCCGCAGCGCCGGGCCCGGTTCGCCGTTCCACACGAGGTGCGTGCGGTTGTGGCGGAGCGGCTCGGGCAGCGGGTGCTGGCGGATGTCTTTCGCGGCGTGCAGGGCCCCTAGCAGCGAGGCGGGCACGATGCCGCAGCCGGTGCCGGCGGCCGCGCAGGCAATGATGGCCTGGTAGCTGGCGAGCTCCATCACGCGTTCCGGCCGGGTGCCGTCGAGCGCGAACCATTCCTCCAGGCGCTTGCGGTACGAGCAGCCCTGCGCAAAGGCCAGGACGGTGCTGGCTTCCAGGTCGGTAGCGCGCCCCACCGGCGCATGTGCCTTGGCGGTGACAAGCACCAGTTCTTCGTCGAATACGGGGCGCGATGGCAACTCGCCCACAGGGAAGGGCTCGCCCACGAAGGCGGCGTCCAGTGCGTGGTCGGCCAGCTTGCGCAGCAGCAGGGCGGTGGTGCCGGTCTGCAGTTCGATGCCGATGTCGGGCTGGCGCTGGTGGAAGCGGGCCAGCAGCTTGGGCAGGCGGCTGCCCGCCGTGCTCTCCATCGACCCCAGGCGCAACGGGCCGCGCACCGGCATGGCGCGCACGGCGGCCTCGGCCTCGTCGGCCATGCGCAGCAGTTGTTCGGCATGCACCAGCAGGGCCTGGCCCGGCGCGGTGAGCGCCAGCGCGCGCCCTTGCCGCTGGAAAAGCGGCACGCCCAGCCGCTGCTCCAGTTGCTTGATGCGCGTGGTGATGTTGCTCTGCACGCGGTGCAGGCGCGCGGCGGCGCGCACGATGCCGCCCTCGCGCACCACGGCGCGGAAGATCTCCAGCGAATCGAGGTCGATACTTCTCATTTGAAGAAATGTAGTTCAGAAAAATTCATTTGAAAAGAACAATGAATGCCGGTCCAATGCACGGAACGACAGGAGAAAACCCATGGCAACGCTCACGACCCGGCTGACCCGGATGCTGGATTTGCGACACCCGGTGGTGTCCGCCCCCATGGCCTTCGCGGGGGGCGGTGCCCTCGCGGCAGCCGTGAGCCGCGCGGGCGGCCTGGGGCTGATCGGTGGCGGCTATGGCGACCCGGCCTGGCTGGAGGCGCAGTTCGAGGCCGCCGCCGGGGCGCACGTGGGCGTGGGCTTCATCACCTGGTCGCTGCGCAAGTCGCCGTCGCTGCTGACCGATGTGCTCCGGCACCGCCCGGCGGCGGTGATGCTGTCGTTCGGCGACCCACGGCCGTTCGTGGACGAGATCCGCGCCGCCGGGGCCCGCGTGATCTGCCAGTGCCAGGACCTGGGCCATGTGATGGACGCGGTGGAGGTGCAGGCCGACATCGTGGTGGCGCAGGGGGCCGAGGCCGGCGGGCACGGCGCCGCGCGCGGCACGCTGGGCTTCGTGCCCGAGGCGGCCGACTACCTGGCCGCGCACGCGGCGGGCACGCTGCTGCTGGCGGCGGGTGGTATTGGCGACGGCCGGGGGCTGGCGGCGTCGCTGGTGCTGGGCGCCGATGGCGTGCTGCTGGGCACGCGGCTGTGGGCCGCCACCGAAGCGCTGGTGCAGCCCGGGCACCACCAGGCCCTTCTGGAGACCGATGGCGACGGCACGCTGCGCACCACCGTGGCCGACATCGCGCGCCAGATCGCCTGGCCCCGGGGCTTCACGGCGCGCATCCGGCGCAACGCCTTCACCGACCGCTGGCATGGCCACGAGGCCGACCTGGAGCGCGCCGTGGCAGTGGAGGGGCCGCGCTACCGCCAGGCCTTCGCCGCCGGCGACGCGGAGCACACGGGGGTCTGGTTTGGCGAGGCGGCGGGCGTCATCCACGCCATCGAGCCGGCCGCCGTGATTGTCGAGCGCATGGCGGACGAGGCCGCGCAATGCCTGGCGCGGCAGGCGGCTGCCGTCGGCGGACCAGCCGCGGGGGAGCGCGCCGTACTCCCTTCCGCGCCTTCGGACCTGGCATCGGCCAGCGCCCTGGCCTTCCCCGAGGCGGGGCAGACCGAACGCCTGGCGCCGCCGCCCGTCCTCGACGCGGACCAGCAGGCCGCCGCCGATGAATTGATCAACGGCCCGCGTGGCGGGGTGTACGGGCCTTTCCGGCCCTTGCTGCACCGCCCGCCGCTGCTGCGCGCGGCGGCGAAGCTGGGCGAGACACTGCGCTACACGGGCACGCTGGACGCCGCGCTGCGCGAGTGGACGATCTGCGTCGTCGCGCGCGAGACGGAGAACGTCTTCGAGTGGGAGATGCACCACCCCCTGGCCGTGCGCGCCGGGGTGCCCGTGGCCGCGCTGGGGGCCCTGGCCACGCGCTCCGCGCTGCCAGCGGATCTGGACCCGGCGCTGGCGCTCGCCGCGCGGGTGGCGCGCGAGCTGCTGGCCACGCACCGGATCGGCGAGGCCACCTACGCCCAGGCGCTGGTGCAATGGGGCGAGGCCGCGCTGGTCGAACTGCTCACGCTGGCGGGGTACTTCGCCATGGTGTGCTGGGTGATGAACGTGGCGCGCACGCCGGGGCCGCAGCGGGTCTGAGCTGCGCTACCCCAGCAGCTCCGCCATGTCCAGCATGCGCCGCGCCACCTCGCCCAGCCTCAGGCCCTTGTCCATGGCGGTTTTGCGCAGCTTCTCGTAGGCGGCCTGTTCGCTCAGGCCCTGGCGCTGCATGAGCAGGCCCTTGGCGCGGTCGATGGTCTTGCGGTCCTGCAGCTCGGTTTTGGCGTCGGCCAGCTCGGCACGCAGGGCCTGCTCGTGCGCGAAGCGGGCCATGGCCACGTCGAGGATGGGGCGGATGCGCTGCGGCGCGAGCCCCGCCACCACGTAGGCCGACACACCGGCCGCCACCGCGTCGCGCACGCCCGTGGTGTCGGCGTCGTCGGTGAACATGACGATGGGCCGGCGCGCGTTGCGCGTGGCCAGCACCACGTGTTCCAGCGCGTCGCGCGCCGCGCTCTGGGTGTCCACGATGATGAGGTCGGGCTGCAGCTGCGCCAGCCGCTCGGCCAGGAAGGTGTCGGCAGGTATCGAGGCGACGAGGTTGTAGTTGTTTTCCAGCAGGCCGATGCGCAGCATGCGCGAGCGCGCCGCCTGCTGCACGGCGTATTCGTCGCCAGGGTCGGCCACGGCCAGGTCGGGGGCCACCACCACAATGCGCAATGCGTCGGTCATGGCATTGGCCAAGCAACAAACGTACCATTTTGGGCCAAAGCGCCCTCCGGGCATAAGCCTTTATCGCCCTGTTTTTCGATGTCTGAAAATTGCTAATGCACAGGGCTTACCCGGTAGGGTTTTGGTCGGGCGTCACATATACCTGTTGTCACATTATTTACATGACGGAGCTTCCAGCATGGCGAAATCTTTGAACCGCCGCCAATTTGCCGCCGGCCTGGCGCTTGCCCCCATGGCGGCAAGCGGCCTGCTGGTGGGTTGCAACCGCATGCCCGACACGGTGCGCATCGGCGTGGCCCAGCCGCTCAGCGGCCCCCTCGGCGCGCTCGGGCAGGATTTGCTCAACGGTGTCACCCTCGCGGTGCGTGAGCTCAATGAATCCGGTTTCAGCGTGGACGGCAAGCGCATCGCGCTGGAAATCGTCTCGGTCGACGACAAATCCGACGTCGAGACGGGCAAGCAGGTGGCGCAGGAGTTGGTCGATGCCGGGGTCGTGGCCGTCATCGGCCACCTCAATTCCGGCGTCAGCATTCCCACCGCGCCGATCTACGCCGCACACGGCATAGCGCAGATCGCCATTTCCACCAACCCCAAATACACCGAGCTGGGCGTCCCCACCACGCTGCGCATGGTCGCCAACGACACCCTGCAGGCGGCGGCGCTGGCGGCGTTTGCTTCCGAGCAGCTTGGCGGCAAGCGCTTCGCCACGCTCGACGACGGCACCCCCTATGGCAAGGACTTGTCGGAAGGGGCGGCGCAGCGGCTCGAAGCGGCGAAAAAGAGCGTCGTGCTGCGCCAGTCCTTCGACGACAAGACGGTGGCCTTCGATGAATTGGCCGCCAAGCTCAAGGCCGAGAACATCGACATCGCCGTTTCCACCCTGAACGACTTCCAGGCGCTGGCGCTGCTCGAAGCGCTGAAGAAGATCAACTACACGTCGCTGCGCCTGCTGGGCGGCGATACGGTCAAGACGACCGACATGCAAAAGGGCGCCGGCATCATCGACGGCATCTACGCCACCTCGCCGGTGCTTGAAGCCAAGGAATTCACGGCCGGACCGCAGTTCCTGGAGAAGTACGGCGCGGCCTTCGGCAAGCCCCCGGCCTACGGCGGCCATTACACCTACGACAGCATGTACGTGCTTTCGCAGGCGCTGCAGCTGGCGAAATCGGCCAAGCCCGAGGACATCACCGCCGCGCTGCACAAGATCAACGGCTACGCCCCCGTCACCGGCACCATGAAGTGGGACGACAAGGGCGAGCAGCGCTACGCCGCCGTCGGCGTGTACGAACTGCGCCGCGGCAACTGGGAGCTGCGCATGCGCTCCGACCGCTGGTAATAGAGCACCCGCCCAGCCCATTACAGCGCCTCCGAGGCGCTGTTTGCTTTCAGGAGACGAATCACAGGTCGTCACCCCCGTCTTGTGAAGCGCGCGCCCAAATCGGCAACCACCGCGCAAGGGCCGCCCCGCCGCGCTGGTGGTGTCCCCCCTCCGCAGCGCGCAGCGCTGCCAGAGAGGGGGGGAAGGCGCGCAGCGCCTCAGGGGGGAGTACCTTATCTAGCATTCGATCACATTGACCGCCAGCCCGCCGCGCGAGGTTTCCTTGTAGCGGCTCTTCATGTCGGCGCCGGTCTGCACCATGGTGCGAATCACCTGGTCGAGCGAGACTTCGTGCCGCCCGTCACCGCGCAGCGCCAGGCGGGCGGCGTTGATGGCCTTGATGGCGCCCATGGCGTTGCGCTCGATGCAGGGGATCTGCACCAGGCCGCCCACCGGGTCGCAGGTCATGCCCAGGTTGTGCTCCATGCCGATCTCGGCGGCGTTTTCGACCTGGGCGGGCGTGCCGCCCAGCACGGCCGCCAGCGCCCCGGCGGCCATGCTGCAGGCGACGCCGACCTCGCCCTGGCAGCCGACCTCGGCGCCCGAGAGCGAGGCGTTCTTCTTGTAGAGGATGCCGATCGCGCCGGCCGTGAGCAGGAAATCGACGATGCCTTGCTCGGTCGCCCCGGGTATGAAGTTGCGGTAGTAGTGCAGCACGGCAGGGATGACCCCCGCCGCGCCGTTGGTGGGCGCCGTCACCACGCGGCCGCCGGCGGCGTTTTCCTCGTTCACCGCCATGGCGTAGAGGTTGACCCAGTCGAGCATGGACAGCGGGTCGCGCAGCGCGGCTTCGGGGTGGCTGCTCAGGCTGCTCTTGAGTTCCGCCGCGCGTCGGCGCAGCTGCATGCGGCCGGGCAGGTGGCCGGTGGCGCTGCAGCCACGCGCCACGCAGCCCGCCATGGTCTGCCAGATGGCGAGCAGCTGGCGCCGGACCGCCTCCGGGCTGCGGCGCGCGGCTTCGTTCGCCGCCATCAGCCCGGCGATGGAGAGGCCGCTGGCCGCGCACTGCGCCAGCAGCTCGGCGCCGCTGCCGAAGGGGTAGGGCGGCGCCGCGGTGGACACCGGCGCATCGCCGGCCGGCGCCGTGCCTTCTGCCGTTTCGTTGAGCACGCGCGTGCCGGCGGCGTCGATGACGAAACCGCCGCCGACGGAATAGAACTCGGCCGCCAGCAGCTCTTCGCCATCGGCGCCGAGCGCGGCGAAGCGCATGCCGTTGGGGTGCAGCGGCAGGCTCTTGCGGCGCATCAGCAGGTGGTCTTTTTCCACGAAGCGGATCGGGTGCTGGCCGAGCAGCGCCAGCTGCTGCGTGGCGCGGATGGCGGCGATCGCCGGCGCTATGGCTTCCGGGTCCACGGTGTCGGGCTCGTACCCGGCCAGGCCCAGCAGCACGGCGCGGTCGGTGCCGTGGCCCAGGCCGGTGGCCGAGAGCGAACCGAACAGCTCCGCGCGCACGCCATGCACCGCGCTCCAGCCTGGCGCGGCCCGGCCCGGCGCGGCCTGCAGGCGGCGGGCGAACTGGCGTGCGGCGATCATCGGGCCGACGGTGTGCGAGCTCGACGGCCCGATGCCGATCTTGAACAGGTCGAACACGCTGACGAAGGCGTCGGAAGGGGAAGCGGCAACAGGCATGGGCGGGCGGCGTGGCGCCGGAGTGGAGGGAGCGTGCACGGTACGCGGCGGCGCGCGCGCCGGCATGGGCGCAAACCCTCGGCGCCTGGGCGCGGTGCCAGGAGAGCAGGCCGGGCTACTACATTAAATATAGCTGCTAACGCTTATGCAGCAAGCGCTAGAGGCCTATTTGGCTTGAAATTTCATGCGCCGTTGCCGGGCATGAATGTTTCTTACATTGCCAGCGCGCGCGCCAGTAGCAGCGGCCCGTCCCAGGCGCGGATGCGCGGGCGGGTGCGCAGGCACCCGCCTTGCAGCGCCTCGACCTTGTCGAGCACGCGCAGCCCCCCTTGCACCACCAGGCGCAGCTCCCAGCCGGCGCGGCCGGGCAGGCGGTGCACCAGGGGCGCACCGGCCAGCATGCGTGCGCGCGCCCACTGCGCGAGGCTGGCCACCAGGGCGTCGTGCGCGGCGCCCGGAGGACCGGCCCGCAGGTTCCGCGCATCCAGGCCGCGCGCCCTGGCGTCCGCCTCGGGCACGTAGTAGCGACCGCGCGGCAGGTCCACGCTCAGGTCCTGCCAGAAGTTGATCAGCTGCAGGGCGGTGCAGATGGCGTCGCTCTGCGCCAGCGCTTCGTCGTCGTTGACGCCGTACAGGTGCAGCAGCAGCCGGCCCACCGGGTTGGCCGAGCGGCGGCAGTAGTCGAGCAGTTCGGCCCGGTCGGCGTAGCCGGCGGCGGCGGCGCTCTGGCGCACGTCCTGCTCGAAGGCGCTGAGCAGGTCGGCCAGCAGCGGCAGCGGCAGGGCGTGGCGCGCGATGGCGGCCGCGAGCGGGCCGAACACCCCGGGCCAGCGCGCGCTCGGGGCCGTGCCGGCGGCGGCGGCGCGCAGATCGGCGGCGTAGGCGGTCAGTGCCTCCAGGCGCTCAGCCGCGGGGGCGTGGCCCTCGTCGGCCAGGTCGTCGGCGGTGCGGGCAAAGGCGTAGAGCGCGGCGATCGGCGCGCGCAGCGCCGGCGGGCAGAGCCACGAGGCCACGGGAAAGTTCTCGTAGTGCGTCACCGGTGGTGGCAGGGGCTCGGCGTGCCGCGGCTCAGTGCCGGGTAGGGCGGCTGGTTCGGCGGGCTGGGGTGCCTGGGGGGCGCCTGGCTTGGAGTGGGCAGGCGCCTGGGGGGCGCCTGCGGGCATGGGTTCGGTGGACACCGGGCGATTGTCGCCGAGGGCGATGCAAAAATGTGTTGATAACTAACCGGTCAGTCAGTAATAATGCGCGACCGAATTCGCAACGCGACCTATTCCCATGCCGCAACCTACTTTGTCCCTGCGCGGGCGCCT
>MEDL01000118.1 GCA_001724785.1 Acidovorax sp. SCN 68-22 | reverse complement strand
TCGGCGGGCGCTGACGCCTTGTTTTTATTCAAATTTGCGACCGCGTTGCGCGCCAGCTGCAGCGCATGCAGGTCGTTCTGCGCCAGGTGGTCGGCCACGCCGGACAGGCGCGTGTGCGCGTCGCCTCCCCCTAAGTCCTCGGCCGTGACGACCTCGCCCGTGGCGGCCTTCACCAGCGGCGGGCCTCCCAGGAAGATGGTGCCCTGGTTCTTGACGATGATGGATTCGTCGCTCATCGCGGGCACATAGGCGCCGCCGGCCGTGCAACTGCCCATGACCACGGCGATCTGGGCGATGCCCTGCGCGCTCATGTTGGCCTGGTTGAAGAAGATGCGGCCGAAATGCTCGCGGTCGGGGAACACGTCGTCCTGGTTGGGCAGGTTGGCACCGCCGGAGTCCACCAGGTAGATGCAGGGCAGGCGATTCTGCGCCGCCACTTCCTGGGCGCGCAGGTGCTTCTTCACCGTCATGGGGTAGTAGGTGCCGCCTTTCACCGTGGCGTCGTTGCACACCACCATGCAGTCCACGCCGCTCACGCGGCCGATGCCGGCGATCAGGCCCGCGCCCGGCGCGTCGTTGTGGTACATGTTCAGCGCGGCCAGCGGGGCCAGCTCCAGGAAGGGCGTGCCGGGGTCGAGCAGGTTGGCGACGCGCTCGCGCGGCAGCAGCTTGCCGCGCCCCACATGCTTGGCGCGGGCCGCTTCGCCGCCGCCCTGGGCCACCTTGTCGAGGTGGGCGCGCAGGTCGTCGACCAGCGCGCGCATGGCGGTGGCGTTGGCAATGAAGTCCGCCGAGCGGGCATTGAGCTGGGTGTCGAGAATGGTCATACGGTCGTGCGCTTTCAAGCGGTCTTTGCTTCGGAGAGACCGAGCTGGTCCTTCATCTCGTCGCGGATCTTGAACTTCTGGATCTTGCCCGTCACCGTCATCGGAAAGCTGGCGACGAAGCGGATGTAGCGCGGCACCTTGTAGTGCGCGATCTGGCCCTTGCAGAAGGCGCGGATGTCGTCCTCGGTGGGCTTGGTGCCGGGCTTGGCGATGATCCAGGCGCAGAGCTCCTCGCCGTATTTCTCGTCGGGCACGCCCACCACCTGCACGTCCTGCACCTGCGGGTGGCGGTACAGGAATTCTTCGATCTCGCGCGGGTAGATGTTCTCGCCGCCGCGGATCACCATGTCCTTGATGCGGCCGACGATGTTCACGTAGCCCGCGTCGTCCATGGTGGCGAGGTCGCCGGTGTGCATCCAGCCCTCGGCGTCGATGGCTTCGCGGGTCTTTTCCTCGTCGCCCCAGTAGCCGTGCATGACCGAGTAGCCCCGGGTGCAGAACTCGCCGCGCTGGCCGCGCGCCACGACCGCGCCGGTCTCGGGGTCGATGATCTTGATCTCCAGGTGCGGCTGCACCTGGCCAACGGTGGAGACGCGCTTTTCCAGCGGCGTGTCGGTGCTGCTCTGACAGCTCACCGGGCTGGTCTCGGTCATGCCGTAGGCGATGGTGATCTCGCGCAGATTCATCTGCTCCACCACGCGCTTCATGACCTCGGTGGGGCACGGCGAGCCGGCCATGATGCCGGTGCGCAGGGTGGAGAGGTCGAACTCCTTGAAGCGCGGGTGGTCCAGCTCGGCGATGAACATGGTGGGCACGCCGTGCAGTCCGGTACATTTTTCGTCCTGCACCGTTTGCAGCACGCTCAGGGGGTCGAACCCGTCGTTGGGATAGACGATGGTGCTGCCGTGCGTGAAGCACGCCAGGTTGCCCAGCACCATGCCGAAGCAGTGGTACAGCGGCACGGGGATGCACAGCCGGTCCGCGGGCGTGAGCTGCATGCACTCGCCGATGAAGAAACCGTTGTTCAGGATGTTGCGGTGCGTCAGCGTGGCGCCCTTGGGGAAACCCGTGGTGCCGCTGGTGAACTGGATGTTGATCGGGTCGGTGGCCGCAAGGCCGGCCGCCACCGCGTCCACGCGCGGGTCGGCCGCGTCGCCGCGCGCGATGAGCTCGGAAAAGCGCAGCAGGCCCGGCTCCTCGGCGCCCTGCCCGCCGGCCGCATCGGTGCCGCCATCGATCCACACCACGGTGCGCAACAGGGGCAGCTTCATCGCGCCCAGCTTGCCGGGCTGCTGGCCGGTCCATTCGGGCGCCAGCTCGCGCAGCATGCCCAGGTAGTCGCTGGTCTTGAAGCGCGCCATAGTCACCAGCAGCTTGCAGCCGACCTTGTTGAGCGCGTATTCCACCTCCGAGGTGCGGTAGGCGGGGTTGATGTTGACCAGCACCAAGCCGACCTGCGCGGTGGCCAGCTGCATCAGCACCCATTCGGCGTTGTTGTGCGACCAGATGCCCACCCGGTCGCCCGGCACCAGGCCCTGGCGCAGCAGCGCGCTGGCCAGGCGGCGGGCCTCGGCCTGCAGCTGGGCGTAGGTGTAGCGCAAGCCCTGGTGCCTGCTGACCAGCGCCTCGCGCTCGGGTTGGCGCGCCGCCATGGCGGCGAAAAACGCGCCCAGGGTCTGCTCGATCAACGGCGTGGCGGTGGCGCCGCGGGCGTAACTTTCGGCGGGGGGTGCGGGGTGGGATGCGGCGTTGGGGGCGTGCGTCGTCGTCATGGGGTTCCTGCATGGCCGGGGCAAGGGGCAAGCATAGAAGCCCAGCGCTTTGCCAGGTTGCCACAAAGGTTGCAAATCGTGCCACCGCTCGGGCACACTGGGCGGCGTGAACGCCCTCCCCGAGCACGCCGCCCCTCGCGCCCCCGAAACCTGGCCCGCCAGCGCACCGGCCGTGACGCCCATGGCCTTCGTGCGCGCCATCGCGCTGGCCTACGCGCGCCGCGGCATGAGCCCGCTCGGCGCCCTGGCGCAGGCACAGATCGCGCCTGACGCGCTGCACGAGGCGGACGCGCGCATCACCGCCTGGCAGATGGAGCGCATTTCCGACGCCGCCATGCAGGAGCTCGACGACGAGGCCCTGGGCTGGTTCGGCCGCCGCCTGCCCTGGGGCAGCTACGGCATGCTGGCGCGCGCCTCCATCAGCGCGCCCAACCTGCGGGTGGCGCTGGCCCGCTGGTGCCGCCACCACGGCCTGCTGGCGGACGACATTACCCTGCACCTGGCGAGCGACGGCGGCACGGCCGAACTCGCCATCACCGAAGCGCGCGACCTGGGCGCGCTGCGCGAGTTCTGCCTGGTCTCGGTGCTGCGCAACGCGCACGGCCTGGCCTGCTGGCTGGTGGACTCGCGCATTCCACTCCTGGGCGCCGATTTCGCCTTCCCCGCGCCGCCGCACGCCGACGCCTACGCGGTGCTGTTCCGCGGCCCCGCCACCTTCGGCGCCGCGCGCACGGCCATCCGCTTCGATGCGCGCTACCTGGGCCTGCCCCTGCGCCGCGACGAACCGGCGCTGCGCCAGATGCTGCAGCACGCCCTGCCGCTGACGGTGCTGCAGTACCGGCGCGACCGCCTGCTGGTGCAGCGCGTGCGCCAGCTGCTCGGCGCCCCTGCGGCGGGCCACCCGGCCCATGCCCTGGCGCAGCACAGCGCCGAGTCGCTGGCCGCGCAACTGCACGTCTCGCCGCGCACGCTGCACCGCCAGCTGAAGGAGGAAGGCGCCACGCTGCAGGCGCTCAAGGACGAGGTGCGGCGCGCCCGCGCCGTGGAGCTGCTGCAGCGCAGCGACCGCCCGATCAAGCAGGTGGCCGAGGCGGCAGGTTTCTTGAACGAGAAGAGCTTTATTCGGGCGTTTCGGGGGTGGACCGGGCATTCGCCGGCCGAATTCCGGCGGGCCGTACGGCTGCCCTGAAGCGGCGGGTAGGCGGCTGGCCGCACCCGCACGGCTGGCTCGGAGTCCACCCTCAGCCAATGGCCTACACCCACCGGCCCGTGCCCGCGGGAAGATGGCGCTTTTCCCCACCCCGAAAGCCCCCGATGCCCCAACCACCCTCCCACGAAGGCCAGCCCGTCCCGCAAGTCCGGTTCCGCTACCGCGCCGGCGGCGAATGGCGGGAAACCAGCAGCGACGCGCTCTTCAAGGGCCGCACGGTCGCGGTGTTCGCGTTGCCCGGCGCGTTCACGCCCACCTGCTCCAGCACCCACTTGCCGCGCTTCAATGAACTGGCGCCCACCTTCCGCGAGAACGGCGTGGACGAAGTCGTCTGCATCGCGGTGAACGACCCCTTTGTCATGGAGGAGTGGGCCAAGAGCCAGGAATGCGACAACGTCTTCGTCCTGCCGGACGGGAACGGCGCGTTCACCCGGCAGATGGGCATGCTGGTGGACAAGTCCGAGCTGAATTTCGGCCAGCGCTCCTGGCGCTATTCGATGCTGGTCCGGGACGGCGTGGTCGAGAAGATGTTCATCGAACCCGACGAGCCGGGCGACCCGTTCAAGGTATCGGACGCCGACACGCTGCTGCGCTACGTCAACCAGGATGCCCGGCTGCCCGACCAGGTGGCCCTGCTCACGCGCGCCGGCTGCCCGTTTTGCGCCCAGGCCAAGAAGCTGCTCGACGACGCCGGCATCGCATACGCCGAAGTCGACCTGCCGCACAGCATCCGCACGCGCGCCCTGGGGGCCATCGCGGGCGCGCGCACGGTGCCGCAGATGTTCGTCAACGGCGAGCTGATCGGCGGCGGCGACGCGGTGCGATCCTGGATCGAACGCCGGCCCTAGACTGGGCGCATTGTCCGCGCCCCTTCTACGGCTTCCCCATGATCCACCTCCACCACTGCGTCAGCGCCCGCTCCTTCCGCCCTCTGTGGATGCTCGAAGAGCTGCAACTCCCCTACCAGCTCCACATGCTGCCCTTCCCGCCGCGCGCGCTCGCCCGCCAGTTCCTGGAGGAGAACCCGCTCGGCACGGTGCCGCTGCTGGTGCAAGGCAAGGTGCGCATGACCGAATCCGCCGCCATCTGCCAGTACCTCGCCGCCACACGCCCCGAAGCGGGGCTGGACGTGGCGCCCACGGACCCGGCCTTTGGCGCCTACCTGAACTGGCTGCACATGAGCGATGCCACGCTGACCTTTCCGCAGACCCTCGTGCTGCGCTACGGCCGCTTCGAGCCCGCCGAACGCCAGCAGCCGCAGGTGGTGGTGGACTACACGCGCTGGTTCCTGGCGCGGCTGCGCGCGGTCGAGGTCGCGGCGGCGCAGGGCGACCACCTGTGCGCCGGGCGCTTCACGGCGGCGGATGTGGCGGTGGGCTACGCCCTGCTCCTGGCCCAGCACCTGGGGCTGGCAGAGCAGTTCGGGCCGGCCACGCAGGCCTATTGGCAGCGCTTGCAGCAGCGCCCGGCCTACCAGCGCGCGCAGACCGTGCAGCGGGAGGCGGCACAGGCGCAGGGCGTGCCGACCACGCCGGCACCGGACACACGCCCCGACTGAGCGAGGGGCACCGGGCGCGGCGGGGCATCGGAAAAAACCAGCCAAATTGGCCTCCAGAGCTTGCTGCATAAGCGCTGACAGCTATTATTAGAGAAGCATCAAACCGAGGCAGTGCGCGTGGCGGCCTCCAGCCAGGCGGGCAGGTCGCGCATGTGCGCCAGCACGTCGCGGGCACCGGCGGCGCGCAGGGCGCCGGCCGCGTCGTGGCCCACGGGCGAAGGGCTGTAGCCGAGCACCGTCGCGCCCGCCGCCACGCCGGCAGCAACGCCGGTGACCGTGTCTTCCACCACCAGGCAGCGCTCGGGGGGAACGCCCAGCGCGGCTGCGGCCGCCAGGTACACGTCGGGCGCGGGCTTGGTGGCCGGCATTTCGTGCCCGCTGAAGACATGGCCGGCAAACAGCGGCGCCAGGCCCACCATCTGCAACTGCATTTCGACCTTGAAGCGGTCGGCCCCCGAAGCGCAGGCAATGCGCCCGCCCAGCCGCGCGTGCACGGCGCGCACCGCCTCCACCGCGCCGTCGATGGCCTGCAGTTCCGCGGCCAGGCGCGCGTTGCGTCGGGCGTAGAAGGCATCCATCCAGGCGTCGGTCAGCGGCCGGCCGGTGTGCGCCTCGATGCGCGCGGCTTCGCTGCGCACCGTCTTGCCGATGAACAGGCGCATGCATTCCTCGGCCGTCAATGCCCAGCCGGCTTCCTCCAGCATGTCGCGCAGCACGCCGTTGGTAATCGGTTCGCTGTCGACCAGCACGCCGTCGCAGTCGAACAGGACGGCTTCAAAATTCATAGCTGACATCCGTTATCCAGTAAGCGCCAGAGGCATTTTTTTTCAAAAAAACTGTCGACCGTGCAGATCGCCGTCCACATAGAACCAGCGGCCGCCCTCGCGCACGAAACGGCTGGTTTCGTGCAGGCGCACGGCCCGCCCGCCCACGCGGTGGCGGGCGACGAACTCGACTTCGGCATGGTCGTCGCCCAGCGCCCGATGGCCGCGCACTTCCAGGCCGAGCCAGCGCGCGCCGGGCGCGAAATCCAGCCGCGCCGGCCGGGTGCTGGCGTGCCAGGTGGCGAGCAGCCAGGCGGCATCTTCCTGCACGAAGGCGCTGTAGCGCGAGCGCATCAGGCTTTCGGCGTCGGGCGGCGGCGTCCCGTCCCGCCAGCGGCCGCAGCAGGCGCCAAAGAGGGCGTTGCGCGTGGGCGCGCGCGGGTCGGGTCGGCCGCAGGGGCAGGGGGCATCGGGATGGCAGGCGGGCATGGGTACAGGTGTGGGGCGGAAATCAGGAGCCGCAGCGGCGAACGTAGACTGGGCGCCTTGCAACGCAGGAGTCTCGCATGTGGAATACCTCTGTGCCGTGGTGGGAGTTTGTCGTGCGGGGCATCGTCGTTTACGTGTTCCTGCTGATCTTCCTGCGCGCCACCGGCAAGCGGCAGACGGGGCAGTACGCGCCTTTTGACCTGGTGCTGCTGCTGATCCTGTCGAACGCGGTGCAGAACTCGATGAATGCGGGCGACAACTCGCTGATCGGTGGCCTGGTATCGGCCAGCACCCTGATCTGCTGCCACGTGGCACTGTCGCACCTGACCTACCGCTTTCGCCGCCTGGAGCGCCTGATCGACGGTCGGCCGCGGGTGCTGGTGCAGGACGGCAAGGCCGACGAAGCCCTGATGGCACGCGAACGCATTTCCCCCAGCGACCTGGCCGCCGCCTTGCGCGCCGGCGGCACGCTGCATCTGCACGAGGTCGCCCGCGCCACCATCGAGGTCAATGGGCAAATCACGGTGGTGCTGCGCCCCCCCAGCAGGCCGCTGGACGACATCTGAGCCAGCTAGGCAACACAATGGCAGCGCCGACACATCCCGAACCACCCACTGAGGTACTCGCATGCCCCTGTGCATTTTGATCACCGGCTGCTCCAGCGGCATTGGCGCTGCCCTGGCGCGTGAATTTCACAACCGCGGCCATGTGGTGTACGCCACGGCGCGGCGGCCAGACAGTTTGCAAACCCTGGCGCAGGCAGGTCTGCGTGTGCTGGCGCTGGACGTGAACGACGACGCCAGCATTGGCGCCGCCATGGCGGTGGTGCAGCAGGAGCAGGGGCGTCTGGACATGCTGGTGAACAACGCCGGTTTCTCCCAAGTGGGCGCGGTGGTGGATTTGCAGCGCGAGGACCTGCGCCGACAGTACGAAACCAATGTGATTGCGCCGGTGGCCGTGTCCCGCGCGGCCCTGCCCTTGCTGCGCGCTGCGGCAGAGGCGGGGGCGGCGCCGGTGATTGCCAACGTCGGCAGCATCGTGGGCCTGTTCACCACGCCGTTCGCGGGCGCCTACTGCTCCAGCAAGGCGGCCTTGCACGCCCTGAGCGACGCCTTGCGGATGGAGTTGGCACCGCTGGGCATCCGGGTGGTGACGGTGCAGCCCGGAGGGGTGACATCGCGCTTTGGCAACCATGCCGAGGAAGCGATTCGCTTGCCCGAAGGGTCGCTGTACCAGAGCGCCGCACCGAGCATTCGTGCCCGCGCGCAAGCCGGGCAGGTGAACGCGACCCCGGCGGACCTCTTTGTGGTGCCCGTGGTGGATGCCTTGCTCAAAAACACGCCCCCGGTGCGGGTGCGCGGCGGCAAGGGCAGCACGGTGCTGCCGCTGCTGAAATTGCTGCTGCCCACGCGGCGCTTCGACGCCATTCTGTCTCGCCGCTTTGGTTTGGGCAGCTGGAAGCCTTGACGCACTGCGCGCCTGGCGCTGCCTTATGCCAGCGCGCGCTGGATGATGATCTTCTGCACGTCGCTCGTGCCTTCGTAGATCTGGCACACGCGCACGTCGCGGTAGATGCGCTCGACCGGGAAGTCGTTCACCACGCCGTAGCCGCCCAGCGTCTGGATGGCGGCG
>MEDL01000117.1 GCA_001724785.1 Acidovorax sp. SCN 68-22 | reverse complement strand
GCGGCGCCGGCTGAGGCGGGGGAGGGGGGGGCTCGGGTTCGGGCGGGCGGGGCGGTGTCGGTGGCGTGGGCGGCTCGGCCGCGCGCGGCGCGGCCTGCTGCGGCACGGCCGACCACAGTTCGGCGACCACCGCCGGCTGGTCGCTGCCGCCTTTCCAGGCCACGCCCCAGGTCAGCGCCGCCAGCAGGACGACGTGCGCCAGCACCGCCAGCGTCACAGCGCGGGTGCGCCCCGGCGTATCCGGGGGGCTGAACTGGTCGCGGTCGTCGTGGGCGTGCATGCGTGGTTTGGGGCGTTATCCGCCCTGTTTGACGGACAGTCCGACGCGCTGCACACCGGCCTTCTGCAGCGCGTCCATGGCCTTGACGACGGTTTCGTACTGCACACCCTTGTCGGCGGTGATGACCACGGCGGTGTCCTTGCCCTGGGTCTTCTGCCAGGCCAGGGCGGCCTGGCCGATCTCGCGCGCGTTCATGCTGCGCGTGGCCTCGGGCGTCTTGAACTGCAGGGTACTGTCCTTATTGACGATCACCTGCGCCACCACCTTGGGCATGTTCTTGCCCTTGCCCACGCTCGGCACGTCGATGACGCCCGGCGTGAGCATCGGCGCCGTCACCATGAAGATGATGAGCAGCACCAGCATCACGTCGATGAAGGGCACCATGTTGATTTCGTTGATGGTGCGGCGGCCGCGGCCGCGCGAGGCAAGGGCGGGCATGGGCGTCCTCTCAGTGCCCGGCCGGCGCCACCGGGTGCGCGCCCAGGTTGCGCTGCAGGATGTTGGAGAACTCTTCGATGAAGGTTTCCTGGTGGTTGGCGACGCGGTCGATGTCGCGCGCGAAGCGGTTGTAGGCCACCACAGCGGGAATGGCAGCGAACAGGCCGATGGCGGTGGCCACCAGCGCCTCGGCGATGCCGGGGGCGACGGTCGCGAGCGTCACCTGCTCCATGCCGGCAAAGCCCGTGAAGGCGTGCATGATGCCCCAGACCGTGCCGAACAACCCGACGTACGGCGAGACCGAACCCACCGATGCCAGGAACGACAGGCTCGATTCGATGACGTCCATCTCGCGCTGAAAGCTCGCCCGCATGGCGCGGCGCGCGCCGTCGAGCAGGGTGCCGGCGTCGTGGATGTGGCGCTCGCGCAGCTTCTGGAACTCGCGCATGCCGCTGGCGAAGATGCGCTCCATCGGGCCGATTTCCTGCTGGCCGCTGGCCGCGCTGGCGTACAGGTCGTTCAGGCTGGTGCCGGACCAGAATTCGCGCTCGAAGTTCTCGTTCAGCGCCTTGACGCGCTTGAGCCCAAACAGCTTGCGGAAGATCGCCGCCCAGCTCGCCACCGAGACCGCGAGCAGCAGCAGCATGACGAGTTGAACCACCCAGCTGGCATGCAGCACGAGGGTGAGGATGGACATGTCTTGCGAATTCATGAAATCGTTTCCAGAAGGGCGGCGGGGATGCGCGCGGGGCGCAGGCTGGCGGCATCCACCCAGCCGATACGCACCTCGCCGGCGCACAGCAGCTGCGCGGGGCTGCCAGAACGCTCATTATTCAATAGCGCCCGATGTTGGATTGTCAAGGATGCCCGGCCCTTTTCCATCAGTTCAGCGGTAACAATGAGTGCGTCGTCCAGGCGCGCCGGCGCGTGGTACTGCAAGCGTGCTTCGCTTACGACGAACATGCCGCCGCTTTGTTCCCGCAGCAGGTGCTGGCCAATGCCGAGCGCGCGCAACCACTCGGTGCGCGCGCGCTCGAAGAACTTCAGGTAGTTGGCGTAGAAGACGATGCCGCCGGCATCGGTGTCTTCCCAATAGACGCGGACCGGGTGCTCGAACGCCATGTGCATCAGCCAAGCAGGCCGCGCAGGCGGCGCACCGCTTCCTGCAGGTGCTCCATGGAACTGGCGGTGGAAAAGCGCAGGAACCGCTCGGGCTCGTGCGTGCCGAAGTCGCGCCCCGGCGTCACGGCCAGGTGGGCGCGGTCCATCAGGGCGTAGGCCAGGTCCCAGCTGCCCTGCACCCCCAGGCGTGCGGCCGCCTGCGTGCCGTCGGCCCAGGCGTAGAAGGCACCGTCCGGCAGCACCGGCACCGCCAGGCCCAGGCGCTGCAGCTCGGGGATGAAGTAGTCGCGCCGCGCCTTGAACTCGGCGCGCCGGCGTTCGTATTCGGCGATGCTGTCCGGCTCGAAGCAGGCCAGCGCCGCGTGCTGCGCCACCGTGCTGGCGCAGATGAACAGGTTTTGCGCCAGGCGCTCGACCACCGGCACGAGCTGCTCGGGCACCACCATCCAGCCCAGGCGCCACCCGGTCATGTTGAAGTACTTGCTGAAGCTGTTGATGCTGACGATGTCGTCGGCAATCGCCAGCGCCGTCTGGCCGAACTGCGCTTCGTACGACAGGCCGAGGTAGATCTCGTCGATCAGCGTGATGCCGCCGCGCTCCTGCACCACGCCATGGATGCGGCGCAACTCGTCCGGCGCGATGGACGTCCCCGTGGGGTTGGAGGGCGAAGCCAGCAGCACCCCGCGTGTCTTGGCCGTCCAGGCGGCGCGCACTTTCTCGCTGCTCAGCTGGTAGCGCTCTTCGGGCGTGGTGGGGATGAGTACCGCCGTGCCTTCGGCCGCGCTCACGAAATGGCGGTTGCAGGGGTAGCTGGGGTCCGGCATGAGCACTTCGTCGCCGGCTTCGATGAGGGCCAGGCACGCCAGCTGCAGCGCGGCCGAAGCCCCGGCCGTGACGACGATGCGCCGCGCCGGCACGTCGACCCCGAAGCGCTCGGCGTACCAGCCGCTGATGCGTTCGCGCAGGGCCGGCAGGCCGAGCGCTTGCGTGTACTGCGTGCCGCCGCTGGCGATGGTGCGGGCCGCTGCCTCCTGCACCAATGGCGGCGCCGTGAAATCGGGCTCGCCGATGTTCAGGAAGATCATCGGCTCGGGGCCGTCCTGCACCGCGTGGGCCAGCGCCTGCGCGGCCTTGGCCACTTCCATCACGTAGAAGGGTTCGATGCGCTGCGCGCGTGTGGCGATCCTCATGCCGTGCCCTTGGAGGTGCGCGCGCTGGCGCGGTCGCCGGCCACTTCGGTGGCGCGCAGCGTGGGCGCCAGGCCGCCGAGCACGCCGTTGACGTACTTGTAGCCGTCGGTGCCGCCGAAGTCCTTGGCGAGTTCGATGTATTCGTTCAGCACGACGCGCCAGGGCACGTCCAGGCAATGCTGGAATTCGTAGGCGCCCATCCACATCACCGCACGCTCGATGGGCGAGATTTCGGCCAGCTTGCGGTCGAGCAGGGGCACGATCAGGGCGTCGAGCTGCGCAGCGTCCGCCACGCAGCCGTGCAAGAGCGCGTCGTAGTGCACCGAATCGCATTTGTGAAAGCCGGTCAGGTCGCGCGTGAAGGCGTCGATGGCGGCGGCGTCGTTGCCGCCCACCAGGTGCTGGTAGAGCGCCTGCAGGGCGAATTCGCGCGCGCGGCTGCGCCCCGATTTGGTCGAGGCGCGCCGGCCACCGGCGCCGCTGCTGCGGGGCGTGGCGGCGCTGCCTTCGGGCAGGTCGGTGCTCATTCGAGGGACTCCAGCAGGTTGGCCATTTCCACGGCCACGCGGGCGGCGTCGCGCCCTTTTTCCTGCTGGCGGGCAATGGCCTGCTCCAGGTTCTCGGTGGTCAGGATGGCGTTGGCCACGGGCAGGTGGTAGTCGAGCGCGATGCGCGAGACGCCGGCGCTCGATTCGTTGGCCACCAGCTCGAAATGGTAGGTTTCGCCGCGGATGACGCAGCCCAGGGCAATGAGGGCGTCGTACTCGTCCTGCTCGGCCAGGGCCTGCAAGGCGGCTGGCACTTCCAGCGCGCCGGGCACGGTGATGTGGCGGATGTGCCGCTCCTGCACCCCCAGGGCCAGCAGCTCGGCGCGGCAGGCCTCGGCCAGGGCGTTGGTGATGCCCTCGTTGAAGCGCGCCTGCACCATGGCAATGTGCAGTTTGCTGCCGTCCTGCAGGTCGGCGTTTCCTTTGTCTGCGCCAAACATGTTTATTCCTGTTCCTGTTCTTTCGGGATGTACCCGGTGATTTCGAGCCCGTAGCCGGCCATGCTGGGCATGCGGCGCGGCTGGCCCATGAGCTGCATGCGCGAGACGCCGACCTCGCGCAGGATTTGCGCGCCGATGCCGTAGGTGCGCAGGTCCATGCGGCCGCGTTCCGGGGCGTGGGCGGCGCGCGCCGTGCCGTCGAACTGCGCCAGCAGTTGCGCTGCGCTTTCCCCGCAATTGAGCAGCACGGCGACGCCACAGCCGTGGCGCGCGATGTAGGCCAGGCTCGTGTCCAGCCCCCAGGTGTGCATGGCGCGGTTGACCTCCAGCGCGTCCAGCACCGAAAGCGGCTCGTGCACGCGCACCGGCACCGAGGCGTCGCTGGCCCATGCGCCGCGCACCAGGGCGATGTGCAGCGACTGGCTGGGCAGGTCCCGGAAGGCGTGGGCGGTGAATTCACCCGCCGCCGTTTGCAAGGGGCGCGTACCGACCTTCTGTACCAGGGATTCGGTGCGGCTCCTGTATTCGATGAGGTCGGCGATGGTGCCGATCTTGATGCCGTGCTGGGCGGCGAACACCTGCAGGTCGGGCAGGCGGGCCATGGTGCCGTCGTCCTTCATGACCTCGCAGATCACGGCGGACGGGCTGCAGCCGGCCAGGGCGGCCAGGTCGCAACCGGCCTCGGTGTGGCCGGCGCGCATGAGCACGCCGCCGTCCACGGCCTGCAGCGGGAAGATGTGGCCGGGCTGCACCAGGTCGCTCGCCTGGCTGTCCCTGGCCACGGCGACCTGCACGGTGCGCGCGCGGTCGGCGGCCGAGATGCCGGTGGTCACGCCCTCGGCCGCTTCGATGGAGACGGTGAACGCCGTGCTGTAGACGGTGCCGTTGTGCGCTGCCATGGGCGGCAGGCGCAGGAACTCGCAGCGCGCGCGCGTCAGCGTCAGGCAGATCAGGCCACGGCCGAAGCGCGCCATGAAGTTGATGGCCTCGGGCGTGACATGGTCGGCGGCAAGCACCAGGTCGCCTTCGTTTTCGCGGTCCTCCTCGTCCACGAGGATGACCATGCGCCCGGCGCGCATTTCCGCCACGATGTCTTCGACCGGGGAGATGGCCGCGCTGGTGGCGGGGGGAAGGGGAGCGTTCATGGGATGCTTTCGGCGTGCGGGCGGCGGGTGCGCTGCACGCTCCCGGCACGCCGGGCACGGCCCGCCCGCCATCCAAAGAACGTGCGTTGCGGCAAAGCCGCCAACGGGTCGCACCATGCGACCGGGAAAACCCGTGATTTTACGGGAAGGGGTCGCCCGGCTGCAGTTCCACGTCCGATACCGGGTAGGCCACGCAGGGCAGTACGCAGCCGGCCTGCAGTTCCTCGGTGGTCAGACCCGGCCACTCGATGGCGTAGCGCACCTCGCCGCTGCGCAGGTGGCCGATGCAGGTGCGGCAGGTGCCGCTGCGGCAGGAGCTGGGCCAATCCAGGCCGGCCTGCTCCATGGACAGGAGCAGCGTCTGCTCGGGCCAGGCATCGCACGCCGCACGGTCGGGCAGCACGGTGGCGGTGAAGAAGGGCGCGGTCGGATGGTCGGGAGTGTTCAAAATTCTAAGTAAAAATGGGCTCTAGCGCTTGATGGATAAGCGCTTATAGCTATTTATTTTATAGTAATCCCGCTGCGGCGGCAGCGGCGCTGGGCAAAAAAGCGGCACCGGAAGCAGTGCCCTTGTACGGCAGCCACTTGCGCCGGCCATACAGGGCTTGTGCCGAGTTATCCCCAGCATTGTCCAGCGTACGCAGGGATAAGCCGCGCCGACAGGTCTGCTCAAAAAACAAGCGACCCAAGGGATTGTCATACGGATCAAGGACTTGGCGGCGCCATACGGGAGCTTCCCCGGCTTATCCACACGATTGTCCAGTTCGGGCGGGGACAAGAAGCGCCCNGGCGATCAGGGCGCGACGGTAACGCCCTTCCAGAAGGCCACGCGGCCGCGGACCTGCTCGGCCTCCGGCTTGGGGTCGGCGTAGGTCCAGGCGGCGTCGGGGTTCATCTCGCCGTCCACCAGGAGCGAGAAATACGTCGCCTGGCCCTTCCAGGGGCACATGGTCTTGTGGTTGCTGAAGGTGAAGAACTCGCGCTTGAGCGCGCTTTCCGGGAAGTAGTGGTTGCCTTCGACGACCACGGTGTCGTCGCTCTCGGCGACCGTGGTGCCATTCCAGACTGCTTTCATGGGAGATCCTTGTTGGGCGGCGTTGTCAGCGCCAGAATGGCCGCATGACGACAGCCACCGATTATTCCCAAGGCGCCGCCTACGTGCGCGGCCAGTATCTGCCCATTGCCGAGGCCGCGATTCCGCTCACCGACTGGGGCTTCCTGCGCTCGGACGCGACCTACGACGTGGTGACCGTGTGGGAAGGCGCGTTCTTCCGCCTGGACGCGCACCTGGAGCGCTTCATGCACAGCTGCGCGAAATTCCGCCTCGACCCGGGGCTCACGCCGGAGCGCATCACCGAGGTGCTCGAGCACTGCGTGCGCCTCTCGGGCCTGCGCAGCAGCTACGTCGAGATGATCGCCACGCGCGGGCAACCGCCCTGGGGCTCGCGCGACCCGCGCCAGGCTGTCAACCAGTTCTATGCCTTTGCGGTGCCCTACGTGTGGATCGCCAACGAGGCGCAGCGCGCCCAGGGCCTGAACCTCATGGTCAGCGCGGTGCAGCGCATTCCTTCGGGCAGCGTCGACCCGCGCGCCAAGAACTACCACTGGAACGACCTGACCATGGGCCTGCTCGGCGCGCTCGACGCCGGAGGCGACACCGTGGTCCTGAGCGACGGCGCCGGCAACGTGGTCGAAGGGCCGGGCTTCAACGTCTTTTGCGTGAATGCCGACGGCGTGCTCGTGACGCCCGAACAGGGCGTGCTGGAAGGCATCACCCGGCGCACGGTGATGGAAATCGCCGCGGCGCTGGGCGTGCCGCTGCAGGTGCGCGCGCTGCCCGCCGCGGAACTGCGCGCCGCGCGCGAGGCCTTCGTCACCAGCTCGGGCGGCGGCGTTTTGCCGGTGACGCGGGTCGATGGCGCTGCGCTCGGCAGCGGAGCGGTCGGCCCGGTGACCGCGCGCCTGCGCGACACCTACTGGGAGTGGCACCACGACCCGCGCTACAGCCGGCCCGTGGTGTACTAAGGCCCGCTCAGTCCCACAAGGCGTCGAATCCGTCCTCGGGGAAGAAGCGCTGCCCACGCATGAGCAGCCGCGTCGGGCCCGGCATGGCGCGCGTGCGCACCGCATGGTGCGTGTCGCCGGGGTAGCAGATGACGCGCGTGCCGGCGTCGTCGTAGGCCTGCGGCAGGATCGTCGGCGGACGCTGGCGCGCCGCCGCGTCCAGCACCTCGGCCACGCTGGCGTGCCGGGCCAGGTGGGCCAGCGTCATGATCTGCGGCGGTGCCAGTTCGATGGCGCCGTCGCGGTATTGCTCCAGCGCGCTGCGCGGCCGGGCCCAGAGCGTGTCCACGGTTTCCTCGTCGTCGTGGCGCGCCACCTGGTCGGCGGGCGCGCGGGCGACGAAGAACCGCGTATCGAAGCGCCGGCTCGCCATGCTCGGCGCAAGCGGTGTGATCCAGCGCGACCAGGGGAGCAGGGCGCGCGTCTGCAGCCGCAGCGCCATGGCCTGGACGAGCGCCGCGAAGCCTTCGCCGCCGCGCAAACGCGCACGCACGGCGCCCGCATCCAGCCCCGCGCCGTGCGCCAGCGGCTCGGCCAGCAGCAGGCCGCATTCCTCCAGCGCCTCGCGCAGCGCCGCGACGTAGAGCGCGGCGGCGCGCTCGGGCGGGGTCTCGGCTTCGCCCAGGGCGCTGGCGAGCGCGGCGCCCGGCCGGTCCAGCCCGGGGTTGCCTTCGGCCCAGTGGTCTTGCGGGTCGAGCTTGCCGCCGGGAAAGACGTACAGCCCGCCCATGTTCGAGGCCCGCGCATTGCGCCGCAGGAGCAGCACTTCCATGCCCTGCGCGGCATCGCGCAGCAGCACGATGGTGGCGGAATCGCGCGGCGGGTGGTCGGGGGCGGGCGTGGCGGCTTGCATGGGGAGTCTCGCGCGGCAACCGGCGCGTTGTTGCGTACCGTTACAGTATGCAAGCACATTGTGTTTTCAGGAGCAAAGAAGATGGAATTGGATTTCAAGGGCCGCGTGGCCATCGTCACCGGTGCCGGGGGTGGCTTGGGACGGGCGCATGCCCTGGCGCTGGCCGCGCGCGGGGCGCGCGTGCTGGTCAACGATCTGGGCGGTGGCGTGCACGGCGAAGGCGGCGCGCTGAGCGCGGCCCAGGCGGTCGTGGAGGAGATCCGCGCCGCCGGCGGCGAGGCGCTGGCCAACGGCGCCTCGGTCACCGACTTCGCCGCCGTGCAGGCCATGGTGCAGCAGGCGGTGGACGCCTGGGGCCGGGTGGACGTCCTGGTGAACAACGCCGGCATCCTGCGCGACAAGAGTTTTGCCAAGATGGACATGCAGGATTTCCGCGCCGTGGTGGACGTGCACCTCATGGGCGCCGCGCACTGCTGCAAGGCGGTGTGGCCGCACATGGTGGCGCAGCAGTACGGGCGCATCGTCATGACGACGTCCTCCACCGGGCTGTATGGCAACTTTGGCCAGAGCAACTACGGCGCTGCCAAGCTGGCGCTGGTCGGCCTGATGCAGACTCTGGCGCTCGAAGGCGCCAAGTACCACATCCACGTCAATGCGCTGGCACCCACCGCCGCGACGCGCATGACCGAGGGCCTGATGCCGCAGGAAGTGCTGGACATGCTCCAGCCTGAGGCCGTGGTTCCGGCCATGCTGGTGCTGGCGCACGAGAGCGCGCCCACGCGCACCACGCTGTGCGCGGGCGCCGGCAGTTTCGAGGCCGCGCACATCACGCTGACGCAGGGCCTGTTCCTGGGCGCGGCGGCGGACACTCCCGAGCAATTGGCGGCGCGGCTGGCGGAAGTCACCGCGCGCGCCGGCGAGACGGTACCCGCCAGCGGCGCCGCGCAAGGCGCCCTGGAAGTGCAGAAGGCGGTTGCCGCGCGCGCTTGACGCGGGTGTCACGCCCTGAGGGGCCGATCCGGTGCGCGCCCGATTGGCCCCCTGCGCTGCACGGCCACAGGCCGCGTGCTAAGTTCCGCGCACCCAAGAAACGCCCCGGCGCCCCCACCCATGAGCTCCCAGCAGGACATCCTCCGTGCGCAAACCCTCCTCGGCATCCGCCGCGGCATTGAAAAAGAGGGCTTGCGCGTACTGCCTGCGGGCGACCTGGCCCTCACGCCGCACCCGGCCGCGCTGGGCTCGGCGCTGACGCACCCCCACATCACCACCGACTACAGCGAGTCGCAAATCGAGCTCGTCACCGGCGCCCACCTGGGAATCGACAGCTGCCTGGGCGAACTCACCCGCATCCACCAGTTCGTGCACCACACGCTCATGGCGCAGGGCGATGAGCGGCTCTGGGCGTCGAGCATGCCGTGCCGCCTGCCCACGGACGAGACGATTCCGCTCGCGCGCTACGGCGGCTCGAATGTCGGGCGCGCAAAAAGCGTCTACCGCATGGGCCTGGGCCACCGCTACGGCCGGCGCATGCAGACCATTTGCGGCATCCACTACAACTGGTCCCTGCCCGGCGTTGGCAGCGAGCAGTATTTCGCCCTGATCCGCAACTTCCGGCGCCACGCCTTCGTGCTGCTGTACCTGTTCGGGGCGTCACCCGCCCTGTGCTGCTGCTTCGCCCAGGGACGGCCGCACGCGCTGCAGCCGCTCGGCACCGACTCGCTCTACCTGCCGCACGCCACCTCGCTGCGCATGGGGCGCCTGGGCTACCAGAGCGACGCGCAGGCGCTGCTCGCCGTCAGCTACAACGGGCTGGATGGCTACGCGCAGTCGCTGCACGAAGCGCTGACGCGCCCGTACCCCGCCTACGAGGCGGTCGGCATCCTCAACCCCGGCGGCGACTACAACCAGCTCGGCACCAGCCTGCTGCAGATCGAGAACGAGTTCTACGGCACCATCCGCCCGAAACGCGTGATCCGGCCCGGCGAGCGGCCGCTGCATGCGCTGCGCGAGCGCGGGGTGGAATACGTCGAAGTGCGGCTGATGGACCTCGACCCCTTCGTGCCCGTCGGCATCACCGCCGAGACCATGCGCCTGCTCGATGTCTTCCTGCTGCACTGCCTGCTCTCGCCCAGCCCGCCGGACACGCCCGACGAGATCACCGAGATCAAGCACAACCAGCACCTGACGGCAGCGCGCGGGCGCGAGCCCGGCCTGCGCCTGCAGCGCGGTGGCGCGGCGGTGCCGCTTGCCGAGTGGGCGGCGCAACTGCTCGATGAATGCGCACCCTATGCCCAGGCGCTGGACGCAGCCCACGGCGGCGCCGCGTTCGCGCAGGCCCTGGGGGCGGCGCGCGCCGCCCTGGACGCACCCGACACCACCCCCTCGGCCCGGGTGCTCGGCGCCATGGCGCAGGCGCACGGCAACAGCCACGTGCGCTTCGCCGCGCAGGCCTCGGCCGACGCCCAGGCGGCGATCGCCGCGTTGCCGTGGAGCGATGGGGACAAAGCCGAGCACGAGCGCATGGCGGCCGAGTCGCGCGAAGCGCAAAAGGCCATCGAGGCCGCCGACACCGAGCCGTTCGAAACCTGGCGCCAGGCCTACATGGCAGCGGGCAACCTGGGCTGAACCGCTTCGCGCACAGCGCTCAGCGTTCTTCGAAGCTCCCACGCCCGGTGCGCGGGTAGCGCTTGCCGTTGCTGTCGGTGCAGGTGAAGGACGTGCATTCCTTGATGTAGGGACGCTCCTGCCGGTCGGGCCGGTGCGGCGGGCGTGGGCGTACCGGCCAGACCGGCTGCGGCACCACCACCACCTGGGGGCGCTGCGCCCGCGCCGCTTCGGCGCGCGCATAGCCCTCGGGGCCCAGGCAGGACAATTCCATCTGGCGTTGCGCGGCGTCCAGGCGGGCGCTGTCCTCCAGCGTGGCGGAGGACCGGCCCGCGACGGCCTCCAAGGCGCGCCGCGCGCTGGCGCAGGCCGGGCTGGCGGCGTAGTCGGTGGTGCTGGGCACACGGCGCGCCTCGCGTTCCTGCCGCGCCGCTTCCAGTGCTTCGCGCTCCTGGGCGGCGGCCTGTTCAGCCGCCAGGCGCTCGCGCATGCGCTGCGCGGCCTCCTGGGATTGCGCCCGTTCGCGCGCCAGTTCCTCCGGGCTCTGGCGCGGTTGCACTTCGCGGCTCTGGGCGCCACTGTCGCAGGCGGCGTCGGTGTAGGTGACCTTGCCGGTGCGTGCGTCGGTGCAGCGCATCACCTGCGCCGACGCCGGCGCAGCGGCGAGCAGCGTACCGAGGAACAGCAGTGCGACCAGGGCCCGCGGCCTGGCCACCGGGGCGTGCGCGATGGCGACGGTGGGTGGGCAGCGCATGGTTGGTCAGGGCATGTCTTCCGAGCGCGGCAGCCAGCTGCCCGACTTGGGGTTGTAGCGGTCGTAATCGGTGCGCGGGCTGCCGTCGGAATTGCGGCTGTTGCGGTTCGCGCGCTCTTGCTGCTCGCGTTGGGCGCGCGACAAAGCGCGTTCGCGCTGTTCGCGTTCGCGTTGCTCGCGCTGGGCGTTCTGGCGGTCGCGCTGCTGGCGGTCCCATTCGCTGCGCTGGTGATCGCGGTCGCGCCGGGCGCGTTCTTCACGCTCGCGCTGGTCGCGCTCGCGCGCTGCCTGGCGGTCGCGCCAGGCGCGGCGCTCGCGGTCGTCGCGCATGTTTTCCCAGCGGTCCTGGCGGTCCCAGCCCACGGTGGGATAAACGGGGTAGCTGGGGTAGGTTTCGTACACCGTGGCGCCACCGTACACCGTGGTCGGTGCGCCGTAGCCGTCGTAGTAAGGATCGCCCGGAATGGTGGTGCAGCCCGTGGCGGCGGCCAGCAGCACGGCCGCTGCGGCAAGACGGGGAAGTGGTTTGGAAAGCATGGCGGTACTCCGGCAGCGGGGCTGCCCGGGGGAGGTTTCCGCCGCGCCGGAGCGGCGCAGCGGGGCGTATCCCAGCTTATACGCCTACCGCAACCGGCCGGTTGACGGCCAACGCCTACATTGCCTGTCTTTGCCTGCGCTTGGCAAATGTTGCGGGTTGTAAACCCACGCGCCTGGGTGCCCGCGTGCTCAGGGGAGCACCTGGCGCAGTGTCTGCGCCAGGTCTTCGGCGACGAACTTGGCCACGTAGCCATCGGCGCCGACGCTGCGCACATGGTCTTCGTTGGCCGAGCCCGAGAGCGACGAGTGGATCACCACCGGCAGGCCGCTGAAGCGCGCGCTTTGCTTGATGTTGCGCGTCAGGGTGAAGCCGTCCATCTCCGGCATTTCCAGGTCGGTCAGCACCAGGGCAACCTTGTCGAGCACCGTCTTGCCCTCGGCCTCGGCGGCGGCGGCCAGGGCATTGAGCCGGTCCCAGGCTTCCTTGCCCGACTTGGTCATCTCGTAGGGGGCCTGCAGCACCTTGAGCTCCTGCTCGATCAGGGACCGGGCGACGAAGGAATCGTCCGCCGCCAGCACGATGGTGCCGGGACGCAGCAGCAGCTTGGCGCCCACCTTCTGGGGATCCACCTGGTGCTCGTCGGACGGCGAAACCATTTGCAGGATGGCCTCCACGTCCAGCACCTGGGCCAGGCGCGTGTTGTCGGTGTTGCCGTCGAGCCGTGCGATGCTGGTGACGAGCTTGCCGGCGGCGCCGCTCGCTTCGGCCGACATCACCTGGTTCCAGTCGAGCCGGGCGATGTCCTCGACGGATTCGACGGCGAAGGCCTGCGTGGTGCGCGCGAATTCCGTGACCAGCATGATGTTCAGGCCCGTCTTGGGGGTGCAGCCGACAATGGAGGGCAGGTCCAGCACCGGAATCACCTGCCCGCGCAGGTTGACCACCCCGAGCGAGTGCGGCGTCGCCCCGACGATGGGCGTGATGGTCGGCATGGCGACGATCTCGCGGATCTTGAAGACGTTGATGCCAAACAGCTCCGACTGGCCCTGGGCGCTGTCGGTGCCCAGGCGAAACAGCAGCAGTTCGAACTTGTTGCTGCCGGTCAGGTTGGTGCGCTCGTCGATTTCCTGCTGGGCGGTTTTCTTCATGGAGGGCTTCCTTGGCGCTGCATCGTGCGCCGATGGCAAATTCTAGGGGCGTGGACAGCCTGCGGCGTACCGCAATTGTCCGGCAATACCCGCGAGTCGCCGCTGCCAAGCTACCGCATTTTTCAAGGCGCCCTATGGCAGGTACACCGGTTCGCAGCGCACCTCGCTCTTGACCGAGTTGGCGATGAAGCAGCGGGCGTGCGCCTCGTGGTGCAGTGCGTCGATCTGCGCGCGCGTCGGCAGTGCGGCGCCGGAAAAGCGCACTTCGGGCCGCAGCGTCACGCGGGTGATGGCCATGTGGCCTTCGGCGTTTTTCTGCATCACGCCGCGCGCCGCATCCTGATAGCGGTCCACGCACCAGCCTTGCTCGGCGGCCAGGGAGAGAAACCACAGCATGTGGCAGCTTGACAGCGAGGCGACGAAGGCTTCCTCCGGGTCGATCGCCGCGGCATCGGACCAGGGCAGCGGCACGACGTGCGGCGACGACGACCCGGCGATGACCGCGCCGCCATCAAAGCGGATGCTGTGGCGCCGGCTGTAGCGCTGCTTGAGGAAATCTTCGTGCTCCCCGCGTTCCCACAGGATGTCGGCACCGTGTTCGGCCATGTCGGGTCTCCTTTGCTATTTTGTTGATAGCTTCCATCGCTTTACCACAATGCGATGGAGGCAATTTTCCATCGGATTTTTTCCCGGTGGCGCGATGCAGGACCCGGGGCGGTCAGACCACCCCGGCGGCGCGCAGCGCGGCGATGCGCGCGCTGTCCAGCCCCAGCTCGGCGAGCACCTCGTCGGTGTGCTGGCCCAGGGCCGGCGGTGCGTGGCGCAGCACGGGCGGGTTGCGCGCGAGGCGCAGCGGGCTGGCCACGGTGGACACCTGCGCGATGCCGTCGCCCGCACTGCGCGGCTGGTCCACGCGCAGGCCGCGCGCCTTGACCTGGGCGTCGTCAAAGGCCTGGGTGATGGTGTTGATGGGGCCGCAGGGCACGGCCTTGTCTTCCAGCAGCGCGATCCAGTCCGCCGTGCTGCGCGTGCGCGTGACGGCTTCCATGGCCGGGATCAGCGCGGCGCGGTGTTGGACGCGCAGCGTGTTGGTGGCAAAGCGCGCATCCTGCGCCCACTCGGGCTGCCCGGCGGCGGCGCAAAAGCGCTGGAACTGCCCGTCGTTGCCGATGGCCAGCAGCATGGCGCCGTCC
>MEDL01000116.1 GCA_001724785.1 Acidovorax sp. SCN 68-22 | reverse complement strand
CTGATCGTGCTCAGCCTGGGAGGGCTCGCCATCAGCCTCACCGGCATAGTGATTGGCTGGCGGCGCGTGGGGCTCAAGATGCGACGATCCCGCAAGGGCCGACCGGCCACACCGCCGAAACAGCCGGAGATCTACAGCCATCACGCCCTGGATGGAGCGGCTCCCACCTCGTCGATCTGCTCGGGATCAAGGAACTTTTCGGCGTAGCGCTGGTACACCTTGCGCTGCACGAATACATCGAACAGGTCGGGGTCGATGTGGCCGCCGTGCTTCATGCGCTCCATGATGGCCAGCGCCTGCGAGAGCTTCATGCCGCTCTTGTAGGGGCGGTCGGCCGCGGTGAGCGCCTCGAAGATGTCGGCGATGCCCATCATGCGGGCCTGCAGCGACATCTGCTCGCGCGTCAGGCCGCGCGGGTAGCCCTTGCCGTCCATGCGCTCGTGGTGGCCGCCGGCGTATTCGGGCACGTTCTTCAGGTGGTGCGGCCAGGGCAAGGCCTCCAGCATCTTGATGGTGGCGACGATGTGGTAGTTGATGGTGTCGCGCTCGGCCTGGGTCAGCGTGCCGGCGCGGATGGTGAGGTTCTCCACCTCTTCGGCCGTGAGGAAGGCGGTCTGCACGCCGTCGGCGTTGCGCCACTGGCGCCGCGCGCCGATCTCGCGCACGCGCTCCTGGTCCGCCGGGCGCATGGCTTCGGCGCCGCGGTTGCACTGGCGCAGGAAGTCCCGGTCCTCGTCGATGGCCTGCATTTCGCGCCGCAGGCCGGCGGTGGCGATTTCCTCGGCCCCCGCGTCGACCACCGGGCGCAGCGCCAGCTGAGCGCGCAGCGCGGCCAGTTCGGCATCGCGGCGCAGCACCTCGAAGCGCGTGTCGATCAGCCCGATGCGGTCGTACAGCGTGTGCAGCTTGGTCGCCTTGTCCACCACGTGCACCGGCGTGGTGATCTTGCCGCAATCGTGCAGCAGCCCCGCCATCTGCAGCTCGTAGCGGTCGCGCTCGCTCATGCGAAAGTCCGCCAGCGGGCCGGTGGTGGTGGCGTCCACCGCCTCGGCCAGCATCATGGTCAACTCAGGCACGCGCTCGCAGTGGCCGCCGGTGTAGGGCGATTTTTCGTCGATGGCGATGTTGATCAGCTTGACGAAGGACTCGAACAGGCGTTCGAGCTGGGTGATGAGCAGGCGGTTGGAGAGCGCGATCGCCGCCTGCGAGGCAAGCGATTCGCTCAGGCTCTGGTCGGCGCTGGAAAACGCCACCACCTCGCCGGTGCCGGGGTCGAGCGCGTTGAGCAGCTGCAGCACGCCGATGAGCTCGCCCTGGTGGTCCGTCATGGGAACCGTCAGGAAGGACTGCGAGCGGTAGCCGGTGCGCTGGTCGAAGGCGCGCGTGCCGGAAAAGTCGAAGCCCTCGGCGGTGTAGGCATCGGCGATGTTCACCGCGCGGCCGTGCAACGCGGCGTGCGCCGCCACCAGCGCGTCGTTGGGCGAACCGTCGGCGCGGCGCAGCGGCAGATCGGGTAGGTCGATCGCCTTGCCCGTGGTGCCGCCCAGGCGTATGCCCAGGGAATCGGTGCGCATGATCTCGAAGCGCAGCGCGCTGCGGTCTTCGGTCACGCTGTAGAGCGTGCCGCCGTCGGCGCCGGTCAGCGCCTTGGCAGCTTCAAGGATGTTCTCGAGCAGGCGCTCGATGTTGCGCTCGCGCGAGAGCGCGGCGCCGATCCGGTTGAGCTGGTCCAGCCGGGCGAACAAGCCCATTGCGGTTTGTTTCTCCATCGCGCCCCCTTGCGTCCCGGTGCGCCGGGCCCTGGCGATGGTAACGAAATCTCACAGGCCGGGCAGACCCCCGCGCCTACAAGGCCGGGGCCGCCGCGCCGCCGGCCGGCCGGGCGCCGCGCACCAGCAGCAGCACGAGCAGCGCGCCCATGCCGACGAAGCACAGGAAGGACCAGTTGGCGATCGAGCCGCCGAGGAAAGTCCAGTCGATCGCCGCGCAATCGCCCGAGCCGCGGAAGATCATGGGGATGGCGCGGCTGAAGGAGTAGTTCTCGATCATTCCGTAGAAGTCGCGCCCGCACATGGCGAACTCCGGCGGGTACCACTGCAGCCAGCTCTGGCGGGCGGCGGTGAAGGCGCCAAAGCCGGCGGCCAGCAAGGCCAGCACCGACCACGAAAAAATCCAGCCTTTTTGGCCTCTAGCGCTTGCCAGTCCTGTGAAGATAGCTACTAAAATAAGAGCATAGCGCTGCACAATGCACATCGGGCAGGGCTCCAGGCCCACGACATGCTGCAGGTACAGGCCGAACGCCAGCAGGCCGATGCAGGCCAGGCAGATCAGCGCCAGGATGCGCCGTGGCGCCGTGGTGAACCAGTCGAGAATCATCAAAACCCCAGAACGTCGAACACGTGGCGCCCCGGCCGGGGCGCCTCAGACGGTTCTGCCTTCAGCCGGATAACTAGGCGGGGCGCCGCAGACAGTGCTGTAGCACGGCAAGGCGGCCCAACGACGTTGGCCGGTTGAAGGCAAAACCGTATCAGATGCCGGCCGCCTGGTCGAGAAATACCCGGGCGCGGCGCGGCGTGACCAGCAGCGCCTCGCCTTCGCGAAACGCCATGTCCCGAAACTGCTGGGCCGGAATCTGCGCCTCGATCACCGTTTCGGGTTCTGCATTGTCGGCTGCTTTGGCGCCCGGCTTCTGGATAAGTTCCAGGCGCGCGATCGGGCCGACGACGATGGCACGCGTCAGCACCGCCAGCAGCGCGTTCGCCGGCACGGGCGCGCCGGGGCCGGGCCGCTCGACGTCGATGTCGTGCGGCCGCACGTAGGCCAGCACCTTCTCGTTCTGCGCCGCGCCGTGCTCGGGCGCGGCCAGCCGCATGCCGCCGACCTCGGCCTGGCCTTCGTGCGCGCGGCCGTGGAACAGGTTCACGTCGCCCAGGAAGCCATAGACGAAGGGGCTGGCCGGGTGGTCCCACACCTCCTGCGGCGAGCCGCTTTGCTCGACGCGGCCCTTGTTGATGACGACCACGCGGTCGGCCACTTCCAGGGCCTCTTCCTGGTCGTGCGTGACGAAGATGCTGGTCACGTGCAGCTCGTCGTGCAGGCGGCGCAGCCACCGGCGCAATTCCTTGCGCACCTTGGCGTCGAGCGCGCCAAAGGGCTCGTCGAGCAGCAGCACCTTGGGCTCGACGGCCAGCGCGCGCGCCAGGGCGATGCGCTGGCGCTGCCCACCCGAGAGCTGCGAGGGGTGGCGCTCGGCGAGCCAGTCGAGCTGCACCAGGCCGAGCAGCTCCATGACCTTCTTCTTGATCTGCGCCTCGCTCGGGCGCAGCTTGCGCGGTTTCATGCGCAGGCCGAAAGCGACGTTCTCGAACACCGTCATGTGGCGAAACAGCGCGTAGTGCTGGAACACGAAGCCCACGCCGCGCTCCCGCACGTGCACGTCGGTGGTGTCCTCGCCGGCGAAATGGATGCTGCCCTGGTCGGGCGTTTCCAGCCCGGCGATGATGCGCAGCAGCGTCGTCTTGCCGCAGCCCGACGGCCCGAGCAGCGCGATGAGCTCGCCCGAATCGATGTTGAGGCTGACGTCGTCGAGTGCGCGGAAATCGCCGAAATGTTTGCTGACGTTGCGGATTTCAATGCTCATGGTGTTTCCTCACGCGCCGGCCGGCGGCCTTTCGGGCGGCAGCTCGGCCGCTTCGCGCAGCTGCTGTTCCTGGCGCCACTCGGCCACGCTCTTGATCACCAGCGTGACCAGGGCCAGCAGGGCCAACAGCGAGGCCGAAGCGAAGGCCGCCACCGACTGGTATTCGTTGTAGAGAATCTCGACGTGCAGCGGAATGGTGTTCGTCTGCCCGCGGATGTGGCCCGAGACCACCGACACCGCGCCGAATTCGCCCATGGCGCGCGCATTGCACAGGATCACGCCGTAGACCAGGCCCCACTTGATGTTCGGCAGCGTCACGTGCCAGAAGGTCTGCCAGCCGCTCGCACCGAGCACGATGGCGGCCTGCTCCTCGTCGTTGCCCTGCGCCTGCATGAGCGGGACCAGCTCGCGCGCGATGAAAGGCACGGTGACGAAGATGGTGGCCAGCACGATGCCGGGCACGGCGAAGATGATCTTGATGTCGTGCGCCGCCAGCCAGGCGCCGAACCAGCCGTTGGCGCCGAAGATCAGCACGTACGTCAGGCCGGCGACCACGGGCGAGACGGAAAACGGCAGATCCACCAGCGTCGTCAGAAAAGCCTTGCCCTTGAATTCGTACTTGGCGATGCACCAGGCGGCGGCGATGCCGAACACCAGGTTGAGCGGCACGGCGATCGCTGCCGTCAGCAGCGTGAGGCGGATGGCGGCCCAGGCGTCGGGTTCGCGCAGCGCCTCCAGGTAGGCGCCCAGGCCCTTCCTCAGCGCCTCGGCGGCCACGGCGGCCAGCGGCAGCACCAGGAACAGCACCATGAAGGCGAGCGCCACGCCAATCAGCAACGCCCGCACCCAGGGCGCCTCGGTGGTGCCGCCCCGCGCGCGGCGAACAGTGCGTGTATTCATGGGTTTTTCCCACCGTGCATTGCGACTGCGACAGCGCGGCCCCACACCAGGGCACCCGTGGAACTGGCTTTGCCAGGCCACGGGGTGCGTCCCCCTCCCGAAGGAGAGGGGGAAGGCGCGAAGCGACTCAGGGGGTGTTTCATCTTCTTTGGCGTTGCCAGGCCTGGAGGGCGTTGATGAGCAGCAGCAGCACGAAGGAGATCGCCAGCATCACCACCGCCACGGCGGTGGCGCCGGCGTAGTCGTACTGTTCGAGCTTGCCGATGATGATGAGCGGGGTGATTTCCGACACCATGGGCATGTTGCCGGCGATGAAGATCACCGAACCGTACTCGCCCACGGCGCGCGCGAAGGCCATGGCGAACCCGGTGAGCAGCGCCGGCGTGATCGTCGGCAGCAGCACCTTGGTGAACACCTGCCAGCGGTTGGCGCCCAGGCTGGTGGCGGCTTCCTCGAGCTCGCGCTCGGTGTCTTCCAGCACCGGCTGCACCGTGCGCACGACGAACGGCAGGCTGATGAAGACCAGCGCCACGACGATGCCGGCGGGCTTGAAGGCCAGTTCGATGCCCAGCGGCGCCAGCAGGCTGCCGACCCAGCCGTTGCCAGCCAGCAGCGCTGTGAGCGAGATGCCGGCCACGGCGGTGGGCAGGGCGAACGGCAGGTCGACCAGGGCGTCGACGATGCGCTTGCCGGGAAAACGGTAGCGCACCAGCACCCAGGCGATCAGCAGGCCGAACACCAGGTTGATCACGGCGGCAAGTAGCGACGCGCCGAAGGTCAGCCGGTACGAAGCCAGCACGCGCGGCGCGGCGACGGCCGTCCAGAACTCGCCCCAGGTCAGCGACAAGGTGTTGAACACCAGCGCCGACAGGGGAATCAGGACGATGACGCTCAAGTAGAAAAGCGTGTAGCCCAGCGTCAGCCCGAAGCCGGGCAGCACGCGCTGGCTGGCACGCCGGGCCGGGCGCGCAGGCGCCCCGGCGGCGGAGGCGGCCATGGCTTACTTGCCGGGAGCGTACAGCTTGTCGAACTGGCCGCCGTCGTTGAAGTGGACCTTTTGCGCTTCCGTCAGGCTGCCGAAGTACTTCGCCACGGTGAACTGCTTGATCGGCTTGAACAGGTCGGCGTGGCGCGCCAGCACCTTTTCCGAGCGCGGGCGCACCGCGTGCTTGGCAGCGATTTCCTGGGCTTCCTCGGAGTACAGGTAGTCCAGGTAGGCCTTGGCCAGCTCGGCCGTGCCCTTCTTGGCCACCGTGCGCTCGACCACGGCCACCGGGTTCTCGGCGGTGATGCTGACCGACGGGTAGACCGCATCGACCTTGCCCTTGCCGAATTCGCGCTCGATGGACACCACTTCCGATTCAAAGGTGATCAGCACATCGCCGATTCCGCGCTGCAGGAAGGTCGCCGTGGCGTCGCGCCCGCCCTTGGCGAGCACCGGCACGTTCTTGTACAGCTTGGCGACGAACTCCGCCGCCTCGGCGTCGGTGCCACCCTTCTCGCGCACCGAACCCCAAGCGGCGAGGTAGGCGTAGCGGCCGTTGCCGCCCGTCTTGGGATTGACGACGATGACCTTGATGCCCGGCTTGAGCAGGTCGTCCCAATCCTTGATGCCCTTGGGGTTGCCGCTGCGCACCATGAACAGCATGGTGGAGGTGGTGGGCGAGGCGTCGTTGGGGAATTTCTTCGCCCAATCCTTGGCGACCACGCCGTTGTCGGCGAGGAACTGCACGTCGGTCGTCGTGTTCATGGTCACCACGTCCGCCGCCAGGCCATCGTTCACGGCGCGCGCCTGGGCGCTGGAGCCGGCGTGGGACTGGTCGATCTTCACGTCCTTGCCGGTGGTCTTCTTGTAGTGCGCGACGAAGGCGGTGTTGTAGTCCTTGTAGAACTCGCGCGCCACGTCGTAGGACACATTGAGCAGCGCGTTCTGCGCCATCGCGTGCGTGGAAATGCCAAGGGCCAGGGCGGCGATCAGGGTGCGGATTTTCATGAAGGTAACGGGCAGGCGGGCCTGAAAATTGCGTGATGGGGGATTGTGGCCAGAGCTCTTTAAAACTCAAACGACTAATTGTTTTTTAATAAATGTCGGAATGAGCATAAAGACTGCTCTTCGAGGTGTTCCCGCTGGTTCTATGATCGCCCCCGGCGCGCGCCGCGCCCGCCCTGCCTGGAACCCCCCGTACCCCCATGCCGCCCGCAACCCCACCCGCCCCCTGGCGCACGGCGCTGGCCGGCATGTCGCCGGCCAACTTCGGCATGGTCATGGCCACCGGCATCGTCTCCATCGGCGCGCACATGCTGGGGCACCAGGCCCTGGCGCTGGGCCTGTTCGCGCTGAACGCGGCGCTGTACGCACTGATGTGGTGCCTGTACCTGGCGCGCCTGCTGTTCTTTCCCCAGCGGTTTTTCGCCGACCTGCTTGGCCACCTGCGCGGGCCGGCCTTCTTCACGTCGGTGGCGGCAACCAACGTGCTGGGCAGCCAGTGCCTGCTGCTGATGGGCTGGGACACGGCCGGCCTGGTGCTCTGGGCCACCGGCCTGGCGCTGTGGCTGCTGCTGACCTACACCATCTTCACCGCGCTGACCATCAAGGAAGACAAGCCGCCGCTCGACCGGGGCATCAGCGGCGGCTGGCTGCTGGCGGTGGTGGCCACGCAGTCGGTGGCGGTGCTGAGCGCCCTGCTGGCCACGCACATCGCCCAGCCGTACCGGCTGGAGCTCAACTTCTTCGCGCTCTCGATGTGGCTCTGGGGCGGCATGCTCTACATCTGGATGATGTCGCTCATCTTCTACCGCTACACCTTCTTCCCCTTCAGCCCGGGCGACCTGGCGCCGCCGTACTGGATCAACATGGGCGCGATGGCGATTTCCACGCTCGCCGGCTCGCTGCTCATCGTGAACGCGCCGCAGGCGCCGTTCCTCGCTTCGCTCCTGCCCTTCCTCAAGGGCTTCACGGTGTTCTACTGGGCCACCGGCACCTGGTGGATTCCCATGCTCCTGGTGCTGGCCGTCTGGCGCTACGGTGCCAAGCGCTTCGGACTGCGCTACGACCCGCTGTACTGGGGTGCGGTGTTCCCGCTCGGCATGTACGCCGCCTGCACGCAGGAAATGCGGCTGGCGATGGGTTTCGATTTCCTCAGCGCGCTGCCCGTCGTCTTCCTCGCGGTGGCGCTGCTCGCCTGGGCGATGGCGCTGGCCGGCGCGGCGCGCCAGGCCTGGGGCATCGTGTTCGCGCGGCCCTGAACCCTCAAGCCGGCTGGCCGGCCACCGTTTCCGCCAGGAAGTCGAGGAACTTGCGCACCGCTGGCGCCAGGCCCCGGCGTGTCGGGAACACGGCGTGGAAGATGCCCGGTGGCTGCACCCAGTCCGGGAGCACATGCACCAGCGCGCCGCTGCGGATCTCGTCCTGGCACATGTAGTCGGGCAGCCAGCACAGCCCGGTGCCGGCCACGGCGGCAAACTTGAGGGTCAGCAGGTCGTCGGCCACATAGCGCGGCTGGTGCACCACCGTCTCGCGCACGCCGCCCGGTCCGATGAGGTGCCAGGTCGCCTTGCCGTCCTGCGCCGCCATGGCCATGCTGTCGAGCTTGCCCAGGTCGGCCAGCGTGCGCGGTGTGCCCTGGCGCGCCAGCTGCAGCGGGCTGGCAACCAGCAGCTGGCTGGTGCGGTCCAGCCGCTTCACGACCATGCTGGCGCTGCCTTCGACCGATTCGCGCACGCGCAGGGCCACGTCCACGCCCTCCTCCACCAGGTTGATGGCGCGGTTGGTCACCAGC